>NZ_JAGSGD010000001.1:3165514-3493528 GCF_016772415.1 Phenylobacterium glaciei
GCGAGGCGATCAGAAACGCCCATGATCCGCCTCATCGCCACCGACCTCGACGGCACCCTGCTGCGCCACGACGGCTCGATCTCGGCCCGCACCCGCAAAGCCCTGGGAAACGCTCGCGAGGCCGGCATCGCCGTGGCCTTCGTCACCGCCCGGCCGCCGCGGGATGTCCACCACATCGCCGACGACCTCGCCATCACCGGGCTGGCGGTCTGCTCCAACGGCGCCCTGCTCTACGACCTCGCCGAGAGCCGGGTGATGCGCCAGGAGGCCCTGCCCACGGCGATAGCCCTCGAGCTGATCGGCGAGCTGCGCCGCTCCGATCCGCACTTCAGCTTCGCCACCGAACACGGCCACAAGGTCGGCCGCGAGGACGCCTTCCCGGTCGCGATGTTCGACGGCTTCGTCCACCACCACGAGCCCCGCGTGGAGCCGGTCCACAGCCTCTGCGACGAGGACCTGATCAAGATCCTGGTCCACCACCCGGTCCACGAGATCGACGACCTCCACGCCCTGATCCGGTCTCTGGCCGGCGACCGCGTGGCCGTCACCCACTCCGGCGCCGACTTCGTGGAGTTCGGCGCGCTCGGCGTCTCCAAGGCCAGCGGCCTGCTGCATCTCGCCGCCGACCTGGGCGTCGAGGCCCACGAGATCATCGCCTTCGGCGACATGCCCAACGACATCCCCATGCTGAGGGCCGCCGGCCGCGGCGTCGCCGTCGCCAACGCCCACCCCCACGTCCTGGCCGCCGTCACCGAGACCACCGCCACCAACCAGGACGACGGCGTGGCGAGGATCATCGAGACGCTGCTGGCTTAGCTTGAGGCCTCCGCACATTTCTAAGCGGGGCTGTCGGAACGACACCGGATTCTGAGCGCTGTTGAGCCTCAATCTCCGGAGAAACCACGATGCGAAATACGATGGGGGCCCTTGCGGGCGCCGCTCTGACCCTGGCCCTGATGGGTGCCTGTTCCAAGCCCGCCTCACAGACCGCCGCCGACACCTCGGCCGCGGCGGTCGACGCCACCGCCAGCGCCGAAGCCCCCGGCGGCGCGGTGTCCCCGCCCACCGCCAATGACGCGGTGGACACCGGCGCCACGGCCTCCGACAGCGCGCCGGAAGCCGCCTCCAACTCCTTCACCCAAGACCAGGCCAAGGGCCACATCGAGAACGCCGGCTACACCGAGGTCACGGGCCTCGCCAAGGGCGCCGACGGCATCTGGACCGCCAAGGCCAAGAAGGACGGCAAGACCCTGGACGTCGCGCTCGACTTCAAGGGCGCCGTCACCGCCCACTAACCCTCAAGCTTAGGAGCTCATCATGAGCCGCACCGTTTCCCGCCTGTTCACCACCCACACCCAAGCCATGACCGCCGTCTCCGACCTGGAGGCCTCAGGCGTCTCGCGTGATGACATCAGCATCATCGCCAGCAACGCCGACAACTGGCACGACGGCCATCGCCACCCCGGCGGCGACGTCGACGGTGACAACGACACCGCTGAAGGCGCCGGCAAGGGCGCGACCACCGGGGGCCTGATCGGCGCCGGCGGCGGCCTGCTCGCTGGTCTCGGCATGCTCGCCATCCCCGGCCTCGGCCCCGTGGTCGCCGCCGGCTGGCTGGTCTCCACCGTGGTTGGAGCCGCCGCGGGCGCCGCCGCCGGTGCCGCCGCCGGTGGCGTGCTGGGCGCCCTGAAGGACGCCGGCCACTCCGACGAGGACGCCCACGTCTATGCCGAAGGCGTTCGACGCGGCGGAACCCTGGTCAGCGTCAAGGCCAAGGACGAGGAGGCCGCCCGGATCGACGTGCTTCTCAACCAGCATCAGGGCGTCGACGCCCTGACGCGGGGCGCTGACTACCGCGCCGGTGGCTGGGACCGCTTCGACGCCGAGGCCGCCCCCTACACCGCCGACGAAGTGGTCCGCGAGCGCCAGCGCTACGGCGAGAGCCGCTCCTTCGCCAACCAGGACGGCCGCGACGACAGCCTCGACGCCGATCGTGATCGCCGCCCCGGCGCTCCGGGCGTCTCCGCGCCCATCCCCGGCACGGACATCTAGAGCTACAGGTCAGAGGCGCCGCCAAAGCCCACGGCGCTGAGAACCGCCAGGCCCTCCGGTTTACACCGGGGGGCCTTTTGGCGTGGGTGCGCTAGCTTTCCCCTCCGTTCGCAGGAGAATCGCCGGTGGCCCGCTTCAAGATCATCCCGGAGGTCCATCTGGTCCTGCTCCGCGAGGGCGAGGTCCTGATGCTGCGCCGCTGCAACACCGGTTATGCCGACGGCCAGTACAGCCTCGTCGCCGGCCACGTGGACGGCGGCGAGACCTTCGCCGCCGCCATGGCCCGCGAGGCCTTCGAAGAGGCTGGTCTGCGCCTGGCTCCCTGCGACCTCGCCCTGGTCCACACCATGCACCGCAAGTCCGACAGCGAGCGCCTCTCGCTGTTCTTCCGCGCCGAAACCTGGCCCGGCGAGCCGGTGAACATGGAGCCGGACAAGTGCGACGACCTGCGCTGGTTCCCAGTGGATCAGCTGCCCGACAACACCATCCCCTACATCCGCGCCGCCCTGGGCCACGTGCTGGCCGGCGAGATCTATTCGGAGTTCGGGTGGGACGAGCCCTAGTCACACACCCCTCCACCGCTCATCCCGGCGAAGGCCGGGACCCAGGTGAAGCCCCCCATCGCCTGGAAGGTCACCGTTAAATCTCGGATCAACTCGGTCAGTTCAGGGTGAATCTGGGTCCCGGCCTTCGCCGGGATGAGCGGGAAGTTGGTCGGTCGCACCCCCAAGCTTGACCTGAAGCCCCGCGCCCGCCACAAGGCCGGCAGGCAAGCGTCCGAGGCGGCTTACAAATATCGCGCTCGCCCCAAGCGCCCGCAGCAAGACGCGGGATTGCGGCCTCGCGTGGCCGAGCCACCTCGACGGAATTTCTCAATGACCACCCTGCCTGTCGCCCTCACGCGCGACCGCGACTTCATGAAACTGTGGGCCGCCCAGGCGGTCTCCACCTTCGGCGCCCGCATTACCCGGGAGGGCCTGCCGATGACGGCGGTCCTGACCCTGGGCGCCAGCCCCGCCACGCTCGGCGTATTGGCCGCGCTGTCCTACGGCCCGGCCTTCTTCGTGGGCCTGTTCGGCGGCGGCTTCGTCGACCGCCGCCATCGCCGCCCGATCCTCATCGCCGCCGACCTCGTGCGCGCCGGCGTGCTGATCACCGTGCCCATCGCCGCCTGGCTGGGCTGGCTCAGCCTCTGGCAGGTGTTCGCCGCGGCCGTCGCGGTGGGCGCGGCCAGCGTGCTCTTCGACATGGCCGACCACGCCTACCTGCCCGCCCTGATCGGGACCGAGCGCCTGGTGGACGGCAATTCCAAGCTCTCGGCCACGGAGTCGGTGGCCGAGCTCGGCGGCCCGGCCCTGGCCGGCTTCCTGTTCCAGTGGCTCACCGCCCCCTTCGCCATCGCGGTCAATGCGGTGACCTACCTGGTCTCGGCCGTCTTCCTGATGGGCATCCAGAAGGTCGAGCCCGATCCCGAGCCCGTGCCGCCCCAGCACTGGGTCGCCGACCTGACCCAGGGCTTCCGCGTCGCCTGGGCCGAGCCGCGCGTGAGGCCCCTGCTGCTGATGACCGCCACCAACGGCCTGTTCGGCGGCGGCTTCGCGGCGCTGTACCTGCTGTTTGCCCTGCGCACCCTGCACCTCAGCCCCGCCATGCTGGGGATCACCGTGGCCTTCGGCGGCCTGGGCGCCCTGATGGGTGCGGGCCTGGCCGCCCCCATCGCCAAGCGGATGGGCGCCGGCCCCGCCATCGTCGTCACGGCCGTGGCCACGGCCGGCAGCGCCCTGCTGATCCCCCTCGCCCCCGCCGCACCCCTGGCCGGCATGGCGGTGCTGATCGTCTCCCAGCTGCTCGGGGACTCCCTGGGCACGGTCTACAACATCCTGGGCGCCAGCCTTCGCCAGACCGTCCTGCCCCAGGAAACCCTCGGACGCGCGGCGGGCGCCTTCAAGGCCGCCGGCGGCGGGACCATGCTGGTGGGCGCCCTCGGCAGCGGTGTCCTCGCCAACGTCATCGGCGTTCGCGAAACCCTGTTCATCGCCGCGGCGGGACTCGCGGTCGGCCCGCTGATCGCGCTCGCCTCCCCTGCCCTGCGCGGCGTGAAGGTGATTGAATTGGAGACCGAATAGCCGATCCAACCCCGCTCATCCCGGCGAAGGCCGGGACCCAGATACATCCGCTGCTTTCAGGATTTTTGGTTCAGATCGTGACCTATGACCTGGGTCCCGGCCTTCGCCGGGATGAGCGGATGGGTGGCCGGGACGAGCCCGGCCATGACGATCCGGGTTATGTCTCCGGCGTGAACTCCACCGGCATGGACCGGATCGCGTAGACGAAGTTGTTCGGCGCCACGTCCATCGGGCCCGACTGTTGGATGTCGGGGAAGCGGCCCAGCATCTGGCGGTAGACCGCCTCGAGCTGCAGCTGGGCGACGCGCTTGCCGATGCAGGTGTGGGGGCCGTAGCCGAAGGCGATGTGCTTGTCGGCGTTGGCCCGGGTCACGTCCAGACGGTCGGGGTCGGCGAACACCGCGGCGTCGCGGTTGGCCGAGCCGTAGTACATGATCACCTTCTCGCCCTCGGCGATCTGCTGGCCCGACACCTCCACGTCGCGGGTGGCGGTGCGGCGCATGTAGATCACCGGGCTGATCATGCGGATGAATTCATTCACCGCGCCGGGCATCAGCTCGGGCCGGGCGATCAGCTTGGCCTTCTCCTCGGGGAAGTCGCTCAGCAGCTTCATCGAGCCGGAGATGGTGTTGCGGGTGGTGTCATTGCCCGCGAACACGATCAGCAGCCAGGAGCCGTCGAGGTACTCGTCGGCCAGCAGGTCGCCGTCTACCTGGGCCTTGGCGATGGCGCTCATCAGGTCCGCCTGCGGGTCCAGGCGGCGCTTGTGCAGCATGTGCCGGCCGTAGTCGAACATCTCCTGGATGGCGTTGGTGAAGGCGTCGAGGAAGGCCTTCATCTCCGGTGGCACCTCGGCGGCGGCCGATTCCAGCCCACCGCCCCCGCCGCTGCGCTCGGCGGCGAAGGAGTTGGCCAATTCCAGAAAATGCATCCAGGTCAGGAACTTCGGCCGATCTTCTACCGGCACGCCGAGGATCTCGCAGAGCGTGAACAGCGGCAGGTGGGCCGACATGGCCTGGACCAGATCCACCCGGCCCTGCTTGGCCATGGCGTCCAGCAGGCGGGTCACCTCGCCCTCCACCCGATCGGTGAGGCCGCGCAGATAGGCCGGCGTGAAATAGGGCATGTGCTCGCGGCGCAGCTGCATGTGCATCGGCGCGTCCATGTTGATCATGGCGTCGAGGCTGGCGCGGGCCAGCTGCATCTCGGAACGCTGGTGGCTCATCAGGATGCCGCCGCGCTGGGAGGAGAAGGTCTCGTAGTCGGCGTTGACCCGCATGACGTCCTCATGCCGGGTCACGGCCCAGAAGCCCGGCCGATCCTCGGGTTCGGACATCCAGGCGATCGGCGAGGCCTTCCGCATCTCCTCGAAGGCGCCCATCGGCGGGCCCTTGGTGAAGGCCTCGGGGTTCCACAGCTCCACGGGGCTGGCGGGATAGATCGGCTTGTGGGCCGGGCCCTTGGCGCCGCCCACTTCCACGGTGTCGCTGATCAGAAGCATGGCGGTGTCTCCGGTTTCTTACCTGGAATCGACCTTCGCCCAGTGACGTTACGCAACGCAAACGGCGCCCCTACGTCACCTGCGAATTCGGGTCGAGAGGATGATCGAGGACGTCGTCCGCTCCACACCGTCGATCAGGCCGATGTCGTCCAGCACCTGATCCAGCTCCTCGATGGAGGCCGCCGCCACCTGCACGATCATGTCGAAGGGTCCCGACACCGAGTGCAGGGCCTCGACCTGGGGCATGGTGCGCAGACTGGCCTCTATATGTCGGGCGGCCTTGGGTGCGGCGGTCACCAGAACATGTCCCCGTACGATGCGGGATTCTAACGGCTTTCCCAGGCGGATGGTGAACCCCGCGATCACCTCAGCGGCCACAAGTCGGTCAATGCGGGTCTGCACCGTCGTGCGCGACACGCCGAGCCGTTTGGCCAGGGTCGAGGTGGGCAGTCGGGAGTCGGTCTCCAGCAACCGGACCAGGGCCAGGTCCCGGGCGTCCAGCTTCATATCGTCTGCAGTACTTGGCATATCGCTCACCTGACTACGCATATCCGACGCTCTGTCTGTTCAAATCGCCCCGATATCGCCGGATCGTCAAGCTCCAACCCGGGGAGAGAGCGCATGCGCAGGATCGTGGTCATCGGCGGCGGCAAGATCGGCGGGGTCATCGCCCAGATGCTGGTGGAGAGCGGCGACTACGCGGTGACCGTGGTGGACCGTTCGTCGGCCGCGCTGAAGGGCCTTGTCCTCCATCCGCGGCTGTCACCATGTGTGCTGGACGTCACCGACGAGGCCGCCCTGGACGGGGTCCTGGCCGGCGCCTTCGCCGTCCTCTCGGCCGCCCCCTTCCACCTCACCGCCGTGGTGGCGCAGGCCGCCGCCCGGGTCGGCTGCCACTATCTCGACCTCACCGAGGACGTCGCCACCACCCGCGTGGTCAAGGCCCTGGCGGAGGGCGCCAAGGGCGCCTTCATCCCCCAGTGCGGCCTGGCCCCCGGCTTCATCTCCATCGCCGGCGCCGACCTGGCCCGCGGCTTCGACCGCGTCGACGAGCTGCGCCTGCGGGTCGGGGCCCTGCCCCGCTATCCCTCCAACAGCCTGGGCTACAATCTCACCTGGTCCACCGAGGGCGTGATCAATGAGTACTGCGAACCCTGCGAGGCCCTGGTGGAGGGCGAGCTGCGCGAGGTCCCGGCCCTCGAAGGCCTGGAGACCTTCAGCCTCGACGGCGTCACCTACGAGGCCTTCAACACCTCCGGAGGGCTCGGCTCCCTGGCTGAGGTCCTGGCGGGCAAGGCGCGGAATCTGAACTACAAATCTGTCCGCTATCCCGGCCACTGCGCCCTGATGCGCACCCTGCTGAACGACCTCAACCTGCGCCACCGCCGCGATCTGCTGAAGGACGTCCTGGAGGGCGCGGTCCCCGGCACCGAGCAGGACGTAGTGGTGTTCTTCGTCACCGCCTCGGGGTGGCGGGGCGGCCGCCTGATGCAGGAGAGCTATGCCGGCAAGGTGATGGGAGAACACCATGGCGCCGGCTTCTGGAGCGCCATCCAGGTCACCACGGCGGCCGGCATCTGCACCGTCCTGGACCTGCTGGCCCAGGGCCGCCTGCCGAGCCAAGGCTATGTCCGCCAGGAGGAGATCGCGCTCGCCGATTTCCTTTCCAACCGCTTCGGCAAGGCTTATCGCCAGCCGGGTGACGTGGTGGCCGAAGAGGCGCGACACATCGCCGAGGTGGCGTAAACTCATCCGCTCATCCCGGCGAAGGCCGGGACCCAGATCGTAGAGCGCCTTGCCGTCCGTCCTGCCCCATTCGGTCCTATCCGCAAGCGCGGAGCCATAGGATCTGGGTCCCGGCCTTCGCCGGGATGAGCGGGAGGGGGGTTGAGGTTCAGGAGACTCCTATGAACGCCCACGCCCGCCCCCTGCCCGCCGTCCGCGACGATGCTCTGGCCACGCTGTCGGCCCTCGGCGTCGACCTGGCCGCCCTGGCGGGCGCCGATGTCCCGGCCCGCTCCCCCATCAACGGCGAGGTCATCGCCACCCTGCGCGCCACGACGCCCGCCCAGGTGGACGCCGCCGTCGAGCGCGCGCACTTGGCCTTTCTCGACTGGCGACGAGTCCCTGCCCCCCGGCGCGGCGAGCTGGTGCGGCTGTTCGGCGAAGAACTGCGGGCCGCCAAGGATCACCTGGGCCGCCTCGTCGCCCTGGAGGCCGGCAAGGTCACGTCGGAGGGCCTGGGCGAGGTCCAGGAGATGATCGACATCTGCGACTTCGCCACGGGTCTTTCGCGCCAGCTGCACGGCCTGACCATCGCCACCGAGCGCCCTGGCCACCGGATGATGGAGACCTGGCACCCGCTCGGCGTCTGCGGCGTCATCTCGGCCTTCAACTTCCCGGTGGCCGTCTGGTGCTGGAACGCGGCGCTCGCCCTGGTCTGCGGCGACCCCGTGGTCTGGAAGCCGTCGGAGAAGACCCCGCTGACCGCCCAGGGCGTGCAGGCGGTCTTCGAGAAGGCCCTGGCCCGCTTCGGCGACGCCCCCGCCCACCTGTCCCAGGTGATCCAGGGCGGGGCGCAGGTCGGCGCGGCCCTGGTCGCCCACCCCAAGGTCGCCGTCCTCTCGGCCACCGGCTCCACCGCCATGGGCCGCGCCGTGGCCCCGGTCCTGGCCGCCCGCTTCGCCCGCGCCATCCTGGAGCTCGGCGGCAACAACGCCGCCATCGTCGCCCCGTCGGCCGACCTCGAGCTGGCCCTGCGCGGCATCGCCTTCTCCGCCATGGGCACGGCCGGCCAGCGCTGCACCACCCTGCGCCGCCTGTTCGTCCACGAGGACATCGCCGACGCCCTGATCGGCCGCCTGAAGGCCGCCTACGCCTCGGTTCCCGTGGGCGACCCCCGCGAGGCCGGGACCCTGCTGGGCCCGCTGATCGACCAGGCGGCCTATGACGGCATGAAGGCCGCTCTGACCGAGGCCCAGGCCTGCGGCGGGAAGGTTCACGGCGGAGAACGGGTCGACCGCCCCGGCGTCTATGTCCGCCCCGCCCTGGTGGAGATGCCCAGCCAGACCGGCCCCATGCTGCGCGAGACCTTCGCGCCGATCCTCTACGTCGTCCGCTACCGGGACCTGACCGAGGCCATCGCCCTGCAGAACGCCACGGCGGCGGGCCTGGCCTCCTCGATCTTCTCCAACGATGTCCGGGAAACCGAACTGTTCATCAGCGATATCGGCTCCGACTGCGGCATAGCCAACGTCAATATCGGGCCCTCGGGCGCCGAGATCGGCGGGGCCTTCGGCGGCGAGAAGGAGACCGGCGGCGGCCGCGAGGCGGGCTCCGACAGCTGGAAGGCCTATATGCGCCGCGCCACCAACACCCTGAACTACAGCCGCGACCTGCCCCTCGCCCAAGGGGTCAAGTTCGACGTCTGACCGTTCCGCCAGGAGCGACGCTGCGTTTCAGGAACAGCTCTTGGGCCGGATGCGAACCGAGACCATATGGAAGACATGAACACGCCCTCCCGCATGCCCGTCGTCTTCGTCGGTCACGGTAGCCCCATGAACGCCTTGGGCGGCCCCAACGCCCAGGTCTGGCGCGAGCTGGCCGCCGGCCTGCCGCGCCCCAAGGCCATCCTGGCGATCTCGGCCCACTGGTGTCTCAACGAGACCGCCGTGACGGCCATGGCCGCGCCCAAGACCATCCACGACTTCGGCGGCTTCCCGCAGCCGTTGTTCGACATGCAGTATCCCGCGCCCGGCGACGCCCACCTCGCCGCCCGCGCCGCGGCGTTGCTCGCGCCAATGTCCGTGCGCGCCGACCAGGACTGGGGCCTGGACCATGGGACCTGGTCGGTCCTGACCCACATGTATCCCCACGCCGACGTCCCCGTGGTGCAGCTGGCCATGGACCTCAGCCAGCCGATGCCCGCCCACTACGATATCGGCAAGCGCCTGGCGCCCCTGCGTGACGAGGGCGTGCTGATCCTCGGCTCCGGAGATGTGGTCCACAACCTGAGGGCCGCCGTCCGCAGTGAGAACGCCCCGCCCCTGCCCTGGGCCCAGCACTTCCACGACGCGGTGCGCGGCCGGCTGTCGGCGGGCGACCACGCCGCCCTGATCGATCCCGGCGGCCTGGGCCCTGAGGCTGGCATGGCGGTCGACGAGCACTACCTGCCCCTGCTCTACGTCCTGGGCGCGAGCGAGCCTGGCGAACCGGTCGCCCTGTTCAACGATCACATCGAGCTGGGCTCGATCAGCATGCTAGGCGCCCGGATCGGCTAAAGCGTCGTGATCCAGCCTACCGGCAAGGTTGAGGCCGTCACACCCACCAGCACCATCCGGTCGCCGCCGCCCAGGTCCACAACGGTGTCGGACCCGACCTGGGAGACCGTGTAGGTCCCGTAGTCGATCACCACCCGGTCGCCCTGCGCATAGTGGAAGTCGGTCACCTGATCGAGGCCGCCGCCGGTGAAGATGTGGAAGATATCGGCCCCTGCCCCGCCAGTCACCGTGTCGTTACCCCGGTCGCCCCAGAGCCAGTCATCGCCGGCCCCGCCGTCGAGGCTGTCGTTCCCCTGGCCGCCCCGCACCCAGTCGAAGCCGTCGCCGCCGAACAGAGTGTCGTTTCCGAGATTGCCGTAGACGATGTCGCCGCCGGCGTCGCCGTAGAGCAGGTCGTCGTCCCTGCCGCCCACGACCCAGTCGTCGCCCTCGTTCCCATGGGCGGTGTCATTGCCCATGTTGCCGTTGATGTCGTCGAAATCGGCGCCGCCAGCGACCGAGTCGTTCCCCTCATCGCCGCGGAGATAGTTGCGCCCCGCGCCTCCGTCGAGTGTGTCGGCTCCGGCCCGTCCCCCGATACTGTCATCGCCATCACCGCCGGAAATATTGTCGGCAGAACTGCCTCCCATCAGCGTGTCAGCGTGGGGGCTCCCCAGGAAACGCTCGAAGTTCTGGGTGTTAGCGCTCGAAAACGGACCTGAGGCGGCGAAATCGAAATTGAGAGCAGATGGACTGGATAGGAAGGATAGCAAATCCGACCCTGCTCCGCCGTCAAGCCAATCCGCTCCGCCGCCACCGTCCAACGTGTCATCGCCTTCATCGCCAAACAGGGTTTCGCTGGCTAGGCCTCCTGTGAGCAGATCGTCTCCCTGATGGCCATGCACCGCGCCCGTGACCGAACCACCCGCCCCATTGTAGGTATCGTTGCGAGGTCCAAAGTCCACGGCGCCGACGACACTGCCGCTATTGCGGAAGATCTCGCGACCGCCTCCAACCGACTGGATGCCAAGATCTACCGCGCCCGTCATTGTTCCAGAGTTTCGGAACATGTATTCTCGGTCGAGAACTTGGTTAATATTGTATATCTTTAGAGAATAGTCGCCTTGGATCGCTCCACTATTGGTGAACGTTCCTGTACCACCATAGGCGACCGCGATACTGTCAGAGCCTGCTCGCGTGCTTTGCGCGCGAATGCTGCCGGTATTCACGAAGGCGTAATCATCCACAAAGCTGCCAACGCTAATGCCCACTGGTCCGCGCATTCCGCCAGAGGTTGCTTCGATCGTACCCGAATTGAATACTGGCGAGCCGTTCTGAATCACGACGCCGAAGGCATGATCGCCAGCTGCGACCCGGATCGTGCCGCTGTTCTCGAAGGTTGGGTTTGACATACCAAGGATGTCGATTCCCATGGCCTGCATCTTTGCAGTCACATCGACCACACCATTGTTGACGACTCGGGGAGACCAACCGGGTCCCCAGATGCCCGACGCCCATCCGCCCGGCGTGCTGGATTGGACGGTGAGGACACCGCTGTGTTCGATGGTCACGACCGAGGGATTGAGTAGGTTTCCAACGCCGAAATAGAGTCCAACGACTCGAAAAGCGGTGTCGGCTGTAAGAGATACTTCGCCAGCTATATTCAGTGACGGGAAGAGCGGCGCACCCCATTGCTGGAGTTCGATCGCATTCTCATTCTGAAACGCGAGGAGCGTCCCCGGCGCGATTCGAAAATTGGAAGTAATCGTCGTCGTCAAAACTCATCCCCACTCCAGAGGGAGATGCAATCACCCGCCCCTAACGCCGCAGGCGCCATCAGGCATATATCGCCAGGCGGGCCCATTCTGGATTGAAGATGGCCACAATCACCAGTCGAACGCGAGCCCCTACCGCGCGAACTTCTGGAACTTCAGCCGGTGGGGGATGAGGCTGTCGGCGCCCAGGCGGCGCTTCTTGTCGTCCTCATAGGCTTCGAAGTTGCCCTCGAACCATTCCACGTGGCTGTCGCCCTCGAAGGCCAGTATGTGGGTGGCCAGGCGGTCCAGGAACCAGCGGTCGTGGGAGATGATCACGGCGCAGCCGGCGAACTCCTCCAGCGCCTCTTCCAGGTTCTGCAGCGTCTCGATGTCCAGGTCGTTGGTGGGCTCATCGAGCAGGATGAGGTTGCCGCCGGTGGTCAGGGTCTTGGCCAGGTGGACGCGGTTGCGTTCCCCACCCGACAACTGGCCGACCTTCTTCTGCTGGTCGCCGCCGCGGAAGTTGAACGAGCCGACATAGGAGCGGGTGTTGATCTCCCGCTTGCCCACGGCCATCACGTCCAGGCCGCCGGAGATTTCCTGCCAGACGGTCTTGGTGGGATCGAGCGCATCGCGGCTCTGGTCCACATAGGCCAGCTTGACGGTCTCGCCGACCCGGAAGGTCCCGGAGTCCGGGGTCTCCTGGCCGGTGATCAGCTTGAACAGGGTCGACTTGCCGGCCCCGTTGGGCCCGATCACGCCGACGATGCCGTTGGGCGGCAGGCTGAAGGACAGGTCCTTGAACAGCACCTTCTCGCCATAGGCCTTCTCCAGGTTCTGAACCTCGAGCACCAGATTGCCCAGACGCGGGCCGGGCGGGATCTGAATGGTGGCGGTGGTCTGGGCCAGGCGCGAAGTCTCCTGCTCGCGGACCATCTCGTCATAGGCGGCCAGGCGGGCCTTGGACTTGGCCTGGCGGGCCTTGGCGCCGGAACGCACCCATTCCAGTTCGCGGGTCATAGCGCGCTGGCGGGCGTCGGATTCGGAGTTTTCCTGGACGATCCGCTTGGTCTTCTGTTCCAGCCAACCGGAATAGTTGCCCTCGTAGGGCAGGCCCTTGCCGCGGTCGAGTTCCAGGGTCCACTTGGTCACCTGATCCAGGAAGTAGCGGTCGTGGGTCACCAGGATGACGCAGCCCGGGAAGGCCTCGAGGTGGTGCTGCAGCCAGGCCACGGACTCGGCGTCCAGGTGGTTGGTGGGTTCGTCCAGCAGCAGCATGTCGGGCTTGGACAGCAGCAGGCGGGCCAGCGCGATGCGGCGCTTCTCGCCGCCCGACAGGTTGTCCACCGGCCAGTCGTTGGGCGGGCAGCGCAGGGCGTCGGCGGCCATCTCGATCTTGGAGTCGATGTCCCAGATGTCGGCGGCGTCGATCTTTTCCTGGAGGGCGGTCATCTCCTCCATCAGTTCGTCGGTGTAGTCCTCCCCCAGCTTGGTGGCGACCTCGTTGTAGCGGTCGAAGATCTTCTTCTCTTCGCACCACGAGATGATGTTGCCCCAGACATTGAGCTGCTCGTCGAGGTGGGGCTCCTGTTCCAGATAGCCCATCTTGACGCCATCGGCGGCCTTGGCCTCGCCGTTGAACTCCTTGTCCACGCCGGCGATGATCTTCAGCAGGGTGGACTTGCCCGAGCCGTTGACCCCGACCACGCCGATCTTGGCGTCGGAGTAGAACGACAGCCAGATGTTCTCGAACACCTTCTTGCCGCCGGGGAAGGCCTTGGTCAGGCCCTGCATCTGATAAATGTACTGCTGCGCCATGGGGCGTCCGCGCTCGCTCTTCGAAGAAGGGAATTCGGGTGCGGAGATAGCGGTCAGGGGCGTCCTGCGCAACGGCGGCGCGGCGCGGAGCCGCCAAGGCGGCGCATTCCGTCCCGAGAAAGGCCGGCGCGCCGCAGGGGGAAGGCTTAGCGCGGGCCGGCGTTGCAGTTGGCGACGTCGATGTCGCTCATCTTGTTTCCACGGCTGGAATAGGCGGCCAGGGGTCCCAGGGCGGCGCGCACCTTGCGGCACTGCTTCATGAAGCTGTCGAGGCCGGGCGCGTACTTGGAGACGCCGAGACAGGCGTCGCCGTCGCACTTCCACTCGACACTGCTGATGACCTGGGTGGTGGGCGCAGTCACCGGGGTGACCAGCTTGGCCTTGGCGCGGAAGCCCTCGGCGGCGCTGGCGCTATTGGCGCAGAGCAGGGCAACCACCAGGACGGCGGCTGAGAGAGCCTTGGTTTGCATTGGAAGCTCCATCCGGCTAAAAAGGGCACGATCGGTTACTAAGCCAAAAAGGCACAGTCGGTCACTTTTTGTCAAGTCGGGAGCTTGGCCATGGAAGGTCTGCTTTGAAGAAGGGCGAAGCCACCCGGGCGCGGATCATCGACGAGACCGGCCGTCAGGCGGCGATCAAGGGATTTGGCGCGGTCAGCCTGGGCGATGTGGCCGAGGCCGTGGGCCTGTCCAAGAGCGGCCTCTTCAAGCATTTCGACTCCAAGGAAGACATGGAGCTGGCGACCCTGGACGCCGGCTTCGACCGCTTCATCGCCTTCGTCTGGGATCCCGCCGACGACCTGCCGCCCGGACGTCCCCGGCTGGAGAGCGTCTTCGAGCGCTGGCTCGACTGGACCGAGGTGGAGAACGCCGCCGGTGGCTGCCTGATCATGGCCGCCAGCACCGAACTGGACGACCAGCCCGGGCCCATGCGTGATCTGCTGCAGGTCCGCGTCCGCAAGTGGCGCCAGCGTCTGGCCGGCGAGATGAAAGCTCTGCGCGAACCGCCGATGAGCGACGCCGAGGCGCAAGGGGTCGTTTTTCAAATGAAGAGCTTCATCCTGGGCCACAGCGAACTGCGCCGCCTGCTGGACGACACAGGCGCGCGGGCCGCGGCGCGGGCCGCCTTCGACAGCCTGATGGATCGAACCCAACAGATCTGACGGAACAATCCACCGGTCTCATGCGTAGAGAAGGGCGAAGGGCGATCCCCCGCGCCCTCCCACATTCGCAAGGAGTTCCCATGCATAAGGACATCGCCAAGGGCGCCGCCAAGGATGCCTCCGGCTCGATCAAGGAAGCCGCCGGCAAACTGACCGGCAACGAGCGCCTCGAGGCCGAAGGCGTCAGCGAACGCGCGGCCGGCAAGGTTCAAAAGGGCGTCGGTGAACTCAAGGACGCCGCGCGCGACATCTTGAAGAACTAGGCCGGCAACCCATCTGAGACACAGGTTCCGCTCCTCTTCCTCCCCCCAGGATCAGCGGAACAAATAGGCAGGGCCGCGCTCGATACGGGCGCGGCCCTCGTCATGTCTGGTCAACCGCAATTTGGCGCCCTCCAATGCCCGCAAAGGCGAGGGTGAGCATGAAACGCGCGGCGGGACTGATTGCGGGCTTGGCAGCGGCCAGCGCGGCCCATGCGGCCGAGGATCCGGCCTTCGGGGGCGTTCAGGACCTTGGCCAGGCCATGGCCACGGGGTCAGCCACCTCGGAGAGCCTGACCAAGGCCTATCTCGCCCGTATCGCGGCCCTGGACCGCCAGGGGCCCAAGCTCAACAGCATCATCGTCCTCAACCCCCACGCCCTGGCCGACGCCCGTGCGCTGGACGCCGAACGCAAGGCGGGCAAGGTCCGCGGCCCGCTGCACGGCCTGCCCATCCTGCTGAAAGACAACATCGAGAGCGCCGACGACACCGCAACCACCGCTGGATCGCTGGCGCTGAAGGACAACGTCACGGGCCGCGACGCGCCCCTGGTGAAGCGCCTGACCGACGCGGGCGCGGTGATCCTGGGCAAGACCAACCTGTCGGAGTGGGCCAACTACCGCTCATCCCATTCCATCAGCGGCTGGAGCGCCATGGGCGGCCTGGTGCGCAACCCCTACGCCCTGGACCGCAGCGCCTGCGGCTCCAGCGCCGGCTCCGGCGCGGCGGTGGCGGCGGGCCTGGCCGTAGCCGCCATCGGCACCGAAACGGACGGCTCCATCACCTGCCCGGCGGCGATGAACGGCATCGTCGGCTTGAAGCCCACCGTCGGCCTGGTCTCCCGCACCCACATCATCCCGATCTCCGCGAGCCAGGACACCGCGGGGCCGATGACCCGCAGCGTCGCCGACGCCGCCGCCGTGCTGACCGCCATCGCCGGCTCCGATTCGGCCGACCCGGCGACGGCGGACGCCGACATCCACAAGGCCGACTATCTGAAAGCCCTCGACGCCAAGGCGCTAAAGGGCGTCCGCATCGGCGTGATGCGCGCCACCGCCGGGCGTTCGCCCCAGACCGACGCGGTGTTCGAGATTGCCCTCGCCGCCCTTAAGGCCGGCGGCGCCGTGCTGGTGGAGGTGACCGCCCCCGACGGCAAGGCCATCGACGAGCTGGAGGACGTGGTGCTGCGGGTCGAGTTCAAGGCGGGCCTCAACGCCTACCTGGCCTCCACCTCGCCGGCCCAGGTGAAGAGCCGCACCCTGGCCGAGCTGATCGCCTTCAACGCCGCCGAACCGCGCGAGACCGTGCTGTTTGGCCAGGAGATATTCGTGGAGGCGCAAGCCGCGCCCGGCCTCGACGACCCCGCCTATCTGAAGGCCAAGGCCGACGCCAAGCGGTTGGCCGGGCCCGAGGGCATCGACAAGCTGCTGAAGGACGCCAAGGTCGAGGTGCTGGTCGCCGCAAGCGGCGGGCCACCCTCGGTGGTGGACCGCGTAAATGGCGGGAGAGGGCTGGGCTCGCCGTCGAGCCTTCCGGCGGTGGCGGGCTATCCTCACCTCACCGTGCCCATGGGCTATGTCTCTGGCCTGCCGGTGGGGCTGTCCTTCATCGGAACCGCCTGGTCGGAGGCCCGCCTGCTGTCCCTGGGCTACGCCTTCGAACAGGCGACCAAGGTCCGGCGCGCGCCCACCTTCCCCGCCTCGGTCAACGGCTCACCGGCCTTCGATCTTCAGTAGCCCGACGACCCCATCAGCGGCGGGCCGCTGGAGTATCCGCCCTGCGGGTAGGCGGGCGGTTGCGGCGCCGACCGGGGGCCGAACATCGACCGGCGCGGCGCCGGGGGCGGCACATAGGCGCGCGGTTGCGGCATGCCGTCCCGCTGGAAGCCGCGCTCGTAGCCGTCCACTTCCCAGCCGTAGCGGCCCGCGGAGTCGAAGCCGGTCTCGTCGGTGATCGCCCGAGGCGCCTCGCTCATCGGCCGGCAATAGGCGCCAGGTGGCATGCGATAGCCGCAGCCTTGCGAGGAGTAGACGTAGTTGGGCTCGGTGATCGGCTCGACGCCGCGCTCATAGCTCATGCCCGAACCGATGAAGCGGTTACCGCCGACCTCGGGCCGGCCGCCGGAGAAGTAGGCGCCGTACTCGTCGGCAGCGATGGCGTTCTGGCGCACGCGCACCTTGCCGTAGTCCGACAGCACCCCGCGGCGGACGCGGATAATGCGGTTGTGGACCAGCTCCACGTCGGCGCCGCGGTCGACATAGACCCCGGTGACCCAGTTACGGATGACGCTGTTGGCGATCAGCAGGCTGCCGGCGCCGCTGCGCTGGTCGCGCACGGTGATAGCGGTGGAACCCGGCAAGCCGGGGCCTGGCGAGATGACGCCGACCTGCACCAGCCGGCTCTGGCCGGGGGCAGGCGTGATGTCCAGGCCGCGCACGTCGGCGCTGATCCGAGCCTGCTGAATGTCCACGGCCACGCTGTCGGCCATGATGGCGGCGTCATTGGTGCGGGCCTCGATCACGCTGTTGCGGATGATCAGGCTGCCGCCCTGGACGAAGATCGCCGAGGCGTCACCCTGGTAGCGGACCGACGAGCGGATCAGCGCAACGTCGGCGTCCTGCGCCTCAATGCAGGCGCTGCGGCCGCCCTGGCTGGCCTCGATGGTCAGGTCGCGGATTTCCACGCCCTTCACGCCAGGCGCGATGCGGATGCAGGGCGCGCCGTCGGGTGGGCTCAGCTTGGCGACGCCGGAGCCGACATTGCCGAAGGCGGGCGTGCCCTCACCGGCGATGATCACCGGGTGGTCGATCTCCAGAGTCTCGCGGCAGACCCCGCCGCGCGAGCGGATATAGAGCACGCCGTTGTCGGCCAGATTGTAGATCGCGTCGGCCAACTGGTGGGGCCCGCCGCGGGTGTCGGCGCAATCGACAGTGATGGAGTCCAAGTACAGGGGGCGTCGGCCGCCCCCCGGATAGCCGCCATTGCCGTAGCCGCCGCTGCCGTAACCGTCGCTGCCGTAGCCGCCGTAGCCGCCGGCGCCGCGCCGAGGCTTCCAGGGGCCGGGGCGATAGGTGTGGCGCAGGGGCGGCGCCAGCAGGATACCGAAGTTCGGCCGGATCTGCTGGTCGATCTTGGCGTCCGGCAAGGCCTGGGCCTCACCGGCCACGCCAAGGCTGAGGACACAGGCGACGGCGGCCCCAAGGCCCGCCAGGCGGCGAAGGGCTTTTGCGATCACCGGTAGCTTCCTTCTGTGGGTCGGCGCGGGGTGCGGGCCACCTGGGCCAGGACTTCACGCAGACGCTGAGCCGACGGCTTGAAGCCCGCCAGCGCGCCGTCGATCTGGTAGGAGACGGCCGAGGCCTTGTCCTGGTCGGCGATGCCCGAGACGCCCAGCGAGAAATAGGTCGACATGGCGTACTTGGCCTCGGGGCTGCCCTGCTTGTCGGCCTCCGCGAACCAGTGGAAGGCGCGCGCATAGTCCCGCGCCACGCCCACGCCCTCGGCGTACATCACCGCCAGGGCCAGCTGTGAGCGGGCCGAGCCGTTCACCGCCGCGTACTGGATGGCGCGCACCTTCTCCAGCGGCGTGAACACCCCGGTCGTGGAGCGGCCCAGCATGGCCTGGAAGGTCTGGATGTCGCCAGGCGACAGCTGGTTCAGCGAGCTTATCGGCTGCGGGATAACCCGCAGATAGGCCAGGGCCGCGCCGACGTGCTGGAAGGGCAGCTCGTCGATGCGCGATAGGGCCACGCCCTCGGCTTCGCCCAGGGTCGCGGCCTCGTCGGAGTGCGGCACGCCGCTATCGGGCGCCTGGGGCGGATAGAACTCGTAGGGCGGCACCCAGCGGCGGGCCTTCGATTCGGCGTCGGAGCCGAGCGAGGCGCGTTCCACCGAGGATTTCTCGAAGTCCTTCAGCATCACGTAGCCCGCAACGTCCCCGGCCTGGGCGGCCAGGTAGTTATAGAGATAGACGTCGACGTCATTGCGGGTGAACAGGGTCGCGGCGGCCGGCGGCTTGACCTGGTTCAGGTCGCGCGAGTCCACCGGCGAGCCCTCCGAAGGATCCCCAAAGGGACCGAAGGCGGAGTCATGCAGGCGCGCCAGGGTGCGGAAGCCCGCGGCCCCCTGGCTGGACAGCACATAGATCACCCGGTCGCGGACCTGCTGACGCTCGTCGGAGCTCATGCGGTCCAGCATGCGGTCGAGGGCGAGATATGCGCCCCGGCGTTCGGCCGCGCGGCAGTCGTTCAGCTTGTTGCCCGCGCCGCCGCGGCTGCCCCTCTTGGGGTCCACACCGGCGATGATCGGGGCGTAGCCGTCGGGATTGGACAGCGCCATCTCGTACCAGACGGCCGACTCCACCGGATCGGCCAGGTTCTTCTCCGTGGCGTCGCGACCGGTATACCGCCGCGCCAGATCGATCTGCGCGAAGAAGTCCCCCTGGAAGCCTTGCCGGCGCAGGGCGCGGATTTCCTGTTCCTGGGCGTTGAACTGCGGCTGCACGCCGATCGCCGGCTGCGGACGCGGACAGGCCGGACCGCCCACGGCGAAGCGGCCACCGCCGCCCCCAGGACCGTCCTTGGGCTGGCAGCCGCCGGACAGAGGAATGATGGCGGCCAAGACCGCCAAGGTCAGGCCCCTACGAACGAGACGACGCGCGCCGAGGGCGACTTCATGGAAAATGGCCATGCGCTCCCCCTTCAGCGTTAACCATACTTGAACTGTTCACTAGCGTCCCGCCCCCACCCCCTGTCAAGCTTGGGGCTGTGAACTTTCAAACTCTAAAGACTCGCCTGAATGGCGAGTGAACAACGCCGACATCGCCAAGCCCCCTGTTCGTCGCGTTTTCGCCTCAGATGACGCGCCAAGCTGCGCCTTGAGGGACTTATTCGGAGCGCTGAGAACCATGGCCGGTGTACGAAACTTAAGTCGGGTCTCGCTTTGCTTGCTTACCGTTGTGGCATCTGGCGCGGCCCCGGCCGTTCCGATGGCCGCCCCGGCGATTCGGGACGGGGCGCCCACCCCCGCCGCTTGCGAGGCGCTGGGCTTCCCCAAGCCGGATGATGGCCGGGACGTCTACAGCCGCCGCGGCCGCAGGGTCGGCGGCGCGATGTACGCCCCGCCCGCCATGGCCATGCCGCCGGCGCCGCCCCCCGCGCCCTTCCCGGCGCCGAAGGCCGCGCCGATGCAGGAGATGGCGGTGACAGGCATGGCCCGCGTCTCGCCCTACATGCCCGGGCCCGCGGCCGGCGACGTGAACACCGAACGCTATCCCAACGCCCAGGCCAACCCCATCAAGCAGACGGCCCAGGAGCCGGTCTCAACCTTCTCGGTTGATGTCGACACCGCCGCCTATGCCAATGTCCGCCGCTTCCTGAACGACGGCCAGAGCCCGCCCCGCGACGCGGTCCGGGTGGAGGAGCTGATCAACTATTTCGACTACGGCTACGCCAAGCCCACCGACCCCCAGGTCCCGTTCAAGCCCTTCGTCGCGGTGACCCCCTCCCCCTGGTCCGCAGACCGGCAGATCGTCCATATCGGCCTGCAGGGCTATGACATCCCCCGCGCCCAGCAGCCGCCGCTGAACCTGGTGTTCCTGATCGACACCTCCGGCTCCATGTCCGACGAGAAAAAGCTGCCGCTCGCTCGCAAAGCCCTGAACCTTTTGGTGGATCAGCTGCGGCCCCAGGACCGGGTCTCCATGGTGGCCTATGCCGGCTCAGCCGGCGCGGTGCTGGCCCCCACCAGCGGCCGCGAGAAGCTGAAGATGCGCTGCGCCCTGGGCGCTCTGGAATCCGGTGGCTCAACCGCCGGCGGCCAGGGTCTGGCGCTCGCCTATGACCTGGCGGTGCAGAACTTCGATGCGAAGGCGGTCAACCGCGTGATCCTGATGACCGACGGCGACTTCAACGTCGGCGTCGCCGACCCGTCCAAGCTCACCGACTTCGTGGCCGCCAAGCGCAAGACCGGGGTCTATCTATCGGTCTACGGTCTGGGCGAGGGCAACTACAACGACACCCTGATGCAAGCCCTGGCTCAGAACGGCAACGGAACCGCCGGCTACATCGACACCCTCAACGAGGCGCGGAAATCCTTCCGGGACGACTTCTCCGGCTCGCTGTTCCCCATCGCCGACGACGTGAAGATCCAGGTGGAGTTCAATCCCAAGGCGGTCAGCGAGTACCGGCTGATCGGCTACGAGACCCGGCTGCTGAACCGCGAGGACTTCAACAACGACCAGGTGGACGCCGGCGAAGTGGGATCCGGAACCTCGGTCACCGCCCTCTATGAGGTGACGCCGGTCGGCGCACGGGCCTCCAGCGATCCGCTGCGCTACAGCGCCCCGGCCCCGCGGGCGGTCGCCGCCAGCGGCGAGATCGCCTTCCTGAAGATCCGCTACAAGCTGCCGGGCGGCCAGGCCTCCAAGCTGATCGAGCGCCCCATTGGTCCGGCCGACACCTATGCCCGTCTCGACCAGGCGCCCGAGCCCACCCGCTGGGCGCTGGCGGTGGCGGGCTTTGGCCAGAAGCTGCGTGGCGATCCGTGGGTCGCCTCCAGCTTCGGCTGGGCCTCCGTGGGCGATCTGGCCCAGGGCGCGCGGGGGGCCGACCCCTACGGCCTGAGGGCGGAGTTCGTGCAGTTGGCGCGCGCCGCCGGCGAGACGAAAACCGTCAACGAATCAGGAAACTAGAGCTCGTGACCTGAGTTCCGCCGTCAAGGCGAGGCGCGGCCGCAACAAACGGCCGCGCCGTTCGTTGCCTGATGAGTACCACCCCGACCCATGAGGGCGCTCGCGTGTATGACGTCACCGCTCCGGACCAGGACAACCTGATCCGCCTGGACCCCGCCGAGGCGCCCTATTTCGGCGCGCCGGGCCGCGTGGGCTTCCACCTGATCGACACCACCATGATGTATGCGCCGCGCTCAGGCGGGGTGAAGCGCTACCTGAACGCCAAACAGGCCTGGCTGGCCAAGCGCCGCCCGGACATCCGCCACACCCTGGTGACACCAGGCGCCGCCACCGGATCGTCCGAGCCTGGCGTCGTCACCGTGGCCGCCGCCCGCCTGCCCTTCGGCGACGGCTACCGGATGCCGGCCAATGCGGCCAAGTGGGAGACGGTGCTGAGGATGCTGGAGCCCGACATCCTGGAGGCTGGCGACATCTTCGTGCCCGGCCACGCGGCCTTGGACACCGGCGAGGCGCTCGGCGTGCCGGTGGTGGGCTTCTGCCACACCGACGCCGCGGCGCTGGCGGCCCTGCACTTCGGCGACTGGGCGCAGGCCCCGGCCATGAAGCGCTGGGCCGACATCTATCGGCGCTTCGACCGGGTGGTGGCGCCCAGCCGCCACATGGCCCTGCGCCTGGCCGAGGCCGGGGTTGAAAAGGTCACCGTCCAGATGCTTGGGGTCGACACCGAGCTCTTCCATCCCCGGCGCGCCGATCCGGGCGCGCTGCGCAAACGCCTGGGTCTGCCCTGGAACGCCCGCATCCTGGTCTTCGCCGGACGCCCCGCACGGGAGAAGAACATCGACTCCATCGTCTGCGCCGTGGAGCGCCTGGGCGAGCCCTATCACCTGATCCTGGTGGGCGCAGGCAAGGACGTGCGCATCTCTCCCCACGTCATCAGCCTGGATTACGAGTCCGATCCCGTGGCCTTGGCGACCCTGATCGCCAGCTGCGACGCCTGCGTCCACGCCAACGAGAACGAGCCCTTCGGCCTGGTGGTGCTGGAGGCCCTGGCCGCCGGCGTGCCGGTGGTGGGCCCGCGACGCGGCGGGGTCTCCGAACTGATCGACAACGAGGTCGGCCAGATCGCCCACGACGTCGACCCCGGGGGCTTGGCCGAGGCCATAGAGGCCCTGTTCGCCCGCGACCTCGGCGCTCTGTCGGCCGCCGCCCGCGCGCGGGCCGAGCTTCGCCATAGCTGGGAGCGGACCTTCGAAGGCCTTACCCGCCTCTATGGCGAACTCGTCATGAGCTCGGCCGCGCCGCAACCCCAGGCTTGGCGCGCCTAACGACCCGTCGGCATGTCCTTGAAGGGCACGTCCTTGTCGACCCGGATGTCGCCGGGCAGGCCCAGAACTCGTTCGGCGATGATGTTGCGCAGGATTTCGTCGGTGCCGCCGGCGATCCGCAAGCCCGGCCCGAACATCAGCGAGAAGTGGAAGGCGCCGTTCAGCGAGGCCAGTTCCGGATCGTCGATGATCCCGTACTGGTCCAGCATCTCGATAGCCGTATTGCCCAGCTCCTGCATCTGCACCGCCGAGATGATCTTGCCGATGGAGCTCTCCGGGCCCGGCGTCTGACCGCGCGAAAGGGCCGTCATCGTGCGGTTGCGGGTGTGCTTCAGGCCTTCAGCCTGGACGTACCAGTCCGCCAGCTTCTCGCGCAGCGCCCCGTCTTTCAGGGCCGAACCACCGTCGAGGCCCGGCGTGTTGCGCGCCGCCTCCATGAACTGCTGCCAGCCCGCGCCGGTCTGACCGCCCACCGCCAGCCGCTCGTTCATCAGGGTCACCAGGCTGACCTTCCAGCCCTCGTCGACCGCGCCGAGGCGCTGGCTGTCCTTCACGCGCACATCGGTGAAGAACACCTCATTGAACCCCGATCCCCCCGACATCTGGTGGATCGGCTTCACCTCGATGCCCGGGTCCTTCATATCGACCCAGAACATGGTCAGGCCCTTGTGCTTGGGCTTGTCGGGGCTGGTGCGGGTGATGACGATCCCGAAGTCCGAGAACTGGGCGCCCGTCGTCCACACCTTCTGGCCCGAGATGAGCCAGTCGCCCGAGCCGTCCGGCGCCCGTTCGGCCTTGGTCCGCGCGCCGGCCACATCCGAGCCGCCGGAGGGTTCGGAGAACAGCTGGCTCCAGATCTCCTCACCGCGCAGGGCGGGACCGACGAAGCGCTGCTTGGTCGCCTCGTCGGCGAAGGTCATCACCGTGGGGACACACATCCCCAGGCCGATCTGGAACGGGTTGCCGGGGATCGGATACTTCGCCTCCTCCTGGCTGAAGATGACGTTCTGCACCGGGGAGCCCCCTTGCCCGCCCCATTCCTTGGGCCAGGTGATGCAGGCGTAGCCGGCGGCGGCCTTGGTGGCCTGCCAGGCCTTGGAGGCGGCCATGCCGTCGCCGCCCTCCGGATCGCCAGCCACACGGGCCTTGGGGGCGTTGGCGTCGAGCCAGTCGCGGACCTGCTGGCGGTAGGCGGCTTCGTCGGGGCTGTCGTTGAAATCCATGACCAAATTCCCTTAGGCGGCCGCCGCGTTGCGGCGTTCGAGGTGGCTGACGAGGCGTTCCTTCCAGACCCGGGGCGCGCCGGCCACCAGGCTGAGTTGACGCGAGCGGCGGTAAAACAGATGGCAATCCATCTCCCAGGTGAAGCCGATGCCGCCGTGGGTCTGGATGTTTTCCTTCGACGAGAACCAGTAGGCCTCCGACGCCGCGATCCGCGCGGCGCTGGCCGCCACTGGCAGCTCCGGTGCGTTGGTGTTCAGCGCCCAGGCTCCGTAATAGGCGTTGGAGCGGGCCAGCTCGTTCTTGACGTACATGTCGGCCAGCTTGTGCTTGATGGCCTGGTACGAGGCGATCACCCGGCCGAAGGCGTAACGCTCCAGGGCGTAGTCCTTGGCCATCTCCAGGCAACGATCAGACCCACCACACTGTTCGAAGGCGATCAGGACGGCGGCGCGGTCGAAGACCTGTTCCACCAGTTCCATCCCAGCGCCGGCCGCGCCGACCCGGCGGGCGGGCGCATCCTTGAAGACCAGTTTGGCAGCGTCGCGGGTGGGATCCAGCGTCTTGACAGCCTCGCGGGCCACGCCTTCGCCGGCCAGGTCCACCAGGAAGAGGCCAGGCTTGCCACCCTCCTTGGCCAGCACCAGGGCGACGTCGGCGATGTCGCCGTCGGTCACCGGGATCTTCACGCCGGTCAGCTTGCCGTCGGTGACGGTGGCCTGCAGCGTGGCGGCCGTCGTCGCGCCGGGACCTTCGGAGGTGGCGATGGCGCCGATGATCTCACCGGCCGCGATCTTGGGCAGCAGGTCAGCCTTCTGCTCGTCGCTGCCGGCCAGCATGATGGCCTCGGCCAGGAAATAGACCGTCGAGGCGAAGGGGATGGGCGCCACCGCGCGGCCCAGTTCCTCGGCGATCACGCAGAGCTCCAGGTGACCCAGACCCAGGCCGCCGAATTCCTCGGGGATGGCGGCGCCCAGCCAGCCCTGGCCGGCGACGGCCTTCCAGAGGTCGGCGTCGTAGCCCTTGGCGGGGTTCTCCAGCACGCCGCGGGCGCGGCCGAGTGGGCTGTTGGCCTCAAGGAACTTGCGCGCCTCGCCCTTCAGGAATTTTTGGTCGTCCGAAAAATCGAAATTCATGCTCGCCCATCCGCCGATTTCGGCCGGTTGAAGTTTCCTCGCGCGTCAACATACGCGGCTTCTCGACCGAGGAAAGATTGACCTCGCGTCAAGGATTTCAGGGTCTTATGCGCACCTGTGGGCGAGCTCGAAGGGCGTACGGATGGCCAAGGCGATATTCCAGAAGAACCAGCGGGTCTGGGTCGAGAGCGTTGGCGCCTGGGCGGTCATCGAGAAGCTGGTGCCGGTCTGGGCCCGCGGCTTCGATGAGCCCGTGCGGGTCAGCTACGACGTCGGCCTGGGCCGCGACTTCGCCGCCCATGAGTTGAAGCCCGAGCAGGAAAGCGAAGACATCCTGGCCGAAGACGGCGCCCATTGGCGGCTGCTGCGGGCGCGCAACAAGTGGCAGACCCCCGATAACTGCCGCCACCATCCCTATCCGGGCAGCTATCCGGTGGTGGTCACCGACGCCAACGACTGGGGCGGCTGGCGCACGCCAGGCGCGGAATACGACCGCGACCCCCACAAGATCGAGTTCCAGGCCCGGCTGATCGCCTCGTCCCCGCGCCTGCTCTCGGTGGCCCGCCGGCTGATGGCGATGATCGAGGAAACCCCCGGCGCGCCGCCGGAACTGAAGCACCTGGCCGAGCAGGCCATGAAGATCGACCAGTACCTTAAGGAAGTGCCGGCCGGCGTGGATGAGCCCATGCGGGAAGAAACAACCCACGCCGCCGAGTAGCGGCCTAGAACTTGTAGCCGAAACCCGCCGAGACGACCCACGGGTTGAGCTTCACCTTGGACGTCAGGGCGCCGGCATTGATCTTGGCGTCGGTCTCGAAGAACACCTTCTTGACGTCGAGATTGGCGCTCCACGGCCCTTTGACCGCGACATCGACGCCGGCTTGCAGGGCGTAGCCGAAGCCGTCCTTCAGCTTCACTGTGAAGCCGTTCTCGTCCTTGCCGCTGTGGAACAGCATGTAGTTCACGCCCGCGCCCACATAGGGGCTGACCTTGGCGGTCGGGGCGAAGTGGTACTGCAGCGAGACCACGGGCGGCAGGACCCAGGTCTTGTGAACGGTGACGTCCACTCCCGGCCCCTGGGCCTTGATGGTGTGCTGGCTGGTGGTGGCGATGACCTCGACGGCGACATGATCGGTGAGGAAATAGGACAGGCCGAGAGACGGCTTGTAGTCGTCCCCGACATCGACATGCAGACCGGTGGCCGTACCCGCCGCCGTGGTGATGGCGTCATCCGCGGTCGGCGAGATCGCCGTGGCCCGGACATTGAGCATCAGCAGGCCCTTTTCCTTGGGCCGATAGTCCTGGGCCTGGGCGGTTGCGGTGAGCGCAAGCGCAGCGCCCAGGGCGAGCGCATAGGTGGCGGCCTTCATGTTCTTGTCCCCTCAACGCACGGAGGGAGCGCCGTGCTGACCCGGGACATCGCGCGTCATGCCAGGCGCGGCCTTGACCGAAGTCAAACATCTGTTTGAATTCGGTCAGCCAGAGCCGGCGGCCGCCGCTGGCGTTGCGCATCACCAACCCGCACCGGTCCGACCAACATGCGCCGATCAGCCTGCAGCACAGCGCGCAGTCCCCACAGCTCTCGCCTCGTGCGAGGTCGGTCCTGAGTTCCATCGCGGCGAAACCGATGTCCGGGGCGTGACAGTTTCTTTTCGCTCGCGGCAAAGCTCGCCCTTCGCGCGCGGATCGCTTAAATCCTAGGGATGCGCACAGAGACTCCCCAGCCCATCCGGCTCACTGACTATCGCCCCCCGGCGTTCCTGATCGAGACCACCGAACTGGTCTTCGCCCTGGAGCCCAACACCACGCGGGTGAAGGCCCGGCTGACGATCCGGCGCAACGGCGAGCATGCCGAGCCCCTGGTGCTGCACGGCGAGCGGCTGAAGCCGATCTCGGTGGCGGTGGACGGCAAGCTCCTGGCTGACAGTGAGCGCACCATCGACGCGGAATACCTGACGGTGCCGAACCTCCCCGACGCCTTTGTGCTGGAGACCGAGGTCGAGATCGATCCGGAGGCCAACAAGGCCTTGGACGGCCTCTACATGTCCGGCGGCCGGTTCTGCACCCAGTGCGAGGCCGAGGGCTTCCGCAAGATCACCTGGTTCGCCGACCGTCCCGACGTGCTGTCACGCTTCACCGTGCGGGTGGAGGCCGACAAGAAATTCCACCGCCTGCTCTCCAACGGCAACCTGATGGAATCCGGCGTACTGCCCGGCGGACGTCACTATGCCGTCTGGAACGACCCCTTCCCCAAGCCGGCCTATCTGTTCGCCCTGGTGGCCGGCGAGCTGGACGAACTGGCCGACAAGCTGGTCACCATGACCGGCCGCACCGTCGACCTGAAGATCTATGTCGACCCCGGCATGTCCGACCGCGCCGCCTACGCCATGGACTCGCTCAAGCGGGCCATGAAGTGGGACGAGGAGGTGTTTGGCCGCGAATACGACCTGGACCTGTTCATGATCGTCGCCGTGCGCGACTTCAACTTCGGGGCCATGGAGAACAAGGGGTTGAACATCTTCAACTCCTCCCTGCTGCTGGCTGACCCCGCCACCGCCACCGACCTCGACTACGAGCGGATCGAGAGCGTGGTGGCTCACGAGTACTTCCACAACTGGACCGGCGACCGCATCACCTGCCGCGACTGGTTCCAGCTGTGCCTGAAGGAAGGCCTCACGGTCTTCCGCGACCAGAGCTTCTCGGCAGACATGCGCGGGGCCGCCGTCCAGCGGATCAAGGACGTGAAGACCCTGCGCGCCCGCCAGTTCTCCGAGGATCAGGGGCCGCTGTCCCACCCGGTGCGCCCCGGCAGCTATCTGAAGATCGACAACTTCTACACCGCGACCATCTACGAGAAGGGCGCGGAGGTGATCCGGATGCTCAAGACCCTGATCGGGGATGAGAAATTCCGGGAGGGCATGGACCTCTATTTCGACCGCTGGGACGGCCACGCCACCACGGTGGAGGAATTCATCCGCTGCTTCGCCGACGTCACCGGCGAGGACCTGACCGACTTCTTCGCCTGGTACGAACAGGCCGGCACGCCGAACGTCACCCTGAAGCACAGCTACGACGCCGACACCCGCATCCTGAAGCTGGACCTGACCCAGGCTACCGCCCCGACCCCGGGCCAGCCCACCAAGCGCGCCCTGCCGCTGCCGGTCCGCATCGGCCTGCTGGACGGCGAAGGCCGCACCCAGGCCTTCCTGCGCGACGGGACCGCCCTGGACGAGACCGTCGTGGTACTGAACGGCGAGGCCACCAGCGTCACCTTCACCGGCGTGGACGCCGCCCCTGTGGTCTCGGCCCTGCGCGGCTTCTCCGCCCCCGTCACCCTGGAGACCGACGCCCAGGCCAAGGACCGCTACGTTCAGCTGGCCGGCGACCCCGACCTGTTCAACCGCTGGGAGGCCGGCCAGGATCTGGCGCGCGCCCTGATCAGCAGCCGCGCGTCGGGCCGGCCCGACGAGGTGGGCGAGGAGCGCTACGCCGAGGCCCTGGGCCGCGGCCTGGCCGACCAGGCGGCCGATCCGGCCTTCAAGGCCCTGCTGCTGTCGCTGCCTTCCGAGGCCGACCTGGCGCTCGCCATGAAGCCTGCCGACCCCGGCGCCATCCACGAGGCCCGCGAAGCCCTGCGCACCCGTCTGGCCCTGCACCTGGAAGACGACCTGAAGCGCCTGCATATCGGCCTGCAGGAGCTGGGGGAGTTCTCGCCCGACGCCGCCAGCGCCGGCCGCCGCGCGCTGCGCAACGCCACCCTGGACCTGCTGGCCGCCAATCCCCGCGCCGAGGTCATCACCTTGGCCGACGGTCACTACCGTGCGGCCATCAACATGACCGACGCCATGGGCGGGCTGAACGCCTTGATGCTGCTGGGCGGCGAGGCCTTCGACTCAGCCCTGGTGGACTTCTACGAGCGTTGGAAGAGCGAGCCCCTGGTGATCGACAAGTGGTTCGCCCTGCAGGGTCGCGATCCCTCGGACGGCGCGCTCGGCCGGGTCATGGGCCTGACGGCGCACCCCGCCTTCGACCAGACCAACCCGAACCGACTGCGCGCGCTGATCTCCAACTTCGCGGCCAACCAGGCGCAGTTCCATGATCCCAGCGGCTCGGGCTACCGCTTCCTGGCCGACACCATCCTGGCGGTCGACGGGTTCAACCCGATGACCGCCGCGCGCCTGGTGGAACCGCTGGGCGGCTGGCGGCGATATACACCCGAATTGGGGACCTTGATGAAGGCCGAGCTCCAGCGTATCGCGGCGACGGAGGGGCTTTCCAAGAACGTCTACGAACTGGCCACCAAGGCCTTGGCGGACTAGGCGGCCTATCGGCGATTGCGCCGAGCCGAATCTTGTTGAGAATTCAGAGCTGTGGCGATGTTGGCGAAGACCGGCGCCCACAGGCCGGCCCAGGGAAACCGCCATAAATGTCCTCTATCTCGCTCGCCCGCATCAACTTCATGGTCGTGGATGACAACATCCACGCCATTGATCTGGTCAAGACGATGCTGCGCGGCTTTGGCGTGGACTCCGTGGTGGAGGCCAAGACCATCACCGAGGCCAAGGTCAAGCTGAAGCAGTCCACCCTGCCCGGCGCCGCCGTCATCGACATCATCATCCTGGACTACATGATGGGCGAGGAAGAGGGCGTGACCCTGGCCCGCTGGCTACGCAGAGAGGACACCAGCCCCGCGCCCTACATTCCGATCATCATGCTGACCGGACATGCCGACCGGCAGCGGGTCTATGCCGCGCGCGACGCCGGGGTGAACGAGTTCTGCGTGAAGCCGTTCACGCCCTCGGACCTGATGAAGCGGATCATGGCGGTGATCGACCATCCCAGGTCCTATGTCCGCTCCAGCTCGGGCTATTTCGGCCCCGACCGGCGGCGGGTCGATGACCCGAAATACAAGGGTCCGGAGCGCCGCAAGGACCGCAAGCGCAATTAGCCGCGCTTACATCCTCTGTGACCCTATGACTCTCGTGACGCGCGGGGGCCGCTCGCCTAGACTCCGACATTGGGTGACTCGGGTTTTGGGAGCGATGGGCGTTGGCCAGACGCGGGGGTGAGGACGCCGAGGCCAATCGGCCTCAGGGGCGCGACAACGCGCCCGGCGTCCGAGCGCTGCCGACCCAGACCTTCGCGCGCATCGCCATCCTCTCCACCCTGCTGCTGCTGGCGGTCTACACCGCCTTCGCGGTGGCCCGCATCCAGCGCGAACCGCAGATCACCACCGCCGCCAACGCCGCCCTGCCCAGCCGGGCCGAGGCCGTGGCCGCCCATCTCGACGCCGAGGCCGCGGCCCTGCGCGGCGGTTTGCTGGCGGCCCGCGAGGCCCTGCAGAGAGACGGCGACCAGCCGATGGCCGCGGCCGAGAGCGGCCTGCGCGCCGCAGCCGGTGCGGCCGTCGCCGTCGCGGTGATCTCCGACGAGGAGGTCGTGGCGGTCGCCGGCCCCGCGGGCGGCCTCGACTGGCTGGAGCTGGCCAAGACCGCTTCCGGCTCCAAGCGCGAAGTCTGGCAGGGAGTCACCGGCCAGACTGCGCCGGCCCTGGCCGCCGCCACGCCCGCCGCCACCAACAAGGGCCAACGCTGGATCGTCGTGGCCGGAGACCCCACCCATCTCGGCGCCTGGCTTTCCAAATCCAAGCCCGAGGCCATCGCCACGCCGGAGGGCCGTATCCTGGCCGCCAGTCCGGTCAACGGGGTCGGCGCGGCCGACACCGTCAACGCCGCCTTCGCCACCCTGCCCGAGGAACTGAAGCTCGACGGTGGCCTGAGCCGCGCCCAGGGACCGGACGGCGTCTCGCTGGACCTCGCCGCCCGCCCGGCGCTGGGCGGCGGCCTCTACGTCCTGGCCGGCGCCAGTTCCGCGCCGACGGAGATCCAGACCTCCACCGAGCAGCTGGCCTGGTTGCTGGCGCCGCTGGCGGCGGCCTTCCTGCTGGGCCTGCTGCTGCTCAACCAGAGCAACCGGGTGGAGAACGCCCAGAAGGCCTTCGTCGATTCCGAGCAGCGGTTCCGCTTGGCCGTCGAGGCGGCGCGTTGCGGCATCTGGGAGTGGGACCTCTCCAACGACAAGATGTTCATGTCCGACGTCACCGGGGCCATCTTTGGCTGGGGCGGCGGCGGGATCGTCGAGGGTCAGGCGGTGCTGGAGCGGGTCTCCGCCGACCACCGCGACCGTCTGCGCCAGGCCTTGTCCACCGCCGCCATCTATGGCGGTTTCGACGTCTCGTTCCGGGTGCCCTCCCTGCAGGGCGGGCGGCCTACCTGGATCGACGCCCGCGGCCAGGCCTTCGGCGACAAGGGCCGGGACGGCTACACCCGGATCATCGGCGTGGCCCTGGACGTCACCGAGGAGCGCATGGCCCAGGCCCGCGCCCAGGCCGCCGAGAACCGGCTGCGCGACGCCATTGAGAGCGTGTCGGAGGCCTTCGTCCTCTGGGACCGCAACGGCCGCCTGCTGATGTGCAACAAGAACTATCGCGCGTTCTTCTCGCTGGAGCCCCGGCTGCTGAAGCCCGGCGCCTCGCGCGAGCAGGTCAACCGCTTCGCCCAGCTGGCCATCAAGCAGGAGATGGAGAGCTCCGACGGCCGCAAGGGCGTGCGCGAGGCCGAGCTCAACGACGGCCGCTGGATCCAGATCTCCGAACGCCGCACCGCCGAGGGCGGCCTGGTGATGAGCGCCGCCGACATCACCGCCATCAAGACCCAGGAAGAGGCCCGGCGCCTGAACGAAGAGGCGCTTCAGAAGGCTGTCGTCGGCCTGGAGCGCAGCCAGGAGCAGCTCTCCGAACTGGCCCGCAAGTACGAGATGGAAAAGGTGCGGGCCGAGGGCGCCAACAAGGCCAAGTCCGAGTTCCTGGCCAATATGAGCCACGAGCTGCGCACCCCGCTGAACGCCATCAATGGCTTCTCCGAGATCATGGTGCAGGAGATGTTCGGGCCCGTTGGCGATCCCCGTTACAAGGGCTACTCGCAGGACATCCTGTCGTCAGGCCAGCACCTGCTGGCGCTGATCAACGACATCCTCGACATGTCGAAGATCGAGGCGGGCAAGATGAGCCTGAGGTTCGAGCCCATCGCCTTGGAAGAGGTGGCCGAGGACGCCGTGCGCCTGGTGCGAAATCGCGCCGAGGCCACCGGTCTGGCGCTCGCCATCGACTTCCCGCCACACCTGCCGGAGATCGAGGCGGACTATCGCGCGGTGAAGCAGATCCTGCTGAACCTGCTCTCCAACGCCATCAAGTTCACGCCGCGCGGCGGCCGGGTCACGATCCGCGCCGAGGGACGCCACGACCCCTTGGGCGAGCGCATCCGTATCAGTGTGCAGGACACCGGCATCGGCATCGCGCAGGACGACCTGGCCCGGCTGGCCCGGCCCTTCGAGCAGGTGGAAAACCAGCACTCCAAGACCACCCAAGGGACGGGCCTGGGCCTGGCGCTGACCAAGTCGCTGGTGGAGATGCATGGCGGGGCGCTGGACATGCAGAGCGCGCCTGGCGAGGGCACCATGGTCAGCTTCTCCCTGCCGATCCGCCAGACCGGCGCCGCCCTGGCGGCGATCGCGGCGGCTTAGGGCTGACGCGGCTCGCGCGAGCCGCGATCGCCGCGACGCCCACCACCACCCGGTCCGCTGCGGGCCAGGCCCTTGGCCAGTTCGGCCCGCTCCGCCGCCGGCAGTGTCGCGGCGAACGCCACGATCCGATCCTCCACGCCGCCTCGGGCGGTCATTTCCAGAGTCCGCGCCTCGGCCAGACGCTTGGAGACGGCCGGACCATCCAGGGGTTCGCCGCCGAGATCGCTCCAGGCGTCCCGCCGGGCCTGGCGAGCAAGACGCATCTGGCCTCCGACCCCACCGGCCTCGCCGCGCAGCAGCTGACGATAGGCGCGGCGGTGCTCCGCGGGCAGGTTGTCGGCGGCGGTCCACAGCGGCTGGCGCGGGCGGTTGGCGGCCGGTGCGGCCTCGCGGAACCTGTGCGCCACCACGACACCGCCCACCACCGTGCCGATGACGAAGAGGTTGAGGGCGACCGACGCGATCAGGGCCAGGGTCAGGGTTCGTTGGCTCGGCATCAGGCGCCTTCGCTCGTCTCGGAGAGATCGTCATAGCCGGTCATCACCGCGCTCACCGCCTCGGAGCCGTCGGTCGCAGACGTGAGGTTTCCCGACAGGGCGACGCCGAAGGCCAGGCCCGCGGCGCAGGCCCCGGCCAGGCCCGCGCCGACACCCGCCCCCAGCAGCCAGGCCCGCAGGCCTCGGTGCGGGCGCGCGACGGGCCCGGCGGCGATCACCGCCTGGCGCAAGTCGTGGCCCACGCTCATCGGCGCCCAGGCGTCCAGGGCCATGTCGAGGCGGGCGGCGGCGTCCAAGGCCTCGCGGGCGAAGTCCGGTTCGGCGGCCATCAGAACGGCGGCGGCCTCGCGTTCGTCGGCGGGCCAGCGGGCGACCGCGCCGCCATGCGCGTCGGCCAGTTCCAGGAAACGGTCTCGGGTCACGGCTGCCTCCTCATGGCGCCCTCATATCCGAAAGGGCGGCCCGCAGCGCCCGACGGCCCCTCGACAGCAGGCTCTCCAGGGCGTCGACGCTGATCCCCATGATCGCGGCGGCCTCGATATTGGTCATCTCCTGATAGTGGCAGAGCGCCACCGCCTCCCGCTGCCGGTCCGGCAGGGCCGCCATGGCGGCGGCCACACGGCGGCCCACATCGGCGGCCTCCAGGCCACGATCGGGCGCCGGTCCCTCGTCGGGCCATTCGGGCGGCGTCTCGGTGGGGATTTCGCGGCGGCGGCGCAGCCGGTCGTAGCAGAGGTTGAGGGTCACCCGGTGCAGCCAAGTGTCGAAGCGCGCCGCGCCCGGGGTCCAGACCGGCGCCTGGCGCCAGGCGCGGATCATCGCCTCCTGGGCCACGTCCTGCGCCTCCGACACCTCGCCCAGCATGCGACCGGCCAGGGCCAGCAGGCGCGGCAGCTTGCGGGCCGCGAGCGCCCGCACCGCCGCGGGATCTCCCCGCGCCACGCGCGTCAGCAGCTCCTCGTCCGGATCGGCGTCCAAACCTGACCTCGCCCCGGGCGGCGGTGGTGGGCGGGCTAGCCGCCACGGCCCCGGTTCTGGCGCATGGTGGCCAGTTCGTCCTTGCTAAGCCAGCCATCATGGTTGGCGTCGCCGGCGTCGAAGCGGCGCTTTGACCCGGCGTCCAGCTCCGCCCGCGACAGGGCGGCATCCTTGTTGGTGTCGCCCTTGGTCCACATCTCAGCGATGCGGGCGGTGGCCTTGGCCCCGCCGAAGCGGGCCATCATGTCCTCCATGGGCTTGCTCTCGACCTTTGTGATCCTGCCGTCCTTGTCAGCGTCCAGGCGGTCCAGCATCGAGTCGGCCTGGACCTTCTTGTACTCGGCCCAGGTCACCTTGCCGTCACGGTCGAGGTCCGGGTTGGGAGGGCCCATCTGGGCCTGGGCGGAACCGGCCATGGTCAGGAAGGCGGCAGAGATCAGGAAGTGTTTCATAGGGTCCTTTCAGGCGGGGTCGCGGACCGTCAGGCGTTCAACGGGCCGACGAGCCATATCCGTCGCTCAAGTTTGCACAATGATGTCATAGGCGCGACGCGCAGCGACGCGGGCGCGGGCCAGTTTAGCGCGCAGGGCCTTGAAGTCCTTCACGCCGCCAGCGCGGGCCAGCAGCGCCTTGAAGGCCTTGGGTTCCTCGCCCGGATCTTCACCGTCGGGCAGGGCCACCTTCAGCAGCTGTGTGAGGTTCTGCTGCAGCCGCCAGGCTTCCTGCAGGTCGGCGAGCGGCCCCTTGTCGGCCAGGCCCGCCGCGAGGACCGCGCCCAGAGCCTCGGCGGTGTTGGGCGCCAGCGGGCCGCCGCCGGGGGCGTGGACCAGTTGCAGGAACTGGGCGGCGAACTCGATGTCCACCAGGCCGCCGGGGGAAAGCTTCAGGTCCCAGTCGCCCTTGGGCGGCCGTTCCCGCTCCAGCAGTTGGCGCATCTCGCGGACGTCGGCGGCGGTCTTCGCAGCCTCGCGGGGTCGGCGCAGGGCGGCGTCGATCGCCTGGCCGGTGGCCTGGGCGAAGTCGGGCGAGCTGGCCCAGACGACGCGGGCGCGGGTCAGGGCCAGCAGCTCCCAGGTCTCGGCCTCGCGGTCGTAATAGTCCTGGAAGGCCACGAAGCTGACCGCCACCGGACCCTTGGTGCCCGACGGGCGCAGCTGCATGTCCACCTCGTAGAGCTCGCCTTCTCCGGTGGGGGTGGACAGCGCCGCAATCAGGCGCTGGGTGAAGCGGCCGTAGAAGACGTCGGCGCTCCACGCCTTCACCGACGAGGCCGCGGCCGGTTCGTCGGCGCGGTAGACGGTCATCAGGTCGAGGTCCGAGCCGGCGCTCATCTCCCGCGATCCGCACTTGCCCAGGGCCACCACGGCCACCTGGCCAGGGAAGGTTCCGCCCAGGCGTTCGGCCTCGGTCAGCGAGACCGGGGCCAGGGTGTCGATGCACAGGTCGGCCAGGTCGGCGAAGGCGCGGCCGGCGATCTCGGCGCTGGCCGAGCCGCTCATCACCTGCACCCCAATGCGGAAGGCCTGCTCGCGGTGCACCCGGCGCACCGCGTCCATGGCCCCCTCGAAGCCGTCGGCGCGGGCCACGGCGGCGGCCATGACCCGGCGGTCCTCGTCGATCGCGATGTCGGAGAAGAAGTCGCCGTCCAGCATGGCGTCCAGAGCCGCGGGCCGCCGGGCCAGGGTGTTGGCCAGGCGCGGGGCGTAGGCCATGACCTGGACGATCAGCTCGAACAGCTGCGGCTGGGCCAGGAACAGGGACTGCAGCTGCACGCCGGACGACAGCTTTCCGAAGAAGTCGCTGAAGCGGTGGAAGGCCACGTCCGGCGCGCCGGTGGCGTTGGCCGCCTCCAGCAGCCGAGGCGCCAGGCGCGTGAACAGCTCCCGGCCCCGCTCGGTGCGGGTCGCCGAGATGTGGCCGTGGTGCCAGCCGCGGATGGTCTGGGACACCTTGGCCGGCTGCGAGAACCCCATGCGGGCCAGGGTTGCGAGGGTTTCGGGATCGTCGTCGACCCCGGTGAAGATCAGGCTGCCGAAGCGGGAAGACAGCTGCTCCTCGTCGGGGAAGAGCTCGCCGTAGCGGCGGTTGACGGTCTTCAGGGTCTTCTCGATCGCGGTGTCGAAGGCCTTGAGCCGGGGATAGCCGGCCAGGGCCGCGACCCGGTTTCGCTCGGCGTCGGACTCCGGGAGCTTGTGGGTCTGCTCGTCGGCCAGCATCTGGATGCGGTGCTCGATGGACCGCAGGACGCCATAGCCCTCGGTCATCTCCTCGGCCGCCTTGGGCGCCACGTGGCCGGCGGCGTGGAGGGCGGCGAGCGCGTCGAGGGTGCGCGGCGAGCGCAGGTCGGGGTGGCGGCCGCCCAGGATCAGCTGCTGGGTCTGGACGTAGAACTCGATCTCGCGGATGCCGCCACGTCCCAGCTTGAGGTCCATCCCCTTGGCCTGGAGGCGGTCGTCGACCTTGTGGACGTGGATCTGGCGCTTGATGGAGTGGATGTCGGCGATGGCGGCGAAGTCGAGGTTCTTGCGCCAGATGAAGGGGGTTAGTTCGGCCAGGAAGGCCTGGCCGCGGGGGACGTCGCCGGCGCAGGCGCGGGCCTTGATGAAGGCCGCCCGCTCCCAGTTCTGGCCGACGCTCTCGTAGTAGTCCATGGCCGCGGCGACCGGCACGGCCAGCGGCGTCGAGGAGGGGTCTGGGCGCAGGCGCAGGTCGGTGCGGAAGACGTAGCCGTCGCCGGTCTTGTCGGCCATCAGCTCGGTCAGCCTGTGGGTCAGGCGGACCGCAAAGCCTTGGGATTCAACGCCTTGCGCCAGCGGCAGGGCCTCGGGCTCGTAGAAGACCGAGATGTCTATGTCGCTGGAATAGTTGAGTTCGTAGGCACCCTGCTTGCCCATGGCGATGCAGAAATAGCCGGGGACGGGACCGGCCGGCCCCTCCCCCACGGCGGTCTGGCGGCCAGCCTCGACCTCGCCGCGGGCGGCGACGGTGAGGGCGGTGGTGAGGGCCGCGTCGGCGAAGCGGGTGAGCGCGCCGGTCACCGCGTCGAGGTCCCAGACCCCGCCCAGGTCGGCCAGGGCGATCAGCAGGTGGGCCTCGGCCTTGAGCTTGCGCAGGCCCACCTTGGCGGCCTCGTAGCCCACATCCGCAAGGGCGGCGGTGCGGGCCAGGAGGCCCTCGAAGCGGGGGTTGGGATCGGCCTCCAGCAGGGCGCGCAGGCGCGGCAGGTCGCGGCGGGCCAGGCTGGTGAGGTAGGGCGACGCGCCGAACACCGGGGCCAGAGCGGGCCAGGCCTGGCTCAGCAGATCAGACCAGCCGCCCTCCTGCGCGGCGGCGGCCACGACGGTGTGGAAGCGCTCGGCGGCCTTCACGTCGGCGACGGGGCCGCAAGGGGTCAGAACCTCGATCAGACGAGTCATCGGCACATTGTCGGTGGCCACGGATGGAAGACAAGGCCGTTTACGGGCCGGTGCGAGACCACGGAGTCTTGGCGGCCAAGGGATTGCGGCGGGCGTGGCGAACCCACGATGGCCGACAAGTGGCCGTCAGGGTCCCGCCAGGTGTTGATCTTCCCGCGTCGGGTGAGGTCAACTGCCCCACGCCCTGGGGAGGGACACGCGTGAACGGCCCGCTGATGTTCCTGGCGATCGAGGTGGCGACGGTGGTCTGCGCGCTGCTGCTGGCGGGCCGCGTGGTGGCGAGCCGGCCGCGGCTGAGGACCGCGCAGCTCACGGCCCTGATCGCGGTGAACACCGCCTGCGCCGTGGTGCTGGCTCACCAGGAGTACGGGGCCTGGGCGCCCGCGGCGTTCGGCATCGAGGTCGGAGGTTGGGCGGGGGTGCTGAACCTGGCGCGCAACACCACGGCCGGCCTGATCATGCTGCTGTGCTTTTCCCTGTTCACCGACCGGCGGCGGTTTCCGCGCTGGCTGCTGGCGATGTTCGCGCTGCAGGTGGGCCTGGAGGTGGCGACCTGGACGGTGTGGCCAAGGCTCGCCCCGCTGCCAGCCCTGATGCAGACCCTGTTCGCCGCGATCGCGGTCTACTGGACGGTGGCCGACTGGCGCGCGGACCTGGTGGAAAGTCGCCGCCGGGCGCGGGCTGTGACCCTGGTGGTGATCGGCCTGGTGACCCTGGTCTCCGGGCTGCTGACCCGGGTGGTGATCGCGCCGGAGAGCCCGGCCAACTACGCCGTCCACATCGGGTTGACGGGCGCCTATCTGGCGATCCTGGCCAGCGTCCTCTTCCAGCTCACCAGCGGCGATGTCGGCGCGCGGCTGGATTTCGACGCCACGCCCGCGCGGCGGAAGCCGCCCGGCGTCGCGCCGCCGGACCCGGCGCTCGCGCGGCTCGTCGCCCTGCTGGAGACCGAGCGGGTCTGGGAAGAGGAGGGCCTGTCGCTGAGAGGGCTGGCGGCCAAGGTCGGCCTGCCGGAATACCGGCTACGCCGGCTGATCCACGAGGAACTGGGCCACCGGAACTTCAACGCCCTGCTGCATGAGCACCGCATCGCCGAGGCCTGCCGCCAGCTCAGCGATCCAGCCCTGGCGCGCACGCCCATCCTGACCATCGCGCTGTCGGTGGGCTATGCTTCGGTCAATACCTTCAACCGGGGCTTCCGGGAGATCCTGGGGGTCGCCCCCTCGGAATGGCGCGCCGCCGCGCTGGCCGCGAAATAACAGCACCAAATTCTGCAATCGGCTGGGGTTTGCAGAAATCGGCGCGCGGAGCGCCCGCCCACCCTGTCAGACGGCGACCTGTCGTCTCGAACAGGAGGTTCCGATGGAGACCCGGAAATACTATCTCGACTGGCTGCGCGTCATCGCGTTTTGCCTGCTGATCTGCTTCCACGCCGGCCTGCTGTACGGGCCCTGGAGCTATAACCTGAAGAGCCCGCGCCTCGTGCCGGGGATCGAGCAGGTGCTGCTGGTGTTCAGCGTCTGGCGCATGCCGCTGCTGTTCCTGATCTCCGGCGTGGCCTCGACCTTCCTGATCGGCAAGCTGGGGACCGGCGGCTTCGCCCTGGACCGCATCCGGCGGCTGCAGCCGGTGATCCTGTTCGGGATGCTGGTGGTGATCCCGCCGCAGGTGTGGATCGAGCTCTATTCCAAGGGGATCACGAGCGACAGCTACCTGCACTTCTGGTGGACGTCCTACCTGCCCGCCGACCAGACCCTGGCGCACCTCTCGGGCAAGACTTTCCCGACCTGGGATCACCTGTGGTTCCTGGTCTATCTGCAGGTCTATGTCCTGCTGTTCGCGGGCGTTGTCGCCCTGGGGCGCTTGATGCGGCTGGTTCCGGCCAAGGCGCCGGCCTTGCCGCTGGCCCTGCTGCTGATCGGGCCGGCCCTGTGGCTGGCGGCGACCAATGTCTGGATCGACGCAGGCCATCCCCTGACCCACGCTCTGGTGGACGACTGGGGCGGGCACATCAAGTGGATCGGCCTGTTCGCGACGGGGGTGGCCTGCGCGCACCAGCCGGCCTTCTGGGCGGCCCTGCGCGATCACCGCTGGCGGTTCGCCGCCGCCGCGGCCCTGCTGCTGGGCGCCCAGTTCGCGTCGAGTGGCCTGGTGTGGAGCGCGGTCTCCGGCCTCTACGGCTGGGCGGCGATCTGCACGGTCTGCGGCTTCGCCTACCGGTATCTGAACCAGCGCTCGGCCCTCCTGAGCCACCTGAACGAGGCGGTGCTGCCGGTCTATGTGCTGCATCAGCCGATCCTGCTGCTGGCGGCCTATTGGGTGTTCCCGCTGAGGCTGGCCCTGCCGGTGGAGGGGCTGACACTGGTGGCGATCACGGGGCTGGGGTCGCTGGCGATCTACGAGGTGGCGATCGCCCCGTTCGGGGTGATGCGGTTCCTGTTCGGGCTGAAGGGGAAGCCGCGTGGGGCGCGGCGGGAGGTGGCGGCGGGCGCCGCTTGATCGTCATGGCCGGGCGTGTCCCGGCCCCCCATGATCTCCGAGGTGCGGCAAGCATCCCGGCCAGCGCCCCGTGATGTGTGGGCAGGCGGAGATCATGGGTCCCCGGGACAAGCCCGGGGATGACGATTGTGAAGTGGAAAGCGCCGGGCTCAAATCGTCGCAGCCAAGTCTCTTTGAGGAAATCAGAGTTCGAAGAGACGTGGTGGTTAACCTATCAAAACTACGAAGCTCCACAGTCAACCTTGGTATCGCGTGGAGTTTCTCGTCGTGTTCAGCAATTTCAAGATCGGGACGCGCCTCACAGCAGGTTATATGATCCTGTTGTTCTTAATGATCGCCATGGCGGCTGTGAGCATTAATCGCGTTAACACGATCAATGGGCAGCTCAAGACGATCAACGATGTCAACAGCGTGAAGCAACGCTACACCATCAACTTCCGCGGCAGCGTCCATGACCGGGCGATCCGCCTGCGCGACGTGGTCCTGGTCTCCGATCCCGCCGAACTGGCGACCGTCCTGGCCGACATAGACCGGCTGGGCGCCAACTACGCGGCGTCGGCCAAACCCCTGGATGCGATCCTGGCGTCGGGTCGGCAAGTCACGCCCGACGAAATTGAGATCGTCGCCGCCATCAAGGCGACCGAGGCAAAGACCCTGCCCCTGATCACCGAAGTCGTCCGGCTGCGCCAGTCCGGCGACCTGGCCGCCGCCCACGCCTTGCTGATGAGCGAGGCCCGGCCGGCCTTCATCCAGTGGCTGAAAGAGATCAACCAGTTCATCGACCTGCAAGAGGCCAAGAACAAGATCGTGGCCCGCGACGCCCGCGCCATCGCCGAGGGTTTCCAGGTCCTCACCATCCTGCTCTGCGCCGGCGCCGTGGGGATCGGCGGCTTCATCGCCGTCTGGGCGCTGGTGACCATCCGGCCGCTGCGGACCCTGACGAAAGTGATGGGCGACCTGGCCCATGACGACTTCACCGTCGAGGTCGGCTTCGCCGAGCGCGGCGACGAGATCGGCGCCATGGCCCGGGCGGTCCAGGTGTTCAAGGACAAGGGCCTGCAGGCCCAGTCCCTGGAAGCCGAGGCGGGCCGCTTGCGCACCGCGGCCGACACCGAGCGGGGCCGCACCGAGACCGAGCGGCGCGAGGTGGAGGCTGAGCAGGACGCCGTGGTGACAGCCCTGGCCGCCAGCCTCGGGCGGCTCGCCCAGGGCGACCTGACGACGCGAATCGAGGTCGAGTTCCGAGGTCGGTACCTGCAGATCAAGACGGACTTCAACGCCGCCGTGGACAGCCTGCGCGAGGCGATCGGCGCGATCTCCAATTCGGTCCGTGGACTGAACGGCGGATCTGATGAGATCTCGGCGGCCGCCGACGATCTCTCCCGCCGCACTGAGCAGCAGGCCGCCAGTCTTCAGGAGACCGCCGCGGCCCTGGACGAGGTCACAGTCACCATCCAGCGCAGCGCGCAGGGCGCTAAACAGGCGGCGTCGGCGGCCAGCGAGGCCAAGGGTCAGGCCGAACGCTCCGGCCTGGTCATGGGCGACGCTGTCCTGGCCATGGGCGAGATCGCCGAGAGCTCCGGGAAGATCAGCAACATCGTGGGGGTCATCGACGAGATCGCCTTCCAGACCAATCTCCTGGCCCTCAACGCCGGGGTCGAGGCCGCCCGGGCCGGCGAGGCGGGCCGCGGCTTCGCCGTCGTCGCCTCCGAGGTCCGCGCCCTGGCCCAGCGTTCGGCCAGCGCCGCCAAGGAGATCAAGGAGCTGATCGCCGCCAGCCGGCAGCAGGTGGAGCGCGGCGTCAAGGTGGTGGGCGACACGGGCGAGGCGCTGAGCGACATCGTCACCCAGTTCGCTCAGATCGATCTGCTCATCTCCGAGATCTCGAAATCCTCCCAGGAGCAGGCCGTCGGGCTCAACCAGGTCAATGCGGCCGTCAACCAGATGGACCAGGTGACCCAGCAGAACGCCGCGATGGTGGAGCAGACCACCGCCGCGGCCACCAGCCTGAAGGGCGAGGCCGCTGACCTCGGTCAACTCGTTGGCCGCTTCCAGATCGGCGAAACCGCCCCAGCCACCGGGCGTCCGGAGCTCGCCTCGGCCGAGCGCCATCGCCCGACGCGCAACCCCGTGGCCGCGCTGCGCACAAGGCTGCAACGGTTGTCCTGAGCCAGCGCCTGGGGGGAGGGCCTCACCGTAATCCCCCGCGAGGGGAGGTGGTGGCCGCCCTCCCCTCCGGATCGTCATGGCCGGGCTTGTCCCGGCCACCCATGATCTCCGGGGTTCAGCAAGCATCCCGGCCAGCGCCGAGCGATCTACGGACAGGCGGAGATCATGGGTCCCCGGGACAAGCCCGGGGATGACGGGGCGGGAGGTCCTTAAGGCGCAGCCCGCGTCGGGGCGGCTCTACTTCCTGACGAAGGCGCAGAGCTTGTTGCCGTCGGGGTCGCGGACGTAGGCGGCGTAGAACACCGGGTTCATGCCTTCGCGAACGCCGGGGGGGCCTTCGTCGGAACCGCCCATCTCGAGGGCGGCGGCGTGGAAGGCGTCGATGGCGGCGCGGTCTTCGGCCAGGAACGACAGCATGACGCCATTGCCGGCGGTGGCAGGCTGGCGGTCAAAGGGGCGGGTGAGGAAGAAGCGTCCCCGGTCCCCGGCGCGGACATAGCCGGTCCAGGTCTGGCTGGTGGTGTCGCGCACCGCGCCGAGCGGCGCGAACACGGCGTCGTAGAAGGCGATCGACCGGTCCATGTCGTTCACGCCGAGCGTCGTATAGGCGATCATTTCCAGCCCTCCCCTTGGTTATCCAAACCCGCTCATCCCGGCGAAGGCCGGGACCCAGGTGACACCCGCTTCGATTTCATAGCAAACCTAGGCTCGGTTGGAGATCACCCCGAACCGCCTGGGATGAATCTGGGTCCCGGCCTGCGCCGGGATGAGCGGTGGGGGTGCGATAGCGCATACCCCTACCCCGCCCGCGGCAGGATCAGCGCCACCCGCAGGCCGGGGCCGATCTCGCCGACCTTGCCGGGGCCTTCGGCCAGCTCCAGCCTCCCGCCGTGGGCTTCGGCGACGGCGCCGACGAGGGAGAGGCCGAGGCCCGCGCCGGGTTGGCTGCGGCTGTTTTCGAGGCGGACGAAGCGTTCGACCACGCGGGGGCGGTCTTCCTCGGGCACGCCGGGGCCGGTGTCGGTGATGGAGAACTCGATCTCGCCCGAGGAGCGGCGGCGCACGCGCAGCATGATGGCGCCGCCGGAGGGGGTGTATTTCACGGCGTTGTCGAGCAGGTTGGCCAGGGCCTGGGCCAGAAATTCCTGGTTGCCGCGCGCCTGCAGGCCGTCGGCCATCTCGGCCTTGAAGTCGAGGCCGGCGTCCTCGCACAGGGGCTCGTACAGTTCGGCGATGTCGGCGGCGAGCTGGGCGGGGTCGAAGAGGATCTGGTCCGGGGCTGAGCCCGCGGCCTGCAGGCGGGCGATGGCCAGGACCGCGCCGAAGGTCTTCAGCACCCCGTCGGTGTCTTCCAGGGCCTGGCCGAGCGCCTGTTCCGGGTCGCCCTTGCCGGCCTCGACGTCGAGATAGGCCACCTCCAGCCGCGCCCGCAGACGGGTGAGCGGCGAGCGCAGGTCGTGGGCGATGGCGTCGCCGGCGTGGCGGTGGCCGGCCATGGAGCGCTCCAGCCGGTCGAGCATCTCGTTGAGGCCTTCGGCCAGCTCGTCGAACTCGTCGCGGGTTCCGCGCACGGGGGCCCGCGCGCCGAGGTCGCCGTTGCGGACGGCGGTGACCACGTCGGTGAGGCCGGCCATGGAGCGGCTGACATTGCGGCTGACCAGCACCCCGCCCATCAGGCCGAGCACGACGACCAGGGTGCCGGCGCCGCGCAGGGCGTTGACGATCTTGCCCACATAGGCCTGGTCTTCACTGACGTCGGCGCCGACGAACAGGATCTCGCCGCCCTTGAGGTGCTCCTGGAAGCCGCGGGCCGGGTGTTTGATCGGGCGGCCCTGGGGGTCGAAATCGGTGACCGAGAAGCTGGCGCGGGCGGGGACGGCGTTGATGTCCTCCAGGGGCGACTCGGCGATGGAGCCGGAGATGCGCGTGCCGTCGGGCTTCATCAGCAGGTAGAGGAAGGGCCGCTCGCTGGCCGCCCGCTCGATCAGCGACTGGTTGACGGCGTCGACCCCGGCCCGGTCATAGGCCGCCACCAGGGAGTTCATCTCCCGCGTGATGTCCTGGTCGGTGCGCCGCGTCGCCTCGCCGGCGGTGGCGACATAGATATAGGCCAGGAAGGCGCTGGCCGCGGCGCCGAACAGGGCCAGGAACAGCAGGGTCAGCCGGAAGGGCGTCGTGCGGAACAGCCGCGGGAGGCGCATGCCGGGGGCCATCAGGATGCCGCTTCTACGGTCCTTCTCCCCTTGTGGGAGAAGGTGGCCCTGCGGAGCAGGGTCGGATGAGGGGTCGCGCCGAACTGTCCCTTTGATCCGTCATCCTCGGGCTTGTCCCGAGGACCCATAAACACCGCGGTGAAGATAGGGCTCTGCGGCGACGCCTGGGCGATCTGCGGCAAGACGGAGATCATGGGTCCTCGGGACGAGCCCGAGGATGACGAGCTTATAATGGATAGGGTTTTCGACCCCTCATCCGACCGGTCTCCGACCGGCCACCTTCTCCCGCAAGGGGAGAAGGAGAGCGAAGGAGTCGCCATCGGAGCCCTACGGCTCCAGGCGGTAGCCCGCCCCGCGGACGGTCTGCAGCATGGCGCGGTCGAAGCCCTTGTCGATCTTGGAGCGCAGGCGCGAGACGTGGACGTCGATGACGTTGGTCTGGGGGTCGAAGTGGTATTCCCAGACCTTCTCCAGCAGCATGGTCCGGGTCACCGACTGGCCGGCGTGACGCATGAGGAATTCCAGTAGCTGGAACTCCCGGGGCTGGAGGTCGATCTCCTTGCCCTGGCGGTGCACGGCGCGGCCGATGAGGTCCATCTCCAGTTCGCCGACGCGGAGCAGGGTCTGGACCGAGCCGGTCTCGCGGCGGCGCGACAGGGCCTCGACCCGGGCGCTGAGCTCGGCGAAGGCGTAGGGCTTGACCAGGTAGTCGTCGCCGCCGGCCTTGAGGCCCGCCACGCGGTCGTTGATCTCGCCGAGCGCCGAGAGGAACAGCACCGGGGTCTGGTCACCCTCGCGGCGGATGGTCTCCACCAGGGTGACTCCGTCCATTTTGGGCATCATGCGGTCGACGATCATCACGTCGAACTCACCGTCGCGGGCGACCGTGAGGCCCTCCTCCCCGTCGGCGGCGCGGACGCAGGTGTGGCCGCCCTCGGTGAGGCCGCGGTCCATGGCCTCGGCCGCCTCGAGGTCGTCCTCGACGATCAGAATCCGCATTGCCTCACCCCTTGAAGAATCCCCGGCAGCTTAGCCGGAAACCTTGATCGGCAGGAAGGTGGTGCGGCCGGCGCGGTAGACACCGATCAGGATGCTGGGACGGCCGCCCTTTTTCGCGGCTTCGACGGCGCTGGAGAACTCAGACGCCGTGGTGACGGGGCGACCGCCGGCCACGGTGATGACGTCACCCTTGCGCAGACCGCGCTGGGCGGCGTCGGAGGACTGGTCGACGCTGTCCACCACCACGCCGCGCAGGGGGGTGTCGATGTTCAGGCGGGTGCGGGCCGCCTCATCCAGGGGCGAGAGCTTGAGGCCGAGGACGGCGGGCAGCGAGGCCGAGGGACCGGCGGTCCCGCCGGAGCTGCGCGGGCTGCCGGTGTTGTCGTTGGCGGCCAGCTCCTTCTCGGTGGGGCGCACGCCCGAGCGGATGTCGACGGTCTTGCGCTTGCCGTCGCGGAGAACCTCGACGTGCAGGGTGTCGCCGGCCTGGGCCTTGGCGACTTCGCGGGTCAGTTCCGAGGAGGTCTTCACGGTGACGCCGTTGACGGCCACCACCACGTCGCCGGGGACCAGGCCGGCCTTGGCCGAGGGGCCGCCGGGGACCAGGTCGGCGACGATGGCGCCCTTCTGGCCCGACATGCCCTGGGCTTCCGCCATCTCGGTGGTGAAGTTCTGGATCGAGGCGCCGATATAGCCCCGGGTGATCTTGCCGCCGGCGATCAGCTGCTTGGTGATGGCGTCGGCCACGTCGGCGGGGATGGCGAAGCCGATGCCCACCGAACCGCCCGAGGGGGAGAAGATCGCGGTGTTGACCCCGATCACCCGGCCATAGACGTCGAAGGTCGGGCCGCCGGAATTGCCCCGGTTGATGGGGGCGTCGATCTGGATGTAGTCGACGAAGGTCTCGCCGATGTCACGGCCATAGGCCGAGATGATCCCGGCCGTGGCGGTGCCGCCCAGACCGAAGGGGTTGCCGACGGTGATCACCCAGTCGCCCACGCGGGGCTTGGCCGAGTTCTCGAAGTTCACGAAGGGGAATTTGTCGCCCTTGACCTTGAGGACGGCCAGGTCGGTGCCCTCGTCGCGGCCGACCACGACGGCGTCCAGCTCGCGCTCGTCCTTGAGCACGACCTTGATCTCGTCAGCGTTCTCCACGACGTGGTTGTTGGTGACGATGTAGCCGTCGGAGGAGATGAAGAAGCCCGAGCCCGAGGACTGCTGGGTGGGCAGGCGGGGCTGGCCCTTTTCGGTCGTGCCGCCCTTGTCGCCGTCCTCGCCGTCCGCGCCATCCGGCTGCGAGCGGGGGACGATGTCGAAGGGCAGGCCGGGGATCTGGCGGCGCAGGGAGGCGGCGTCGACTTTGGAGGTGACGTTGATGGAGACCACCGCGGGCGACACCTGCTCGAAGATGTCGGCGAAGGACAGCGGCGCGCCAGGAGGCGGGGCGAAGATCGGCGCGGTGGACGCCTTCAGCAGCATCGAGCGGTCGAGGGTGGCGTCGGGCCTGCCGACACCGGCGCCGGCCACGGCGGCGGTGGCGATGCTGACGCCGGCGATGGCGCCCCAGAGATAGCCGTTCTTCTTCGAGGTCATAATGCCTTCAATTTCCCTGTGGGCCCTGTCGGGTCCCAACAAACCTAGGTTCGATGCCTTAGAGCGCAACCTGCGTGCAAGTTACGTTTAGGTCACGCTGCGCGCAGCAAGGCGACCGATGTTGGGCGCAATCGTGTCACGTCTGGTCCTTGTCGGCGAGATCGGCGACGCGGGCCGCCTCGTCCTGGGAGAGTTCAGCGTCCGGGCGGGGGGTGCGAAGGTTCCTCAGCCACAGCAGTAGGCCGAGGGTCACCACCAGGAAGGGCGCGCCCCACAGGGCGCCATTGCCCCACGAGAAGGCCGGCTTCAGCAGCACGAACTCGCCGTAGCGGTCGGTGAGGTAGGTTTTCACCTGGCCGTCGGACTTGCCGGCCGCGATCTGGTCGCGGACCAGGCGGCGCAGGTCGCCCGCCAGCTCGGCCTGGGAGTCGTCGATGGACTCGTTCTGGCAAACGAGACACCGGACCTGGGCGAAGATCGCCCGGGCGCGGGCCTCCTGGCCAGGGTCGGGCAGGCGCTCGGCGGGATCGGAGGCCGCGGCCATGCAGAAGACCGCCGCCAGCAGGAGCAGCAGCTTCTTCATTCGGCGATCGCCCGGCGGCCCACGGCCAGCCGCAGGCGGCGGTCGGAGAGCGAGATGAGGCCGCCCAGCGCCATGATGGCGGGGCCCAGGAAGATCAGCAGGGCCCAGGGGTTCCAGTAGGCGCGCACCAGCCAGACCTCGCCGTCGCGGCGCTCGCCCAGCACGATGTAGAGGTGGCTCGTCCCCTTGGTGCAGATGGCCACCTCCGAGGTGGTCTGGCCGCCGCTGGGGTAGAAGCGGCGCTCGGGCCTGGCGACGCAGGCCACGGCGCCGGCCTTGCGGGCGGTGATGGTGGCGCGCTCGGCGTCGTAGTTGGGGCCGTCGACGCCCTCGATCCTGTCCAGGGTCAGTTCATAGGCGCCGACATTGAGGGTCTGACCCAGCGACAGGGTCTCGGCGGCCTCCGACTTCCAGCCGGTCTCGAAACAGGCGCCCAGGACGAAGACGCCGAGGCCCAGGTGGGCGAAGGTCATGCCCCAGGCGCCGCGCGGCAGGCCGGTGAGGCGGCGGAAGGTCTCGGCGGCGGAACCCCGGAAGGCGCGGGTCCGCTCGGCCAGCTCCACCAGGGCGCCGAGGATCAGCCAGGCGCCCATCGCCAGACCGGCGCTGGCCAGCGCCTTGCGGGGGCTGACCAGGGCGAAGGCCAGCAGGCCTGCGCCCGCCGCGATCAGGGCCGCGACCCAGAGGCGCTGGGCGGCGCCCAGCGCATCGGCCCGCTTCCAGGCCAGCAGGGGGCCGGCGGGCAGCAGGATCAGCAGGGCGGCCATCAGCGGGGTGAAGGTGAGGTTGAAGAAGGGCGGGCCCACCGAGATCGCCTCCCCCGTCGCGGCCTCGCGGATCAGGGGATAGAGGGTGCCCAGCAGCACGGTGACGGTGGCGGCCGCCAGCAGGATGTTGTTGAGCACGAGCGCGCTCTCACGGCTGACGGGGGCGAAGACGCCGCCGGGGCTGAGCGCCGGGGCGCGCCAGGCGAAAAGGGCGAAACCCGCGCCCGCCGTGACCCCCAGGATCATCAGCAGCAGGACGCCGCGGGTCGGGTCGACGGCGAAGGCATGGACGCTGGTGAGCACGCCCGAGCGCACCAGGAAGGCGCCCAGCATGGAGAAGGTGAAGGCCGACAACGCCAGGAAGATGGTCCAGCCGGCCAGCGCCCCGCGCTTCTCCGTCACGATGGCCGAGTGCAGCAGGGCCGTGGCGATCAGCCAGGGCATGAAGCTGGCGTTCTCGACGGGGTCCCAGAACCACCAGCCGCCCCAGCCCAGTTCGTAATAGGCCCAGAAGGCGCCGAGCGTGATGCCGACGGTGAGCAGGCTCCAGGCCATCAGGGTCCAGGGCCGCACCCAGCGGGCCCAGGCGGCGTCGGCGCGGCCCTCCACCAGGGCGGCGACGGCCAGCGAGAAGACCACCGACATGCCGACATAGCCCGCATAGAGAAACGGCGGGTGGATCGCCAGCGCCGGGTCCTGCAGCAGCGGGTTGAGGGAGCGGCCCTCGATGGGGATCTGCACCAGGCGCGCGAAGGGGTTGGAGGCGAAGACGGTGTAGGCCAGGAACACCGTGCCCAGCGCGCCCTGGGTGGCCACGGTGACCGCCTTCAGCCCCAGGGGCAGGCCGCGCTTGAAACCCGCGACCGCGGCGCCGAAGCCGGTGAGCGCCAGGCACCAGAGCAGCATGGAGCCCTCGTGGCTGCCCCAGGTCCCGGCCACCTTGTAGAGCATGGGCTTTTCGGTGTGGGAGTTGGCCGCGACATTGGCCACCGAGAAATCGGAGGTGACGAAGGCGTGCATGAGGGCGGCGAAGGCCAGCGCCACGCTGGCGAAGGCCGCGAGCCCAGCGCCGGCCCCCGCGCCGGCCAGCACCGATGAGCGCCGCCAGCGGCCGGCCACGGACAGGCAGACCTGGGCCACCGACAGCACCAGGGCGAGGATCAGGGCGAAGGCGCCGGTCTCGGCGATCATGTGACGGGGGCCTTGGCGGGCGTGTCGTAGCTGGGGGTCTCGCCGTCGCCGCGCCATTCGCCCTGGGCCTTCAGGGCCTTGGAGACCTCACGGGGCATGTAGCGTTCGTCGTGCTTGGCCAGCACCTGCTTGGCCTGGAAGACGCCGTCTTCGCGATAGGCGCCGGTGGCGACGATCCCCTGGCCCTCGCGGAACAGGTCTGGCAGGTCGCCCTGGAACACCACCTTGTCGGCGGCGGTCTGGTCGCGGACCGTGAACTCCACCCGGCCGTCGGGATGCTTGACCACGCTGCCGGTCTGGACGAGGCCGCCCAGCTGGACGGTGCGGCCGGCCGGGGGCTTGGCGGCGGCGGCCTGGCTGGGGGTGTAGAAGAACGAGATGGAGTCCGAGAGGCCCCACAGGGTCAGGCCGACGGCCAGGGCCAGCACCGGGGCGATGGCCGCCAGCAGGGTCAGGCGACGACGCGCCTTGGGGGACTTGGGCAGCCAGCCGCTCATCGCATGGGCTCCGTTGCGGCGGCTGCGGTCAGCGCCTTGAGCAGATCAGGATCGGCGGCGAACCGCTTGCGGGCGGTGGCCAGCGCCGCGTCGCGCTTGGCGCTCTCGCCGAGCACGGCATAGGACTTCACCAGCTTCACCCAGCCCGCGCCGTCGCTGGGGTCGGCTTCGAGCTTGGCCGCGAGGCCCGCCACCATGCCGCGGATGGCGTCCATCTGCGGCGGGGCCGGACGGGTCGAGGGCGCGGGGCCGTTCTCGGCTTCGGAGATGGCCGACGCCAGGGCGCCGCGGCGCGGATCGGTGGCCGGCAGGTCGGCCTGCAGGGCGCGCCAGGCGGCGATCCCGCCCGCCTTGTCGCCGGCCGCGATGCGGGCCCGGGCCAGGTGGAAGCGCGGCACGACGGCCTTGGGATCGAGTTTCAGGGCCCGCTCGAAGGCCGCGGCCGCCTGGGGCGTGACCTCGCCGCCGCCCTGGGCGATCAGGGCCTCGCCCAGCAGCTCCCAGAGGTCGGCGCGTTTCGGCGCCAGCTCGATGGCGTGGCGCAGGGCGCGCGCGCTCCCGGACGGATTGTCGGAGGCGGCATAGGCCAGGGCCAGGTAGTGGAAGCCCTCCACGTCCTTTGGCCGCTCCACCGTCATGGCCTGGAGGACGGCGGCCATTTCAGGGGGCGACAGGGTCGCAGGGTCGGAGGATCGCCAGGTCGCCAGCCGCGACTTGAACGACTGGTCGGGATAGCCGGGCGAGCCGACCCACAGATAGAGCCCCAGCGCCACGAGCGGGACCAGGGCCGCAACGACGAGCACCGGCTTGCGCAGACCCGCGTCGGCGTTCCAGGGCTTGGCCTCCATGTCGGCGGCGTGCAGCAGGCGCCGCGCGGCCTCGGCATGGGCCCCCTTGCGCTCGCCATCGGCGATCAGGCCGCGATCGGCGAGATCGTCGATCTCGCGGAGCTGGCGGCGATAGAGGGCCAGCGTCGGGTCTTGCGACCCGGCGTTCAGCGCGGCTTGCGCGGCGGCGTGCAGGACAAGGCCGGCCGCGGCGGCGGAGATCAGACCGGCGGCCACCCAAAAGGCGATCATGAGGGAGCGTCTAGACGAAACCGCGCGCGAGCGCGAGGTCCGTAAGACGACGCAGCGGCACTATCGGCGGCGGGCTTGGCCGCGCCCATCGCCACAAGGGCGCGGCGGCGGATGACGTCGCCGGCGCGGGGGTCGCGCAGCAGGGGTTGAGGAGTCGGCCCCCGCGCAGGCCTTTGCCGGGACAGTGCGTCCAACTCCTCGCGGAATTAAATGCACTGTCACCGTAACCTAATAGACCCGTTCGAACGTCCACCCCGTGAAGCCGAGCATGATCAGTCCGGTCTCGCGGACCGAGCCGCTCTCCGGAGTCCATCGGTTCAAATAGCGGTAGCGGCCGTGGTCGTTCGCCTCGAGCAGCCAGCGCGAGCCGTCCGTGCCTTCCTGGCAGCCAATCTGCGGCTGCTCAAAGACGCGGCTCGCCGACATTGTGAGGCGAAGCTTGGCAGCCTCCGCGTCCGAGAGCCGCCGATCAACGACTTTCTGCACCCCGCCCGGACTGTAGCCGCCGTGTCCGGATAATTGCTTCGCCCGCAGCCTCCAGCCCCCGTCGGCGGTTTCGTCCACGCGAACGATGACCGGCTGGTGGAAGGTGCGAAGCCAAGTGAAGCGATAGGTCAACGTCGTCTTCGGCGATGTACGAGAGGCTAGGTAGAGCGAGGGCTCCTGAGCGGCGCGCCAAAACTTCTGGTACCATTCCGCCTCAATATCATCGACGATCAAGGTCGGTTCTGTGGCCTCGACGCGGCGCTCGGCGAGACACTGGACGCGCGTTGTTCGGTAGTGGGGCGGGAAATAGTCCTGGCGGGGAAGCCAATCGAAAAGGCCCTCCGCCCCGGCCGCGACGATCATCGTCAGCGCCATGACGCACAGTGTCATCACGAACGCGACTGGCGGGATTCTGATTTCGCCGGCTGGAATCGTGGTTGGCGGCCAACGCGGCGTTGCGATCTCAGCCCTCGACACGCGCCGTGGCGTGACAGCGTGACGACCGATCCCGATGGCGATCTGCGCAATTCGCTCACCGCCCGGACGCGAATGCTCCCACATGTAGCCCGTCACCGCCCCGCTGAACGTGGCTATGGACAGGACTTCTATGTGCAGGCCCGCCCCTATGAGCGCGAGCAGCACCGTGACGAAGCCGGCTCCTCCCAGCCCGCCGATGATCACGTAAGACGCTGTGCTCTCCATGCCGAGGCGGCGTAAGGCCATTCTGCCGGGTACTCCGACGAGTAAGGTGGCGGTCGTAACGAGGCCCAGCGAGACGGGGAAGGCGATCCCGAGCTGTGCATAAAGCGGGAGCGCGTCTGGTGATCTCCAGTGGTCTGAAACGGAAGTATAAATGAGTAGGAGCACCGGGAGTATCGCGGCAGCGAATGTTCCCCAAAACACTGCCTTGAGAAGCCTCGCAGCCATAACCGAGCCCAACTTCGACAAGCTTCAGCGCATAGTCCGCTTTAGCTTTACCGAGCGCAATGCGGAGCCGTTGGGAGGCGCTCAGAGAGTCGCGTAGGGGGTCGCGAGCGGTCCCGAGCAAGGCCGCCGGAAGCAGACATTCCGCCAGATCGCCGGAAACCGGACCCCGCCGACTTTTCCAAAGGGTGGGAAGCGAGCGTTCGAACTGATCTCGGTCAATTTCAAATCTGCGCCAGCAGGCGACCTCGGCATCCTGCCACGAAGCGGACATTGGGGCGCTGCCCCCTCAATCTCTGGAGTTCTTTAGAGTCCCACCAACCCGGGCCGATCTCGCCCGTGGCGTTGCTCCGTGAGCCGGCGCACGCTAACTGGCGCCTGGGATCGGGGGAGAGCGACATGGGGCGGGCAGGTTTTCTCGCAGGGCTGACGCTCGCGAGCGTGTTGATGGGCGCGGGCGCAGCCGAGGCGCAGTCTCGCACGCCAAGCCAGGAGCAGGGCGAGATGGCCCAGGGCCTTCTGTCGCGAACGGAATACTATTGCCTAGGCGCGCCTGACGCTGAACAGACCTTGACGCGGGCAAGGGCCGACGGGTTCGTTTCGCCGCCGGCCTCGTTGGAGGCGGCTATGGCCCAGTCAGGTGGCACAAGCGCCCGGGCCCTGTGGAAGGTCGCCGAGGGGGAGTTGTGGGTCCTGATGGTCGGCACGATCCAGCGACCCGAAGGGCTCGTAGATATCTGCGCGATAGCCGCCCACCCGTCGGTAGATGACATGCCGACGCGGACCGCAGCGATGTTGGGCGTGGGCGCCGCCCAGGCTCTGACCCAGCAGCAGAGTGGTTTCGTCTTCGAGCAGCGGCCCGACGGCACACGCCAGGGGATCCCTATAGGCGAGGCGATGAAACAGTTGCGCGGCCGCAAAGCCCATAGCCTCCGTCTGGTGGCAATCCAGGAAGCGCCGATCCTACCCGGCTCCAAGATGACCGCGGTGATGGTGGCGCGCCTGCGCTAGGCATCGGCCTGCTCCTTCTTGCATGCGTATAAATCAGGGCATTTGAGCCGGTGAGCGCTCCCGTGTGAACGAGGTGAGGCGACGTTAGTCAGCTTTGCCTTCAACGTCCGCTATGGGTCGTCAGCCCGAAGCGCCGTCGCCGCAAACAGCCGTCCTAAATTGCCGGATAGCGGACCCCGTCGAGGTCGCAGATGGGTGGGAAGGAGACCTTGCCCTCCCCTGCGAACGGGCCTCAGCTTGACGTCATGGATCGATACCCCCGTGGACGCCATGCCTTGGTCAACATCATGGTCGCGGCACTGGCTATTTTCCTCATCGCCTTGGTCGGCGCTGCTGGCATCTACAACGGGATGCATCCTGACCGCCGTCCCGATGGAAGTTCATGTTGGAAGATCGGTCGGGCAGCAACGAGTTGCGTAGGACCGCCCGGATTACGGTGACGCGTTATCGATTGCATGGATCGGGACCAGCTTAATTATGTAATTGCTATGCTGTCACCGCATTCACTGATCAAGTTGAGTATTGAATGCTCTGTCACCGGAATGGGGTCGCGGATCATGATTGACAGGGATGCCTGCCCTACGGTTGCCTGGGCTATGAACAGGATGGCGGCGACCGGCGCGCCTTCAGCCTGATGGCGGCCAGGCTCTGGGCGGGCCGCCGCGGGGCGCTTGGCGAGGGGATTTGGAGCATGGGGTCTGGGTATGAGGATTGAGCGTCTGGTCCTGGCCGCCGTCGCGGCCTTCGCCCTGGGGAGTCCGGCGGTCGCGGGCGACCAGGATTTCACCCTGGTCAACGCCACCGGCTACACCCTCAACCAGGTCTTCGTCTCCCCGACCCGGGCCAAGGACTGGGAGGAGGACGTCCTGGGCCGCGACGTGCTGGCGGACGGCGATCGCACGGAGATCACCTTCTCCCGCGACACCGACGCCTGCCTCTGGGATCTGAAGGTGGTCTATGACAACGGGGAGTCCGCCGAGTGGGACGCCCTGAGCCTCTGCAAGATCTCGGTGGCGAAGATCAGCTACGACCGCAAGAGCGGAGACACCTCCGTCGAGGTCGACTGAGGTCTGGGCCCGGGGCGAGACCCCGTGTAGGTCTGGGCCGATCCCTGGAGGCGCCCGTGGCCCAACTGACCTTTGACGCCGCCGCCGCCAAGGCGCTGGAAGCCATCTACCTGACCCCCGATGTCATCGCCCAGCGGGCCCGGGTGCTCGACCTGCTGGCCCCCCAGGCCGGCGAGCGGGTGCTGGATGTGGGCGTCGGCCCCGGCCTGCTGGCCTATGACCTCGCCCGCCTGGTGGGGGAAGGCGGGACGCTGGTGGGGCTGGACCTGTCGCCGGCCATGGTGGCGGCCGCCGCCGAGCGGCTGGCGGCCTTCCCGCAGGCGAGCTGCCGCCAGGCCGACGCCACCGCCCTGGGCGGCCCCGACGCCTGCTTCGACGCGGCGGTCTCCACCCAGGTCTATGAGTATGTCGCCGACATGCCCGCCGCCCTGGCCGAGCTGCGCCGGGTCCTGGTTCCCGGCGGCCGGGCCCTAATCCTCGACACCGACTGGCGCAGTCTCGTCTGGCATTCCTCCGACGAGGCCCGCATGGCCCGTGTCCTGGCCTGCTGGGACGCCCACCTGGCCGATCCGCACCTGCCGGCCCGGCTGGGCCCCCTGCTGCGCGCCGCCGGCTTCACCGTCCGCCGGGTGGAGATCCTGCCCATGCTGTCGACCCGCTGGCAGCCGGTCAGCTATGCCGGGGGCATGATGCGCAGCATCTCGAACTTCGTGCGCGCCAACGCCGAACGCGCCGGTCTGGCCCCCGAGGAGGTCGAGGCCTGGGGAGCCGATCAGCAGGCCCTGATCGCCCGCGACGAATTCTTCTTCAGCCTCAACCGCTACGCCTTCCTGGCCACCTGCTGAGGCGGCGCGTCAGCCGCCGCGCACCTGGGCGTTGATCGCCCCCAGCAACTCGGCCGATCCCAGCTGCGACCCGGCCGCATCGCCGGTGAGGGCGTAGTCCGGCGGCACGACTTCCGGGCCCTCGCCGGGGGGCAGGGGCGGGCTATAGTAGCCCAGGGCGTAGGAGCCCATGGCATAGCCGATCAGCTGCTGCAGCTCGGGGTCCAGGGTCCGCGCGATCTCCGGCGGGCAGGAGAGATACTGGTTCTCCTCCTGGCGCAGCCAGCCCAGGGCATAGGTGATGTTCAGGCCCCAGCGGTCGCTGTCGCCGGTATTGGCCCCGCCGCCGTGGAACACCGTGCCCGTATAGACCAGCACCGAGCCGGCCTTCATCGTCGCCCGGCAGATCTCCTCGGGCCTCGCCTTGCGGTTGTCGGGCCAGTCGATGGAGCCGGGAACGACCTGGGTCGCCCCGTTCTCGGCGGTGAAATCGGTGAGCGCCCAGATGGTGTTGAGCTGCGGCTCGACGCCCTTCAGGTACTGGCCCCAGGCCCAGCGGTCGCGGTGGATCGGCTGGGCCGGCTGGCCGGGCATGATGCGGATGAGCTGGCCCAGGTGCAGCTGGTATCTCGTGCAGTTGGGCAGCAGCACCGCATCGCAGATCGCCCGGATGCGGGGGTCGAGGATGGCTGTGCGGCACCCCGGCGAGCGGGCCACCAGGGCCCCGGTCCGGGTGGTTTTGAACCCGGTGAAGGCGTCCTGACCCGGCTGGGTCGCCGCCACATAGGGCCGCAACTCATCGGCCAGTACGGCGGCCTGCTCGGGCGAAATCACCCCCTCCAGGATCAGGGCGCCGTCACGGTCCAGAACCGCCATCACCGCCGCGATGGGCGCATTGGCCGGCAGGCGCTGGAGGTCAGCCATGTCGTGGTCTCCGTAGGGTCTAGGTCGGGGGCAGCTTAGCCCCGCCGGCGGCGAACTCAACGGCCCGGGCGCCGGCCTCAAGGCGTATCGGAGACCGGGCGGCGCGCGGTCGGCCGGACTAAGCCGCCGCGCTATCCGCGGCCGGCTTGATCGCGCCCAGCGCCGCGGTGGCGCGGCGGCGGATGACGTCGCCGGAGCGGGGGTCGCGCAGCAGGGTCGAGCAGTCGGCGGCGACGGTGAGGAAGGCGCGCGCGATCTCCGGGTCTGCGACTTCGCCCTCGCGGATCAGGGACAGCGCCTCCTCGACGTAATCGTCGATGGTTTCGCCGATCTTCTCCACGGTCTTGGTTCGGCTGGAGGCGAAGCCGCCATAGTTGGCGCTGGAGCGGACAGACTCGATGAAGGTCAGCAGGGTGACGGCGCGGGTGACGGCGATCTCCTCCGGCGGGCCGGTGAAACGGGGCAGGCTCTTCATCGCGCGGGCGACGCGCACCGCGTGGGACGGCAGGGCCGCGCCGATGACCTTGTCGCACTCCCGCAGGCGGCCCTCGACGACGCCGGCCAGGCTTTTCTTCTGCTTCTGGACGCGGCCGCCCCAGCCGCCTTCCTTGCCGAGCTCGACGGAGTTCTCGATCTCGGCGATCTGCAGGGTGATCAGTTCGACGACGGCGCCGGCGTCGCGGCCGGCCTGGGCCCCGCCGGAGAGGTCGAAGCTGACGACCTTGCCGAGGTTCTTGTCGATCTCGTCCATGAGCCGCTCGGCGAAGACCGAGAACTCCGACGCCGCCAGATAGTGTTCGGTCGGGTGGTCCATCACCGCCGAGACGATGCGCAGGATGGTCCAGGGCTCGGCGAGCTGGGCGGCCAGCATCTCGAAGAAGCGGGGGCCGGCGTCATCGGAGATGACCACGGCGTCCTTATAGGCCAGGCGGGCGGCGGCGGCCCGCTCCTCGGTGGTGCGGCTGATCCAGTCGGGCAGCCGCAGGGTGGCCTCGCGGATGATGGGCGCGAGCGCCAGGCAGGAGAGCAGCAGCTCGGCGCCGCCCGCGCGGCTGGCGTCGGCCAGGTCGGCGGCGGCGCCGAAGTCGCGCGGCTCGCGCTCGCGCAGGGCGTCGGCGGCGGCGGTCACCAGGATGTCGAAGGGTTCGGCGGAGCTCTCGTCGGGGCGGTAGTCGGCCAGCGCGCGTTCGGCCCTGACGACCTCGGCCGGGCAGCTGGCCTTCAGGCCATGCCAGATCAGGGCCAGGACACGGGGCGGGAAGCTGATGTGGTCCTTGTCGATCCCGGCCACACACAGGGGCGCGATGGGCGACAGGACAGCGTTGCGCAGGCGGCGGTCGGCGACCTCGGTCTCCACCAGACGGCGGACACCGGCCAGCACCGAGTCACCCGACGCGGCGGCGAGCGCGTTCTGCAGACCGCCCACGACCTTGTCGGGGGCGGACTCCACCAGATGGCGGACAATTTCAATCTTGCGGTCGGACAGACCGGGCATTGCAACGCTCCAGACGCGATCGGGGGCACGCGTCATGGAGAACATGGTTCCAGCCGGGTTAAGGCTTTCCGAAGGCTGAGGAATCAAGCCTCGGCCCGGGGAAGTTCCAGGATCACGGCGAGGCCGCCAAGGCGGGCCTGGGCCAAGGTCAGGGACCCGCCATAGGCGCGGGCCAGCTCATCAATGATGTTGAGGCCAAGGCCCGAACCGGGGGCGCTTTCGTCCAGCCGGGCGCCACGCTGGATTGCCGCCTCGCGTTCCTCCGGCGTCAGGCCCGGGCCGTCATCCTCGACGGAAAGCCTTAGCCGCTCGGGGGAAATCACTTCGGTGCGGACGCGGACGCGGGACTTGCACCACTTGGAAGCGTTCTCCATGGCGTTGCCGGCCAACTCCAACAGGTCCTGCCGTTCCCCCAGGAAATAGAGGTCGTCCTCGGCGTCCCAGTCGATGGTGACCCCCTTGTCCTGGAAGATTCGCTCCAAAGTGCGCGACAATTCGTCCAGCACATCGGCCACCGAAGTTCGTTCGCCAGAGCCTTGCGTGCGGGCCGCCGCGCGCGCGCGACGCAGGTGGTGGTCGACCTGCTGGCGCATGGCCTCCGACTGGCGGGTCACCACCTCGGCGAGCGGGCCGGGCTGGGCCTGAGATTCGGCGAGCATCACAGACAGCGGGGTTTTCAGCGCGTGGGCCAGGTTGCCGACGTGGGTGCGCTGACGCTCCACGACCTCCTGGTTGTGGGCCATGAGCGCGTTGAGCTCGTCGGCGAGCGGCTTCAGTTCGGTGGGATAGGCGCCCTCGATCCGCTCACGCTTGCCGCGCCGGACATAGGCCACCTCGTGGCGCAGGGCGAACAGCGGGGTGAGGCCCACCCGGACCTGGATCACCACCGCGGCCACCATGCCGACGCCCAGCAGCAGGAAGGCCAGCGCCGTGGCGGTGACGAAGTTGCGGATGTCGCGGTCGACGGGGCTGCGGTCCTCGGCGGCCATGAACACCACCGGCGCCTTGCCGCCGGGCAGCTCGGCCCGGGTGGCCATGGCCCGCAGGGGTTCGTTCAGGGGGCCGCGAGTGTCGTAGAAGATCGGCTTGCCAGGGTCGGCGGCCAGGCGAAGGGCGAGGTCCGGCGGGGTCTTCAGCTCGCTGTCCCACAGGGAGCGGGAGCGGACGCGGGACTTCAGCACGCCGTTCACCGGCTCGCTGATCTGCCAGTACTTGCCGGAATAGGCGCGCAGGGCCCGCAGGTCGGTGAGGGCCGGGGCGAGAATCTCGGCCTTCTCGTCGATGGTGGTGCCGGCGGTCAGGTTGTCGATCAGCTCGGCCAGGCCCTGGTCGAAGCGCTTGATGGCCGCCTGCTGGAACAGCATGGCCAGCACCAGGGCCGTCACCACCAGCACCGCCAGCGACCAGCCGGCGGCCAGGATCACCAGCCGCCGGACCAGGGAGGGCCGGCGCAGCACCTCGAATTGCCGCCGAAGGCCCTCGAAGGTCACGAGCCGGCCGCTCCGGCCTCCAGCTCTTCCGGCGGCGCGGTCAGGCGGTAGCCCAGGCCGCGCACGGTATCGATGCGCTCAGCGCCGATCTTCTTGCGCACCCGGCCGATGAACACCTCGATGGTGTTGGAGTCGCGGTCGAAGTCCTGGTCGTAGAGGTGCTCCACCAGCTCGGTGCGGCTGATCACCCGGCCCTGGTGCATCATCAGATAGTGCAGCAGGCGGTACTCCAGCGAGGTGAGCCGCAGGGGCTCGCCGTTGACGGTGGCCCGCGCAGCGCGGGGGTCCAGGCGCAGGCCGCCCACCGACAGGCTGGGGGCGGCGTGGCCGGCCGAGCGGCGCAGCAGGGCGCGCAGGCGGGCCAGCAGCTCCTCGGTGTGGAAGGGCTTGGTGAGGTAGTCGTCGGCGCCGGCGTCGAAGCCGGCCACCTTCTCGCTCCAGGCGCCGCGGGCCGTCAGGATCAGCACCGGGGTGGCGACATCGCCGCGCCGCCAACGCTCCAGCACCGAGACCCCGTCGACCTTGGGCAAACCGAGGTCGAGGATCACCGCGTCATAGGGCTCGGTCTCCCCCAGGAACTGGGCTTCCTCGCCGTCGGGGGCGTGGTCGACAGCGTAGCCGGCGTCGCCGAGGGCGGCCTTCAGCTGCCGCGACAGATCGGGGTCGTCCTCGACCAGCAGGATACGCATGGTGTTCCTCTTATCCGCCTTCGCGTGACAGGATCTGGCCGCTCTCGGCGTCGACGATGAAGATCATCACCCGGCCGTCGGGGGTCTGCCACTGAACGAAATAGGCCGGGCGGCCGGAAGAGTCGCCCATGGTGGTGTTGAGCTGGCGGCCAGGCGTGCGCGCGGCGATCCTGGCGATCACCTGCGACAGCGGCACCTGACGGCCGCCGCGCACGGCGGCGCGGGCCTCATCCTGGTCCCCGTGGACGCCGTAGGACGGCCGCCCGTAGTCCGGATAGCCCTGCGCCTGGGACGCCACCGGGGTGAGCGCCAGGAGAAGGACGGCTATGGCGATGGAACGCTTCATGCCCAACGGTTTAAAGGCCCGCGACTGAACCCAGCCTGAATAAGGGGTTTATGCAGGCGGTGCGGCGGTCTGTCACGTGCGAGACGTGTGGGAGGCGAATGGGCGGGTCTCAGCGGCCGGCCGCGCCGCGCCGCAGAAAGTCGCCTTCCGGTTTGAACACGTCGATGAACAGCCGCTGCGGGGCCTTACGGCAAGCCTCCACCGCCGCCTTCCAGCGCGGCTCGAAGCCTTCGTAGCCCTTGCCGAAGGAAGCGACGTCGAACCGCCCGCTCGCGGACGCCGTGCTGAGGGCCGAAAGGCCGAGGACCAGATAGTAGAAATCGTCATGCTCCGTGGCGGGCCAGGTCGCATACCACCAGTCGTAATCGCGGGCGAACTGACTGCAGCCGTAGCGAAGCACGCCACCGCCCTTGCCTTCCGACTTGGCGTTGGTGAACTCCAGCGGGGTTCTGGCGGGCAGACTCAAGGCCACCCCTTCGGCATCGCGCGCCGGTTCGAAAATCATGGCGGAGACCTGTTCCAGCGCCGCGGCGTCCAGCAGGCTGGAGCGGCTGCTCACAGCCACCTTCGTCTCCGTGAACCGGCCATCGGCGCCAATGACGCCGGAGACCACGACCTTGCCGTGCGCCCCGGTGGCGCGGACGGCTTCCGGGATGTCAGGCGACGGGCCGGACTTGTAGACCGGCCGCGTCGCGACCCGCGCCTTGTTCGCCTGAGCCATGGCGGCCGTCACCGGCTCCGGGGCGGCGCCGCCTTCGGACGGGGTTTGAAGCGCGAACGCCAGAGTTGCGAGAACCGCCCACATTGTCATCTCCCGATGGCTCCCGCCAAGGGCCGAAGGTTTAGAGGCAACCGCGTGCGGGATGCAACCACGGCGCGCGCGGGATACGCCCAGGGATCGGGCGCTCAGGAGAGCGCGTCGAGCTCGGCCTTCTGCTTGCGGGTCAGGCCCGCGCGGACCAGGTCGTAGGAGCCGCCCACCAGCCGCTCGATCTCCTGCGGCGGCACGTCGGAGTCCAGGGTCACGCAGATCCAGAAGCGGCGGTCGAGGTGGCTGCGGTGGCCGACACCCTGGTACTGTTCCTTGAGGATCTCCACGAGGTGGGGGTCGCATTTCAGGATGACGGAGGGATCGCCGCGCACGGTCAGGATGGCGAACATCTTACCCATGAGCTTGTAGAGCAGGACGCCCTTGGCCGAGGGCAGCGGGGCGCCCACCGCCCCGGGCTTGGCGTCGAGGTGCGCCTGCAGGGCGGCGGCGGGATCACGCATCGGGCCGCCTAGTGGGACAGGGACAGCAGGTTGCCGTCAGGGTCCTTGAACCAGCAGACGCCGCCCGCGCCGCCCGGCGGGGTCCAGACGCCGACCTCATCCTGGTCCATGCCCTCGAAGCGCTCGAAGACGACGCCCTTGGCCGCGAGGTCCTTGGCCGCCGCGCGGACGTCGGGCACGCGCCAGCCCAGGGCCGTGAAGGGCTGTGGCGAGAAGGCGGACACCTTGCTCAGGCGGAGCGGGACGTCGGCCCCGTCATAGGTCAGGGCGAACCGATCCTCCTCCAGGAGGCGCAGGCCCAGCAGGTCGCCATAGAACCGCTTGGCGGCCTCGGGGTTCGTGGTCGCCAGCATCGGCTGGATCTTGCTGTCGTGGAGCATCAGACCGTCCCCTTCTCGCGCCAGAATAACACGGGTCGGCCAGACGGCTAGATCAGCGCTAACGGCGGCGCGGCGTGTAGGGCCGCTCGGCGCGCCAGGTCTCGGCGAAGGCTTCCAGCTCGGGATCGATGGTCTCGGGCAGCACCAGGACGATGCGGGCCAGCAAGTCGCCGCGCTTGCCCTTGGCGTCCGACAGGCCCCGGCCCTTGAGCCGCAGAGAAGAGCCGCCGCCCTTGGGGACCGAGACATTGACCGGGCCGTCGGGGGTGGGCGCCTGGACCTTGCCGCCCAGGATGGCGTCGGGGATGGAGACCGGCAGGTCCATCACCAGGTTGTCGCCCTCCCGCCGGTAAAGCGGGTGCGGGCGAATGGTCATTTCGATGAAGGCGTCGCCGGGGCCGGAGCGGCCGGGGGAGCCCTGGCCCTTCAGGCGCAGGGTCTGGCCCTCTTCCGCGCCCTTGGGAATGGAGACGTCGATGGTGCGGCCGTCGGAGAAGGCGATGCGCTTCTTGGGGCCGTGGATGGTGTCTTCGAGGTCGATCTCAAGCTTGGCGCGCACGTCGCCGCCGCGCTGGGAGAAGCCGCCGAAGCCGCCGCCCTGCCCGCCCTGGGCGCCGCGCCCGCCCCGGCCCAGCATTTCGCCCAGAATGTCGGAGAGGTCGATGTCGGGGCCTTCAGCCTGGCCGCGCGGACTCCAGCCGCCACCGCCGCCAAAGCCAGCGCCCTGCTGACCCCAGGGACCGCCGCCCCCACCGCCAAAGCCTCGCGCGGTCTCACGGCCGTCAGCGTCGATCTCGCCGGCGTCGAACTTCTTGCGCTTGTCGACGTCGCCGACGATGTCGAAGGCCGCGCTGACGCGCTTGAACTTCTCCTCCGAGGCCTTGTCGCCCGGATTGGTGTCGGGGTGATGCTTCTTGGCGAGCTTGCGGAACGCCTTGCGGAGCTCGTCGGCGCTCGCGCCGCGGGACACACCGAGTTCCTGATAGGGATCGCCAGCCAAGAGAGAAAAACCTTCCTGTTCGCAGGGATAACGCGCAGCCCTCAATTAGGCTGTTTGAACCGGCGCGCAAGAGCCGATGTGGTATAAATGCCACATGCGTGCGGCGGCGGCGAGCCGTTAGCCTCGCGCCATCTGGATCGGGGCGCCATGAGCATTGTCAAACTCTTCCTCTGGCCGCGCGGCCGCATCGGAGCCTTGAGCTTCTGGCGCGCCCTGCTGGTGCTGTTGCTGGTGCTCTTCGCCGTTGATCTCGCCAACTATGTGGCGGGCGGGCTGCATCCGTTGCAGATGCGGTTCTATCTCGGACTCTTCTGCCTGTTCTGCTGGCTGTGCCTGGCGGCCAAGCGGCTGGAGGACGCCGGACGTTCGCGGTTCCTGGCGGCGATCCCGGCGGCCTTGCTGATCGCCGGCCTGGCCTGCGTGGCCTTCCTGGTGGGCGCGCTGGACGGGAGAAGCCCTGCCCCAACCACTATGCTCGGCGTCATCGGCCCGGTGGCGGGGATTGTGGTGTTCCTGGGATCGACGCTGTGGATCGGGCTCCTGAAGCCCCGCCCCTCCTGATCGTCATGGCCGGGCTTGTCTCGGCCACCCATGATCTCCGTGGCGCAGCAATTGTCCCCGGCCCAGGCCGCGCGATCTGAGGCGAGACGGAGATCATAGGTCCCCGGGACAAGACCGGGGATGACGGTCTTGATATCTAGTCGTCGCCGCGCTCTTCCATGAGGTCGTAGGCGACATAGGCCATGGCGTCCTCGGGGTCCTTGAGTTCGTCCTCGCTGATGGTTTCGCCGCGCACCGAGACGCCGGCGCGGTGGACGCTCTCGGGATCGCCGGAGATCAAGGGGTGCCAGTCGGCCAGGCCGCGGCCCTCATTAATGCGGCGGTAGGCGCAGGAGAGCGGCATCCAGGCGAGCTGGTCGACATTCTGCGGGGTCAATTTTATGCAGTCGGGGACATGTTTCTTTCGCCCAGCATAGTTACTGCAGGCGCAGGTCTGGGCGTCGAGCAGGCGACAATGCACGCGGGTGGGTATGATCTCTCCGGAATCTTCATCCTCGAAGCGAACAAGACAGCAAAGCCCGCAGCCGTCACATAGGCTCTCCCACTCAGGCCCCGTCATCTGGCGGAGTGATTTCGTTTCCCAGTAAGGTCTCGTCGCCATGCTAGAGGCGTCCTAAACCAAAAGCGTCCCTGCCGCCCCTTATTCGTTTGACCAAGTGCCCGACTGGAATCTCGACCCCTACAAGTTCCCGGACTCCAAGCCCGGCCAGCCGTCGCCGGCTGAGCCGGCGCACGAGCCCGCGCCGGTGGATGAGCCGGTCGAGCACTTCCGGGCCGATCTGCCCAAGCCGAAGACCGCCAAGGTGAAGGCCGAGAAGCCGCCGAAAGCCAAGCGCGGCGGCGGCGGCTCCGGTGGCGGCGGCTTCACCTTCGGCGGCGGCGGCCCCCGCAAGGCCAAGAGCCTCAACTGGCTTTGGACCACGCTGGCGGTCATCGCCGCGGTGGGGGCCCTGCTGGTGCTGGGGGGCGCGGTCTATGTCCAGCAGGTCTATCTGAAGGACATCCCGCCCCTGCCCGAGCGCGAGGCGCTCTATGCGATCAACCGGGCGCCGGCGATCAAGTTCTTCGACAAGACCGGGGCGCTGATCGCCGCACGCGGGCCGAAGTACGGCGACCGGGTCACCCTGACCCAGCTTCCCGACTATGTGCCGCGCGCCTTCCTGGCCGCCGAGGACCGCCGCTTCTATCAGCACGGCGCCGTCGACCCCTGGGCCATCGTACGCGCCGCACGCGCCAACTACGCCGCCGGCCGGGTGGTGGAGGGCGGCTCGACCCTGTCGCAGCAGCTGGCCAAGGGCCTGTTCCTGACGCCGGACCAGACCATGACGCGGAAGATCCAGGAGGCCGTCATGGCCCAGCGCCTGGAGAAGATGCTCAGCAAGGACGAGGTCCTCGAGCTCTACCTCAACCGCATCTATTTCGGGGCCAACACCTTCGGCATCGACGGCGCGAGCCGCACCTATTTCGGCAAACCCGCCAGCCAGCTGACCCTGTCGGAAGCCGCCCTGCTGGCCAGCCTGCCCAAGGCGCCGTCGCGCATGGCGCTGAACCGCAACATGGCCGGCGCCCTGGAACGCCAGCGCCTGGTGCTGGAGCGCATGCAAGGCGAGGGCTGGGTCACCGCGGCGGACGCCGCCGCCGCCGCCGCGCGGCCGCCGCTGATCAGCCCCAACGCCTTGGCCAATGACGGGGACATGGGCTACGCGCTCGACTACGCCACCAACGAAGTTCTGAAACTCGTCGGCCCCAACTCGCCCGACCTGATGGTGCGCCTGACCATCGATCCCAAGCTGCAGGCCACCGGCGCGGGCATCCTGCGGCAGGTGATCGCCACCGAGGGCAAGGCCGCCGGCGCGTCGCAGGCCAGCATGGTGGCCCTCTCCTCGGAAGGCGCGATCCGCACCATGGTGGGCGGCCTCGACTACAACGCCAGCGTCTTCAACCGCGCGGTCCAGGCCAGGCGCCAGCCCGGCTCGTCCTTCAAGCCCTTCGTCTATGCCGCGGCGCTGGAAAAGGGCGTCATGCCCACCGACGTGCGCATCGACGGACCGGTGAAGTTCGGCGACTGGAAGCCCGAGAACTATGGCGGCGGCTATCGCGGCGCGGTGACGGTGGAGACGGCCCTGGCCCACTCCATCAACACCGTGGCGGTGAAGCTGGCCCAGGAGGTCGGCGGCCCGGCGATCAGCGAGCTGACCCGCCGCTTCGGCATCACCACCATCCCGGCCAATCCGAACCTGTCGGTGGCCCTGGGCTCCTACGAGGTGCCGCTGATCGAGATGGTCTCCGGCTTCCAGGTCTTCCAGACCGGCGGCGCCCGGATCACGCCGTACATGGTCGACGAGATCAAGACCGTCGGCGGCCAGCCGGTCTTCCTGCACCAGACCTCGTCGCCTGTGCCCGCCTACGACATCGCCCGCGCCAGCATGATGGTGAAGATGATGAAGAAGGTGATCACGGGCGGCACCGGCACGCGGGCCAACTTCGGCCGTCCGGCGGCGGGCAAGACCGGCACCAGCCAGAACTGGCGCGACGCCTGGTTCGTCGGCTTCACGCCCGACTATGTGGCCGGGGTCTGGGTGGGCAACGACGACGACAAGCCGATGAACCGCATCACCGGGGGCGTCATGTCGGCGGCCATCTGGCGGCAGTTCATGGTGGTGGCCCACGAGAAACTGCCGATCCGCGACTTCGACTGGCTGCTGCCCGATCCCGAGCCCGAGCTGGAGGCCGATCCCCGCAACGACTTCTACCAGGGCCTGTCCGACGAATTCTCCGCCGCCGCCCGCGACGCCGAAGCCGCGATCCCGCCCGATCCGGTGGCGCCGAAGCCCGAGGCGGAGAAGCCGGTGGTCGAGGACATTCCGTTCTAATCCACCGCTCATCCCGGCGAAGGCCGGGACCCAGATTCATCCCCTAGGGTTGGGCATGATCCACTGTTCGTGTGGTTCGTGGGGTTCCCTTCCTTGGACCGAGCGGCGTCGAGGCCCTTCCGCCAGTCCACGAACCACACGAACCACAGGAACATCGGGATTCTGACCGAAGGTCGGAGGTGAATCTGGGTCCCGGCCTTCGCCGGGATGAGCGGTATTGGGTTCTAGCCCTTGCTTCCGCGCCTCGCGTCGCTATGTCGGACGCCGCATGAAGCCACCCATCCTCGCCTTGAAGAATGTCCGTCTGGCCGACGGGCCGAAAATGCTGTTCGACGGGGTCGACCTGTCGGTGGATCCGCGCTCGCGCGCCTGCCTGGTGGGGCGCAACGGGGCGGGCAAGACCACCCTGCTGAAGATGCTGGCCGGCCAGATCCAGCCCGACGACGGCGAACGCGCCGTGCAGCCGGCGACCCGCATCGCCTATGTTCCGCAGGAGCCGGAGATCGTCGGCGCCACCCTGCTGGAGCACTGCATCGCCGGCGGTGCGGCCGAGTACCAGGCTCAGGCGGCCCTGGACATTTTCGGCATCGATCCGGAGAAGTCGACCTCGGGCCTGTCCGGCGGCGAGATCCGCCGCGTGGCGCTGTCGCGCGCCTTCGCCGAGGACCCTGACCTGCTGCTGCTGGACGAGCCCACCAACCACCTGGACATCCTGGCCATCGAGACCCTGGAGGCCGAGCTCGCCTCCAGCCGCGCGGCCATGGTCATCGTCAGCCACGACCGCGCCTTCCTGGAGCGCACCACCAAGCGCAGCTTCTGGCTGGAGCACCGCAAGGTCCGCCGCCTGGACAAGGGCTTCGCCGCCTTCGATGGGTGGGTCGAGCAGGTCATGGCCGCCGAGGCCGAGGAAGGGCGGAAGATCGACAAGAAGCTGGAGCAGGAAGAGCACTGGCTGCAGCGCGGGGTCACCGGCCGCCGGGCCCGCAACGAAGGCCGCAGGCGAGCCCTGATGGACCTGCGGCAGGTCAAGGTCGAACGCCTGCGCGAGGTGCGCGGCGACATGAACATGGGCATCGCCTCCTCCGGCCTGTCTGGCCAGCGGGTGATCGAGGCCAAGGGGATCGCCAAGGGCTTCGGCGAGCGCACCCTGTTGAAGAGCTTCTCCACCCGCATCCTGCGCGGCGACCGGGTGGCCATCGTCGGCCCCAATGGGGCGGGCAAGACCACCCTGGTGAAGATGCTGCTGGGGCAGATCCCGCCAGACGAGGGCTCGGTGAAGCTGGGAGCCAACCTGGAGATCGCCTATATCGACCAGGCCCGGGCCGACCTCAAGCCCGACATGATGCTGCGCGACGTGCTGACCCCGCTGGGGGGCGACCAGGTGATGGTGCGCGGCCTGCCCAAGCACGTGAACGCCTACGCCAAGGACTTCCTGTTCACCGACGCCCAGATCCGCCAGCCGGTGCGCAGCCTGTCCGGCGGCGAGCGCAACCGCCTGCTGCTGGCGCGCGCCCTGGCCACCCCCGCCAACCTGCTGATCCTGGATGAGCCCACCAACGATCTGGACATGGACACGCTGGACCTGCTCGAGGACCTGCTGGCCGACTTCGAAGGCACGCTGATCCTGGTGAGCCACGACCGCGACTTCATCGACCGGCTGGCCACCTCCACCATCGCCTTGAACGGACGCGGCGACGTGGTGGAGACGCCGGGCGGCTGGCAGGACTTCCTGCGGCAGAACCCCGGCTATTTCAGCGCGATCGCGCAGGCCCCCCCGGCCCCGTCGGCGCCCAAGGCCGCGGCCAAGGCGCCGCCGCCCCCGCCCGAGCCGAAGAAGACCACCAAGCTGTCGTTCAAGGATCAGCACCGGCTGAAGGAGGCCGAAGGGCTGATGGTCACCCTGCCGGCCAAGATCGCCAAGCTGGAGGCCGACATGGCCGATCCGGCCCTCTACACCCGCGATCCCTCAGGCTTTGACCGGATGACCAAGTCCCACGCGCACGCCCAGGCCGAACTGGCCAAGGCCGAGCAGGACTGGATGGCGCTGGAAGAAATGCGCGAGGCGCTGGAGGCGGGCCGGTAGGGGTGTTCTTCTTCCCTTGCGGTCGGGTCGATAGCCCTATCCAAACGCCGTCATCCTCGGGCTAGTCCCGAGGATCCATGATCTCCGCATTTCCGCAGAGGACGTGAACTTCGCCGCTGAGTACTCCCCGCACCACGGAGTCTATGGGTCCTCGGGACAAGCCCGAGGATGACGGGAGAAGGCGCGGCGGCGATTCGCACCCAAGCAGCTTTGCTGTGGATATCTTCACGCGCTGATTCTAAAGGGAAAACGCCGCGAAATCCCCAAATCATCCACAGGTTATCCCCGGAAATTGGGCGCCTCGCTCACACCGGGGCAGATCGCGGCGCTTGCTTGATAGAGGGTTCGGGGGAAAGATCAAGGGGTCGAGAGGGACTGCGGCGCTGACGGACACGGAAACGGGTTCGGCGAAGCGGGCAGAAGGTTCTCGGAGGATGGGAAGCGGCGCAAGCCGGGACCTTCATCTCCGCGGGACAACGGTCGGCGACGGAAACCTGCGGGTAACCCCGCGTTCGAAGTCGCAAACCGACCTTTGGGCACAGATCCCCCAACGGATCTGGATGAGAGGGCGACGCAGCGGGAAACCGCCGCGCCGCCCTCTTGCTATGGGCTTTCCCCATTTTGGTGCGGCAATCTGTCCCGACTTGGCACAGCTTAAGTCTTTCGCCATCTGAATAGGGCATCATCGCGCGGCTTCGTAAGGACCCTCGATGCTGGCCAAGCCTTCGCGCGATCTGATCCTGACCGTCAGCCTGACCGTGACCTTCGTCGCGGCCACGTTGTTCAGCCTCGCCCTGTCGAAGGGCGAGTCGGGGGTCGCCGCGATCTGGCTGTCGAATGGGGTGCTGGCGGCGATGTTCCTGCTGCTGCCCTGGCGGTGGAGCGCTCCGGCCGCCGCCGTCTGCTTCCTGGCGAACTTCCTGGGCGGCCTGCTCATGGGAAATCCGCTCAGCCTCGGCCTGATTTTCCCGGTGCTGAACTTCACCGAGGCCTTCGCCGCCGCCTGGCTGGCCCGCAAGGCCTGCGGCCAGACCATGCGGCTCACCAGCCTCAAGCGCGTGGCCCAACTGCTGCTGTTCGCCATCGTCCCGGCCACGGCCGCCAGCTCCGTGGTGGCGGCCGACGTGCTGACCCTGTTCGACCGCAGCTTCAATGTGGTGCTGAGCACCTGGTTCTACGCCCACGGCCTGGGCATGGCGATCGCCCTGCCCGCCGTGCTGCTGATCGCCCGCGCCGACGCGGTGCGTGACTTCCACCGCGAATGGCCAGAGCAGTTCGGCCTCTACTGCCTGATGGCGGCGGTCAGCGTCCTGGCCTTCGTGCCGGTGCGGTTCCCGACCCCGATCGTGATCTTCCCGATGATGGCCCTGATCGCCTTCCGCCTGGGTCCGCGCGGCGCGGCGGTCTCAGCCATGATGCTGGCCTCGATCTCATCGAGCCTGGTGCTCGGCGCGCAGGAAACCCACACCGGCGCCACCTGGAGCCTGCTGGAAAAGACCCGCGGCATCCAGTTCCTGATCGGCGTCAACTTCTTCACCAGCCTGGCCACGGCCCTGGCCATCGCCGACCAGAAGCGCCTGAAGCGCCTGTGGGCCAGCCGCACCCGGGTGGCGCGCGCCGCCCAGGCCCGCGCCGTGGCCGCCGGCAAGGCCAAGTCGGAATTCCTGGCCACCATGAGCCACGAGATCCGCACGCCGATGAACAGCATCATCGGCTTCACCGAGGTGCTGATGAAGCGGAGCGACCTGCCCGAGGGGGCCGGCCGCCAGCTGACCCTGATCGACAGGGCAGGCTCCTCCCTGCTCACCGTGGTCAACGACATTCTCGACTTCTCCAAGATGGAGGCCGGCGAGGTGGACCTGTCGCCGCGCTCCGTCGAGCCGCGCGCCGTGGCCCAGGACACGCTCGCCATCGTCGCCGAGGTGGCCCGCCGCAAGGGGCTGGACCTGCAGTTCCACACCAGCGGCGAAGCCGAGCGCCAGGTGATGATCGACGACCAGCGGGTGCGCCAGATCCTGCTGAACCTGCTGTCCAACGCTCTGAAGTTCACCGAGCGCGGCCGGGTGCGGCTGGACCTTGACGTCACCGTCGAGGGCGGCGTCTCCACCCTGCGCTTCGTGGTCACCGACACCGGGATCGGCATCCCCACCGAGCAGGCGACAAAACTGTTCAAACGCTTCAGCCAGGCCGACTCCACGGTCAGCCGCAGCCATGGCGGCACGGGCCTGGGCCTGGCCATCTGCAAGGGCCTGACCGAGCTGATGGGCGGTCGCATCGGCCTCGACAGCGCCGCGGGCTTCGGCTCGGTGTTCTGGTTCGAGATCGACGCGCCCCACGCGCAGGCCGAGGCGGCGCCCGCCCCGGGCATGCGCAAGATCGGCGAGCTGGGGGCCAAGGTGCTGCTGGTGGATGACCACCCGGTGAACCGCGAGCTGGGGGCCACCGTCCTGACCCTGCTGGGCTGCGAGGTGGTGCTGGCCGAGAACGGCGAGGAGGCCGTGGCCGCCGCCCGCGACGGGACCTGCGACCTGATCCTGATGGACGTGCACATGCCGCGCATGGATGGGCTGGAAGCCACCCGGCTGATCCGTGGCCTGGGCGGCGCCTGCGCCACCATACCGATCATCGCCATGAGCGCCGACGTCATGCCCGAGATGGAAGAGCGCTGCCTGAAGGCCGGCATGGTCGACGCCGTCGGCAAGCCGATCCAGATCGAGGCCCTGCACGCGGTGCTGGCCAAGTGGCTGGACCACGCGCGGGAAGCCGCGGCTTAAGGTCAAGCTCAGCTCACGCCCCTGACCGTCATCCTCGGGCTTGTCCCGAGGATCCATAGACTCCGTGGTCGAGAGGGTCCTCAGCGGCGACGTCGCGCGATCTGCGGCAAGACGGAGATCATGGATCCTCGGGACAAGCCCGAGGATGACGATGTGTGGGGTTTGGGCGTGTTCCAGCTTCTAACTTTATCGCCCCATCTTGGAAGCTGAGCCGCCAGCGCCTAGGCTCGCGGCGATCCAAGTTGGGGAGAGATCATGCACGCCCTTCGCACCCTCGCGTTCGCCGCCCTCGCGGTTCTCGCCGTCGCCTGCTCGCCGGCCAAGAAGGCCGAGGCGCCGGCCGCCGGCGCGCCCACAGTCATCAAGTTCGCCACCGACTGGCGCGCCCAGGCCGAGCATGGCGGGTTCTATGAGGCGGTCGCCAACGGCGAGTACGCCAAGCGCGGCCTGGATGTGAAGATCGTCCAGGGCGGCCCCGGCGTGAACGTGCCGCAACTGCTGGCCTCGGGCGCGGTCCAGGCCGGCATGGGCTCCAACAGCTTCATCGCGTTGAACATGGCTCAGGAGGGCGTGCCGGTGAAGGCCGTCGCCGCCATGATGCAGAAAGACCCGCAGGTGCTGATCGCCCACCCCGATCAGGGGATCGAGACCATCGGCGACCTGAAGGGCCACCCCATCCTGCTGTCGGACGCCTCGGTCACCGCCTTCTGGGTATGGCTGAAGTCGAAGTACGGCTTCACCGACGACCAGATCCGCAAATACACCTTCAACTCCGCGCCGTTCCTGGCCGACAAGCGCGTGGCCCAGCAGGGCTATGTGACCAGCGAGCCCTATACCCTGGAGAAGGAAGCCAAGCTGAAGGCCAAGGTCTTCCTGCTGGCCGACAACGGCTATCCCTCCTACGCCACCATGATCATGGTCCCCCAAAGCCTGATCGACTCAAATCCGGCGGCGGTGAAGGCCTTCGTCGAGGCCTCGGCCAAGGGCTGGCACGACTATCTCTACGGCGACGCCAAGCCCGCCGACGCCCTGATCCGCAAGGACAATCCGGAGATGAGCCAGGATGTGCTGGACCAGGCCCGCGAGAAGATGAAGTCCTACGGCATCGTCGACGGCGGCGAGGCCAAGACCGCCGGGATCGGCACGATGAGCGACGCCCGCTGGGCGGAGTTCTTCAAGATCGCCTCCGAGCAAGGGGTCTATCCCAAGACCCTGGACTACAAGAAGGCCTACACCCTGCAGTTCGTGACCCCGGCGGTTAAGTAAGCCCACGTGCCGCCTGTCGTCGCCCTAGAGGCCGTTGAAGTCGATTACGCCAAGCGCGGCCGCGCGCTGGGGCCTTTCAGCCTGAGCATCGCGCCCGGAGAGATCGTGGCCCTGGTGGGGCCGTCCGGCTGCGGCAAGTCCACCGCCCTGCGGCTGCTGGCCGGTCTGGAACAGCCGACGCGAGGGACCGTCACCCGCACCGCCGGGCGGGGCGAAACCTCGGTGGTGTTCCAGGCCCCGACCCTGGCGCCCTGGATGACGGCGGTGGCCAATGTCGCCCTGCCCCTGGAGCTGTCAGGCGTGCCCAAGCCCCTCGCCCGGGCGCGGGCCGCGGCGGCCCTGGCCCGCGTGGGCCTGGCCGGCGCCGAGGAGGCCCGCCCCGCCCAGCTGTCGGGCGGCATGGCCATGCGCGCCTCGCTGGCCCGCGCCCTGGTGACCGAGCCGCGCCTGCTGCTGCTGGACGAACCCTTCGCGGCGCTGGACGAGATCACCCGGCGGTCCCTGGCCGACGACGTGCTGAAGCTGTGGCGCGAGACGAAGCCGGCCATCATCTTCGTGACCCACAATGTCGAGGAGGCCGCCTACATGGCCGCGCGCGTCGCCGTTCTGACCCGAGGGCCGGGCCGCGTCGCCGGCGAGGTCACGGTCGCAGGCGACCTGCCCCGCCTGATCGGCTACCGCGCCACACCGGAGTTCCGCGAAGCCGCCGAGGCGGTGTCGGACCTGCTGCTCAAGGGCTCGGAGATGGCGGCGTGAACCGCGTGATCGACGCCCTGGCGCCCTTCGCCCTGATCGCCCTGCTGCTGGCCGGGTGGGAGATCGCCTGCCGGGTGACGGGGGTTCCGGCCTATTTCCTGCCCGCCCCGTCCGATGTCGCCGTGGCCCTGGCCACCGACACCGGCAGCCTGATGCAGGCCGCCTGGAACACCCTGTCGGTGGCGCTGATCTCGCTGGTGATCGCCAGCCTCGCGGCCCAGGCCGTCGCCCTGCTGGTGGGGCTCAGCCCGCTGATCGATCGCGCGGTGCGGCCATTGGCCTCGGTTCTCCAGGTGACGCCGGTGGTGGCCATCGCCCCTCTGGTGCTGATCTGGGCGGGGATCGACCACCCCGAACGGGCGATCATTGCGCTCGCCGTCCTGGTGGCCTTCTTCCCGATCTTCTCCGGCGCGGTGACGGGTCTGAAGGCCGCCGACCCCGATCTGGAGCGGCTGTTTGATCTGTACGGGGCCAGCCGGTTGCAGCGGGTTCTGCGCCTGCGCCTGCCCTCGGCCGTCCCATTTCTCCTGGAAGGTCATAAGGTTGGCGCCGGACTGGCGGTCATCGGGGCCGTCGTCGCGGAGTTCGGCGCGGGGTCGGGCGGGGTGCGCGGCCTGGCCTGGCGTATCCTGGACGCCGGCAACAAATTGCAGACCGCCCGCATGATCGCCGCCCTCGTCGTGCTGGGTCTGATGGGGGTCGTGCTGCACGCCCTGCTTGAGCGCGCCGAGAAGATCGGCCTGGCCTGGTGGCGCGGGCGTTAAGTTAGGTCGTTAGCTCAGGGTTAAGCGACCGCGACTAGCGTCGTCGCATGATGCGCCTAGGCCTCGCCATCGCCGCCGTCGTCCGTGCGGTCACCCCCGGCTCCCATGAGGATGACCGGGACCGATACTATGAGCCTCCGGCCGTCCAGCAACCGGCCCCCGCGCCCACCGGCCCGATGCTGGGCTGGGCCAACAAGCGCGCGGCGACCGGCGGCCAGCCGGGCATGATCGCCCGCCCCGAGCCCATGGCCCTGGCCGGCCAGTTCACCCGCGGCCGCCAGGAGGCCTCCCAGGACCGTGACCTGCCCCCGCCGCCCGGCGAGAGCCGCCGCGTGACCTACCAGCCGCCGGCCTACACCCCCTTCGTGCCCCAGGCGCCCTATCAGGCGCCGCGCGCGAGCGCGCCCGCGCCCTCCCTGGACCAGGCCCCGCCGTCGCCGCCGGTCTATGCGCCGCCGCCCTCCAGCCTCTATGGCGGCCCCCCGCCCCTGCCCGAACAGGCCGCCGTCCCCGCCAGCCAGAAGGTGGCCGACGCCTCGGCCGTGACCCGCCGGACCGGGGAAGGCTCCAAGCTCTACTCGATGCACCGGGCCTACGGCCTGGAGCCGGACGCCATCCCGCAGGTGGAAGGCGGCGACCGCTACGTGTTCATCGGCCCGCCTGATCCGCCGGTGAAGAAGACCGACGACAATGACGACGACAGCAAGGCCGACGACGGCCGCCCGTTCTGAGATCCCGATGACGCGCACCAAGCTTCACGACCTGATCGAGCTGGCCCAGGAGCCCTCCAGCTCCCGGCGGCGCGAACTGCTGCGCGGCGTCACCGACCTGTTCTTCACCACCGATGAGCCCCGCGCGCCCGGCGAGCTTTCCCTGTTCGACGACGTCCTGACCCAGCTCGCCGGCGAGATGGAGGTGGCGGTTCGCGCCGAACTCGCCCAACGCATGGCCAGCGTCGATCCGGCCCCCGCCGGCCTGATCCGCAGCCTGGCCCGCGACGCCTCCATCGATGTGGCCCGGCCGCTGCTGGAAGGCTCCACCGCGCTCACCGAGGACGACCTGCTGTCGGTGGCCCGCACCCGGGGCCAGGACCACCTGCGCGCCATCAGCCAGCGCCCCGTTGTCTCCGAAGCGCTCTCCGAGGCCATCGTGGAACGCGGTGACGACGAGACGCTCGGGACCCTGCTGGCCAACCAGGGCGCCGAGATGTCGCGTGAGACCCACGAGATGGTCATCGACCGCGCCACCGAGAACCCGGCCCTGCATGCCGCCGTCGTCGCCCGCAAGGCGATGCCCGCCGACCTGCTCAACGAGATGTACTTCGTGGTGGAGGCCCGGCTGCGCGACCAGATCCTGGAGCGTAACCGCGACATCGATCCCGACGAACTGGACCAGGCCCTGGCTGCCGGCCGCAAGACCCTGGCCGCCCGCGACGGCGCCCTGCCCGGCGACTATATCGAGGCCGAGAAGGCCGTCCGCATCCTGCGTCTGCGGGGCGCCATCACCCCGCCAGTGCTGGCGGGCTTCCTGCGCAACCGCGAGACCACCAAGTTCCTGGTGGCGCTCTCGGAACTGGCCGACATCGATTTCCACACCGCCCGGCGGATCCTGGAACGCCGCGAACTGGACGCCCTGTCCATCGTCTGCAAGGCAGCCGGATTTGATCGGTCGCTGTACCTGACCTTCGCCGTCCTGATCCTGGACCGCGATTCCAACGCCATGGGTCGGGCCCGCGAATATGGCGAACTCTACGAAAACCTGCCCCGCGAAGCCGCTCAGCGGACCATCCGCTTCTGGCGCATGCGCCGCCAGACCGGCGACGTGGCGGCCGCCTAGGGTTTGGGCGGCGAGGCCTGCGGGATATCGTAGCGGATCGGAACATTAATCGAACCGCCGATGGTCGGCAGGCCCTCAGCCGTCCAGATGCTCACGCGGATATCCTTAACCAGCCCCAGGGTGGCGGCCCCAAACCCAAGTCCGACCGGGTCCTCACTGGAGACCTTGCAGCCTTCAAGGCCGCCGCCCTGAGCGATGGTGCAAGACATCACCACCCGGGCGGTGCGAACACCTGCAGTCGCCGCCGTCGCGGGTATCGCCGCCAGCAACGCCTCGGCACTCGGGGCTGCGGTCCAACGGGGCTTGCCCGTCACGGGATGGGTCGCAGAGGTCATCTCGATGGGGAAGGTGATTGGAATCTGCACCCCCGCGCGAAGGGTGCTGGCCCCGTCGCTCCGCAGAGTTGGACCCATGAAAAGCGGCATGAGCGTTTTGGCGGCCCGGCCAAGATCAAGACCCTTTGGAGTTTCGCCCAAGAGCTCGCAGCCGGTCAAGCGGCCGTCGGACTTGAAGGAACAGTCAAGGACCACGTTCCCGCCGGTCTTGGCGATCCGGGCCTTGGCCGGGAAGGCGGCGACGACCTGGGCATAGGTCGGCGCCTCGGTCCAAATGACGTTCGTCAGGACCGGGCGGGTCAACGTCTTGGCGTCGTTACCTAGATACGAGGTAGGCCGACCTCCGAAGTTGACAGGAATGTGCACGTCCGACGTCACCTCCGGCTTTCCATTCCGCAGGCCGGGCTTCAGCAACAATTGGGGCGCCACCGCGAGAGCCGCGGCGCCAAACCCGGACCCGACCGGCTCCTCGGAGACGACCCGGCAGTCGAACAGAGCGCCCTGGATCGAGACGGAGCAGCTAATCACGCCCTTGCCGGTGCGCACCTGCCCCAAGTCCTTGGTCGGCCAAACCGCCAGGAGCTGTTCGGGGGTAGGCTTCCGCAGCCAATCCGGCGGCGTGATCACGTCGGGAGCCGCGAAGCCCGGGGACCCATAGCCGCAAGCCAATGCGGCCAGAACGGCGAGAAAACCTAATGATCGCATCCCGACGCCCCCGTCTTTGAGCGGGGCATCCTGCACACTCACCCAAGGGTTGAGAAGCCGAATTCGTACCTTCTGGAGTCTATCCCAACGGATCTCCACATCGGGCCATCCCTAGTAGGCCGGGCGCGGGCTCGTGTGGGTCAGGCGGTCCAGGGCGTCGGCGGCGATGATGGTCAGCGAGCGCAGGCCCTGCTCGGCGAAGACATCGAGGGCGGCGGTGAGGGCGTGGGCGGCCGCGGCGCGTTCGCCCCGGTCGCGGCCGGTGATGTCCAGGCGGGCCTCGTACAGACGCGCCAGGTTCACCTGCAGCAGGGCCCAGGCGGTGGGATCGCGGCCCGGCGACATGGCGGTCAGCTCGATGCGGAAGGCGGTCTCGGCGGCGTCCAGCACATTGAGGTCGCCGGAAAGCTCGGCCGAGCGGGCCAGGCACAGGGCGCGGTTCGAGGCGGCGACGGCGCGCAGGGCGAGCGCCGGAATCTCCTTCAGCACCATGGCGGCGCGGTCGTAGCAGGTGACGGCCTGTTCGTAGGCGCGCTCGCTGGCGCCGGCTTCGCCAAGCGCCTGGAGGCTTTCGGCGAGCGCGGTCTGCAGGCGGGCCCAGTCCATGGGGCTGTGCTCGCGATTGAGTTCGCCCAGCACATCAGCCAGCGCATTGACTGCCTCGGCGACGGTCTCGATCTGGCCGGCGGCGTCACCCAGCAGGGCCAGGACCTGGCCGCGCAGGGCCGCGGCGCGGGCCCAGGTCAGGGGTTCGTAGGCGGCGTCCAGGCCGTCGACCGCGGCGTCGGCGTCGTCGAGCGCCTGTTGCAGCAGGTCGCGGTCCTTCAGGCGCGCGCCCCAGCCCATCAGCAGGTCGGCGCGCACCAGGCGGGCCTCCACGGCCAGCAGGCGGGCGGCGCGGCAGCGTTTGGTGAGCACCATCAGGCCCTGGATCGGCTGGGTGAAGCGGGCGGCCACGACGCGGGCGGCCTGGGCGTCGCCCGTGGCCATGCGCGAGCGGCCTTCGAGGGCGGCGATGCCGACATCGGCGAGCGGCAGGGCGAGGCCACCGCGCGCGGCGGCGCGGGCTTCGCGGAAGGCGAGATCGGCGGCAGCGTTCAGTCCGTCATCGCCGAACAGCTCGGCGCCCAGCATGGCGCAGAAGGCCTGCTCACAGCGGGCGCGGGCCCAGCCGTCGGGGCGGCGGTTACGGTCGAAGAGATCGGCGGCGGCCTCGGCGGTGGCGGCGGCCTTGCGCAGGGCCAAGGCGTCGCCGGAGCGGCGGGCGACTTCGCGCCAGACGATGGCGGCCTCCAGGCGGCGCTGGGCGCGGTCGGCGGCGCCGATGCGGCCGGCGGCGACGTCGGCGGCCTTGGCCTCGGCCTTCAGCAGTTCGAGGTCCAGCAGTTCCAGCAGCGAGGAGTCGCCGCCGGTCAGACCATCGCGCGGGGCGCCCTCAGCGCCGAACAGGCGCTTAAGTTCTCGACCGAACTCGAACATGACGCGGCTCCGATCACCCTGGCGTCTCAACACGGGACGCCCGACTTGGGTTCAGACCGAAAGGAGCAAAGCCGGGTCCGAGATCGTAAACAAGTGGTTAATCAGTCGGTTATGGTTAACAGAATACGAATATTCGCCTGACAGGCGCTTTTCGGTCACAGCCCCGCGCCGGGCGCCGAGAAGGGGAGCTCGGCCACCGGCGCCCACGGCCCCCCGAGGTACCGCCAGACCTGAAGGCCGGTGGCGGTGACGTCGAAGGGCTCGAAGTCAAGTTGCAGATGGGTCAGCAGGGCCCGCGCGACCTCGGGATCAGCCTTGTTCTGGACGGTGATGTGCGGCCGGAAAGGCGCGCGATCCTGCCGGGTAAGCCAGGGTTCGAACGCCGCCACGAGGTCAGCCCGCAGGCGCTCCAACCCGGGCGATGAGAGGCGGTAGGCCACGCCTCGGCCCAGCGACCATGGGCCGCGCACCTCCATCGAGAGGGCCGGGGTCCGCGCGCAGGCCGCCTTCAGGGTGTCGCCAATGATCGCTTCCTGGTCGCCGGGCAGGGCATGGAAGAGGGTCAGGTGGGCGGGGACCTGGTTGCGCCCTGGCGGGAAGTGCGTCTGGCGCAGATCCTCGAACCAGTCGGCCGCCGCTGGGTCCAGCGCGGCCGTGAGGATGAAGGGTTCAGCAGAGATCGCGGGACCTCAGGGGTGGGCGGGATCGGTCGCGCCGCGGCCGGAGGCTTGGGTGAAGATCGCGGCCCCGCCCGCTTCGTCCAGCACCCGCCACTCACCGGCCGCGAGGTCGGCGGGGAGCTGCAGTCCGCCGATGCGGTCGCGGTGGAGGGCGGTCACGTGATTGCCCACGGCGGCGAACATCCGGCGGACCTGGTGGTAGCGACCCTCGATGATGGTCAGGGCGGCCTCGGTCGGCGAGATCACCTCAAGCTCGGCGGGCGCCAGCGGTGTGTCTTCACTGTCCAGCATCAGGTCGCCGGCGGCGAAGATCGCGCCCTCCTCCCCGGTCATCGGGCGGTCGAGGGTGGCCAGGTAGCGCTTGGCGACGTGGGCCCGGGGCGAGATCACCCGATGCAGCAGGTCGCCATCGTCGGTGATCAGCAGCAGGCCCGAGGTGTCCTTGTCCAGCCGGCCGATGGTGGAAAGCCCCGGCATCCGGGCGCGCCAGCGGGTGGGCAGCAGTTCGTAGACGCTGCGGCCGGCCTCGCGGTGCGAACAGACCACGCCGAGCGGCTTGTGCATGATCAGGGTGAACGGCGCGGGGGGGTCGACGGCGACGCCGGAGATGGTCAGGCGGGTGGGCAGCTCGCGGACGATGGGGACCTTGGCCCCGGCGTCCTTCAGGGTCACACCGTCCAGCACCACCCCGCCGGCGCGGACCAGAGCATTGACCTCGCGGCGCGAGCCGTAGCCCAGATTGGCCAGCAGGCGGTCCAGCCGGGCCATCGGGACCTTGCTCACTTGCGGGCCTCGTAGATCTTGTAGCCGCCGGCTTCGGCCCGCAGCTCGACCTTGGAGAAGGCGGCGCCCAGGGGCCGTTCATAGGGCAGGTGGCGGTTGGCGGTGAGCCAGCAGGTCCCGCCTTTGCGCAGGGCCTTGGCGGCGGTCTCGATGAAGGCGACGCCCAGGGCCCGGTCCTCGGCCCCGCCGTCGTGGAAGGGGGGGTTCATCACCACGAAGTCGAGGTCGGCCAGACCCGCCTGGCGCACGTCTTCCCAGACGATGGTGGCGCGGGGATCGGTGACGTTCTTGCGCGCGGCCTCGATGGCGCGGCGGTCGACGTCCACCAGGGCGAGGCTCTTCACGTCGGGGCTGGCCAGGACGGTGAGCGCCAGGATGCCGATGCCGGCGCCGAAGTCCGCGCCCTTGCCCTTCAGCGGCGGAAGGTTGGCGATCAGCAGGGCGCTGCCCGGATCGACCCGGTCCCAGCTGAACACGCCGGGCTGGCTCCAGAGCTCGCCCATCTGCTCGGCCGCGCCCTTGGCCACGAAGGCGTCCAGGCCCACGATGGTCTGCGGCCGCTCGACCGTGCAGATGCGGTTGTGCTTGCGGGACTCCTCGAAGACCTCACATCCGAAGGCCTCGAGGCTTTTCTTCAGGCGTGAGCCGCCCTTGTCCTTGGGCGCGAAGGCGGTGAGCCGGCCGCCAGGCTTCAAGACACGGAGAGCCTGCGCCAGGGCATAGTCCCGTTCGGCCGTCCCGGGCGGGGCGGCGATGACCGCCTCGTCCTGGCTGGCGTCCGGCAGGCTTTCCAGGGCCGTCGAGCCCGGCAGGATGGGCGAGACCTGGACCGCGCCGGTGGGCACGTCGACCAGGTTGTAGGGCGGGGTCCCGTAGACGATCGCGGCCGGCACCGGCCTAACCCCGCTCCCGGGTGCGGTGGAAGGCCACCGTGGGGTAGCGCTCCACCACATAGCCCAGCTCCCAGGCCGACTTGGCCAGGAACACCGGCTGTTCGTCGATGTCGGTGGCCATGGCGGTCTTGTGCTTGGTGTTGAAGTCCTCGATCTCGGCCTTGGTCCCGGTGATCCACCGGGCCTCAGCGAAGGGGCTGGCCTCGAACTGGACCTCCAGCTGGTATTCGTTGGCCAGGCGGTCGGCCATGACCTCGAATTGGAGCTGGCCGACGGCGCCGACGATGAAGTCCGCGCCGAACTGCGGCCGGAAGAGCTGGGTCACCCCCTCCTCCGCCAGGCCTTCCAGGGCCTTCTTCAGATGCTTGGCCTTCAGGGGATCCTTCACGCGGACGCGCTGCAGGATTTCCGGGGCGAAGTTGGGCAGGCCGGCGAAGCGGATGGTCCCGGTCTCCGACAGGCTGTCACCGACCCGCAGGATCCCGTGGTTGGGAATGCCGATGACGTCGCCGGCGAAGGCCTCCTCGGCCAGTTCACGGTCCGAGGCGAAGAACATGATCGGCGCGTTGACCGAGAGCTGGCGGCCGGTGTTCTGCACCTTCAGCTTCATGCCGCGGGCGAACTTGCCCGAGCACAGGCGCAGGAAGGCGATGCGGTCGCGGTGGTTGGGGTCCATGTTCGCCTGGACCTTAAAGACGAAGCCCGTCACCTCCGGATCGCCCGGCACGATGTGGGTGGGCTCGCCGCCCTTGGCCGCGGCCACCGCCTTGGGCGGCGGGGCGTAGGCGCCCAGGCCCGCCAGCAGCTGGTCGATGCCGAAGTGGCGCAGGGCCGAGCCGAAGAACACCGGGGTCATGTGGCCCTCGAGGAAGGACTGCGGGTCGAAGGGTTTGGACGCCTCCCCCACCAGCATGGCGGTCTCTTCCAGTTCGGCGCGTTCCTCCGGGTTCAGATAGCTCGACACCGCATTGCCGTTGAAGCCGATGGCGGCGGGGTGGCCCTCGTCCTTGTTGTCGGCGGTCTTCTTGGCGAAGGGCAGGAACTGCTGATTGCGCAGGTCCAGCATCCCCTTGAACCGGCCACCCGACCCGGCCGGCCAATAGAGCGGCGCGGGGTCGAGGGCGAGCTTGGAGGCGATCTCGTCCAGCAGCTCGATGGGGTCCTGAGCCTCGCGGTCCATCTTGTTGATGAAGGTGACGATGGGGATGTCGCGCAGGCGGCAGACCTCGAACAGCTTCAGGGTCTGGGGCTCGATCCCCTTGGCGGCGTCCAGCACCATGACCGCGGCGTCGGCGGCCGTGAGCGTCCGGTAGGTGTCTTCCGAGAAGTCCTCGTGGCCCGGGGTGTCCAGCAGGTTGAACATCAGGCCGTCGTGGTCGAAGGTCATGACGCTGGCCGAGACGGAGATGCCCCGCTCGCGCTCGATCTTCATCCAGTCCGACCGGGTCCGGCGGTTCTCACCGCGGGCCCGCACCGCGCCGGCCGCGCGGATCGCGCCGCCCGCCAGCAGCAGGTTCTCGGTCAGGGTCGTCTTGCCGGCGTCCGGGTGGGAGATGATGGCGAAGGTGCGCCGGCGCGCGGCCTCGGCGGCGGGAGAATTGCTCATGGGCGGGGACTAGCGCAGCGCGCGTCCCGAGGCTAGGCCGCGAGGCGTTTCCAGACCTGACGATCGGTCCAGATCTTGTCGGTTTCACCCTCCTCCTGGCGCTTGGCCAGGCGGGCCATGATCTCGAAGTCGACGTTCAGATAGCGCATCGTCACCTCTTCGGGCGCGCAGCCGAAATAGGGCGCGGTGAACTGGGCGGCGTTGATCGCCGGGGCCTTGGCCATGATCAGCAGGGCCAGACGCTTGGCCCGCTGCGGCCGGCGATGATGCAGCAGGGGGCTCTCGGCGTAGAGTTCCTGGCCCAGGCGGCTGACGGCGTTGAAGGGCAGGTCACGGAACCGGCGGTTCGTGATCTTGGGCGTCATCGTCATGCCGTCGAGGTTCAGGACCACGTCGTTCATCAGGAAAAGCATGGGCGACTACACGAAAGGCTGGGCTGGGGGGAGCACAGCGCCAAGGTCGCATGGCTGACTTTAGGGCCGGTGCACAAGCGCGGTGAATTGCCCGCTAACCCTGCAAGATCAGGCGTCCTCGACCGGCTCGGTCAGGAAATGCCGGCCCTGCTTGTCCTCGATATCCACCACCCAGAGATCGGGATCGATGCGCAGGGACCGCTGGATATAGCGGTCGAGGTCGGCCTCGGTGTCGAACAGGGACGGCCGCATCCAGATCCGCTCGCCATCGCCGCGGGTGGCCTCGGAATAGAGCCGGGTGGTCTTGTCATCGAGGTTCAGCACCTTGACCAGCACGCTGCCGGCCCGGGCGTCGCCTTTGCGCGCCACGATGCCGAAGCCGCCCGCCAGCTCGGCGCGGCGGACCAGGGCGGCCACCCAGATGTCCGTGGACAGCATCATGTCGCAGCAGGGTCTCTCGTAACGGACCGGAAAGGGCGACCGGTCTAGGTTCAGCTCAAGGTCCCGAACATACGGGACAAAGAGAGAGCATGACGAGCACAACGCACACAAAAGTGCGGCGCCCGGCGTGTTGGTGGATGGGGACGGCATTGGCTTTGGCGTTCAGCGCCGCGCCGGTGATGGCGAGCGCGAGCAGCGTCGACCTCTTCTACGAACGCACCGTGATGACCGCCGCCGACGCCCGATGCGGCCTGTTCTCAGGGCCCGTGGGCTCAGCGCTGGCCGCCGCCCAAGCTCAGGCCCGCGGCGCGGCCCTGCGCGCCGGCGCCGACCGTGCGACCCTCAACGCCGTGGCGCAACGCGCGGCGCAGAAGGCCGGGGCCGTGGCCTGTGACTCCACCGACATCGACGCCGCCGCCAGCCGCGTGCGCACGGCTTTCGAGGGCTATGCCAAGCTCATCAAGATGGATTATCCGGGCGATGTCTCCGCCTGGCGCGCCGACCGCAGTTCGTCGTCCACCGGCGCCCGCTGGCGCCTGACCCAGGACACCCGTTTCGACGGCGGCCGCATGGTGTTCGGTCTTGCCGGCCGGGCCGGCGCCAACCGGCTGATGGCCGTGGCCAATTTCAGCGACGGCGCCCAGCCCTATGCCGCGCGCCTGGTGCTGCGGGACGTGAACTTGACACTCGGCCCCTATCTGGACGCCCGGGGCGACAGCCTTGACCGCCTGCCGCTGACCCGGCGGCTGCCGCCGACCGGCGCCCAGACCGCCTATTCCGCCGAGGCGCGCAGCCGCGCGGGCCTGGATCTGCTGCCCAAGGACCTGAAGACCGGCTGGGCCTTCCGCTTCCCCGCCGAGGCCGCCCGCACGCTCTCGGGGCTCGACCCCCGCGAGGCGGTGATGGTGGAGTTCCTGTTCGCCGGCGACGCCACCCGGCGCGCCTATGTCGAGGTCGGCGACTTCGCGGCGGGCAGAGCCTTCCTGCAGACGGCGAGCCGGTAAGCACAAACCCCGCTCATCCCGGCGAAGGCCGGGCCCCAGATACATCCACCGCTTTCAGGCTTCCTGGCGAGGCCGTGACCTACGACCTGGGTCCCGGCCTGCGCCGGGATGAGCGGGGTATAGGTTAGCCCGCCGTCTCTTCCGGATGGGTCTCAGGCACAACCTCAACCACTGAAAGCTCCATCACCGGCAGGCGCACTGTGACCGTGGTCCCCTCCCCGAGCTGACTCTCGATGGCCATCTCGCCGCCGTGCAGTTCGGCGAAGGCCTGGACAAGAGAGAGCCCAAGGCCCGTGCCCGCCGCGCGCTGATCCGCGCCGCCCGCCTGTTCGAAGGGCTTGCCCAGGCGCTGCAGATCGGTGGCGCTGATGCCGGTTCCGCTGTCGGCGACGATCAGCTCCAGCATCGGGCCCTCGGCATGGGCCGTCACGGTCACCGTCCCGCCCTTGGGGGTGAACTTGAGCGCGTTGGAGATAAGGTTGAGCGCGATCTGCTTCATGGCCCGGCGGTCGGCGGTGACCTCCAGCGGCTCCTTGGGCATCAGGCCGCGCAGGCTGACGCCGGCCCGGTCGGCCTGGCCGCGCATCAGGCGCATGACGGCGGAAATGGCGTCGCGGGCGTCGAATTCCTCGCGATAGAGCTCGAACCGCTCGGCCTCGATCTTCGACATGTCGAGCACATCGTTGATCAGCTCCAGCAGGTGCTCGCCGCTTTCGTGGATCAGGGCGGAGTACTCGCCGTACTTCTCGGGCATGGGGCCGAACAGCGACTGCCGCATGATGTCGGAGAAGCCCATGATGGCGTTGAGCGGGGTACGCAGCTCGTGGCTCATATTGGCCAGGAAGCGGGACTTGCCGGCGTTGGCGGTCTCGGCGTCGATTCGGGCCTGATCCAGGGCCGCCTCGCGGGCGCGCTGCAACCCGGCGTCTCGGATCGAGCCGGTCAGGCGCGCGGGGTTCACCCGGCGCAGGGACAGCTCATGCCAGAGGGCGGGCGCGCCGGCCGGGGCGAAGCCGACCTCGGACTTGCCCTCGATGATGGCCTCGCGCAGGGCCGCCTCGAGGCGGGGGCGGTCGGCGGGCGTCGCCAGTTGCGACAGGGGCCGGCCGGTCAGGACCTGACCCTTCAGGCCGCGGGGGGCATTGCCCCAGGCGGCGACCAGCTTGCCGCCGGGCTGAACCACCACCAACAGGTGCGGTTGGTCGCCGAGGGCTTCCCGCAGGCGCACCTCCATCAGTGCGCGGCGGCGCGTGTCCAGGATCACCCGGCGCTGCAGGACGATGAGCGCCAGACCCAGGCCCACCGCGGTGGTGACGATCGCCACGGCCCCGAGGCCCGAGGCCAGGTCGAACGGCGGCGGGGCCGGCAGACTGAGGGTGATTTCGGCCAACAGGGAGACGCAGATCGCCGCCAGGCTGATGGCTGCGCCCATGGCCAGGCGGTCGATCCGGCCCATGGCGGCGGCGGCGGCCAGGGGCGCCAGATGCCAGACCGCCATCGGTCCGGCGAGGCCGCCGGTGAGCAGGGCGGCCAGCACTCCACCCGCGCCCCAGTTGAACAGGATCAGGCTATGGGCCGCCACATGGCGCGACCGGGCCAGCAGCAGGCCGGCCAAGGCCGGCGCGGCGCCGAGAGCCAGGGCCACCACGGCCGAGGTGGTCTGCTGGATCGGGGAGAACAGCATCACGCCCACGCCGAGGCCCAGCACCGCGAGCCAGGTCGCGTGCCACCATATGAGCTCCTGCGGCGGCAGTCCGCCGGGGGTCCCCATGGGTCGGGTGGACACGTTCTCGACCACGTCTAGTCTCGGGGCCTCCGGCCATCAGCGCGCACGCGGCGCCAGCGCGGAACCTTACCTTTGCAGGTGAGTCCCTGCGAGGCTCCTCGCGTCCTGGGGGATGAAGTCCAAGCCCATGATCTTTCAGGCAGAAACGAAATCGTAAGCGGCCGTGCCCCACATTGGGGAGCAACATTCAAAGGCGCGTACGTCCTTCATGGCCCAGCCGGCGGCCCTTCCCGACAATGACGACCACTCATCCCCGACGGCCGCGCCGCGGTCGACCGCCCGCGCGCGCCGCCAGGCGGCCCTGGACGACCAGCAGCGGTCGTTCCTGCGGATGGTCAGCCACGAACTTCGGACCCCGCTGAACTCCATCCTCGGCTTCTCGGAAATCATCTCCCAGGAGCTCTACGGCCCGCTCGGCGCGCCGCAGTACAAGGAATATGCGGGCATCATCCAGGCCAGCGGCCAGCGCCTGCTGAACCTGGTGAACCAGATCCTGGAGATCGCGCGCCTCGAAGGCCGGGCGATGGACCTGGACCTGCGGGTCGAGGCCCTGGACCACGCCATGGACGACGCCCTGGACGGCCTGCGCGAGGAGATCGCCCACCGCAACAGCGTGGTCATCGTCCGCGACGAGGGCGCGCTGCCCAAGGTGAAGGCCGATCCGCGCGGCCTGCGCACCCTGCTCAGCAACCTGATCCATAACGCCGCGGTTTTCTCTCCGGAGGGCTCGGTCATCGAGATCACCGCCGCGCGCGATGGCGCGGAGATCGAAATCTGCATCCTCGACCAGGGTCCCGGCATCGACCCCGATGATATCGCCCGCCTGCTGCGCCCCTTCGAACAGGGCGACAGCGCGCTGACCCGCCGCAGCGAGGGGGCAGGCCTCGGCCTGCCCATCGTCAACCTGCTGTGCCAGGCCATGGGCGGGCGGCTGAAGCTCCTGCCAGGGCCGCGGGGCGGCCTGCTGGCCAATGTCCGCCTGCCCGCCGGCTGAGCAGGCGGTTGCGCGCGGGCGTCGGGCCCCTTAAGTCGCCGACAGCATGCGCACCATCGAAGACGACCTCGCCGACCTGATCTCGGAGTTCGACCTCCTGGAGGACTGGGAAGAACGCTATCGCTACGTGATCGACCTGGGGAAGGACCTCGCGCCCCTCACCGACCCCGAACGCAGCGAAGCCAACAAGGTGCGCGGGTGCGCCAGCCAGGTTTGGGTGGTGACCGAACCGCACGCCGACCGGACCGTCACCTTCCGCGGTGATTCCGACGCCCACATCGTGCGCGGCCTGATCGCGGTGGTGCTGCGGCTCTATTCCGGCAAGACCCCGGCCGCCATCCGCGACTTCGACGCCAAGGCGGCCTTTGAGCAGCTGGGCCTGAGCGGCCACCTGTCGGCGCAGCGCTCGAATGGGTTGGCCTCGATGGTGGGGCGGATACGGCGAGACGCCGAGGCGCTGGCTTAGGCCGTAGCCCCCTCCGTCACGCGCTGATGCGCGCGCCACCTCCCCCGATACGGCCTGCGGCCTGGGGGAGGAATTAGGAGGGCGTCATTCCTCCCCCAGCGCGAAGCGCGGTTCGGGGGAGGTGGATCTGAGCGCAGCGAAGAGACGGAGGGGGCTAGGGCTTTGCCGGCTCTAAGCCGCGCGGATGCCGCTGCTGGAACCGGTCTGGCCCTGGATGCCGACCACGGCGTCGTAGCCCAGGATCATGTCGACATCGACGCCGTTGGTGGCCAGCGGCAGGCGCAGCCACAGGATCGACATGTGGGAGGCGCCCCGCCACGAAAGGCTGTGGACGCCCACGGCGGGACGGCGCTCCTCGACGATCTTCGAGAGTTCGATGCGCCAGTAGTCGGCGGCGGCGCTGTTATAGACGTCATCCAGGGCCCGGCCGGTGATCTCACGGCCATAGACGCTATAGAGGCCGGTGCCGGCCAGGCGCAGGCGGAAGTCCAGCGGGTCGCGACGCACGTCAATCAGGCTGACGGTCGGCAAGAGGCGCTTGAAGTCCTCGGGCTTGATATCGCCCCGTCCCGGCAGCCTGGGCCCGCTGCGGAGTCCAGCCCAATAGGCATAGAGCTCCTCATGGGCGCGGGCGGCCGCTGCTGATGATCCGATCTGTGCCGCCATATTCAGATTCCTTAACAACCCCTTGGAATCACGACGAATCACTTATCGCCTGAGCCGCGAATCTGCGGCAAGGCGAAATCGTGGCAGGGGCGAAGAAAACCGAATTTGCCGCAGGCTGCGGAGCCTGTTTTGAGGGTCGCGGCCGGTGGAACCGGCGTCGCTTCCAGGTGTCACACCCCAGACAGCAGAACGCCCGCCGGGTGGGCGGGCGTTCCGGTCTCAAACTCGAAAGACTCGAGAGGTTTTACTTGCGCTTGCGAGGAGCCTGACGGCCGCCTTGGCCGAGACCCATCTGCTTGGCGAGATCCGAGCGCGCCTTGGCATAGTTCGGCGCGACCATCGGATAATCCTTCGGGAGGCCCCACTTGGCCCGGTATTCCTCAGGACTCATATTGTATTTGGTGCGCAGGTGACGCTTCAGAGACTTGAACTTGCGGCCGTCTTCCAGGCAGACCAGATGATCCGGCGTGATCGAGCGGCGCACGGGAACAGCAGGTTCCTTCGGCGCAGCTTCCTGAACGTCGGAACCCTGCGAAATACCGGATAGAGCGCGGTGGATACTCTGGATCAGCGCGGGCAAATCCGAGGCCGCGACCGAATTGTTACCGACGTAGGCGGAGACAATATCCGCCGTCATCTCAATGACTTCCGACTTTTCGTCCATAATTCTCGATTCCGTGTTGGGAAACTACCCAAGTGGGGGGGATGACTGATTCACGACATCAGTTATGGCTGCATTATATGGGACTCAGGGCAAGCACAAGTGGCGTAAATCGGCATGATCTTGACCGAACAGGTTCGCTACAAAGACGAACTAGTGTTTTTCGCCGAATGGTGGCGCCGTGTCGCAGTAGCGAAGACGCAGTAATCTGGATCATGACAGTTGGGTAAGCGAACGCTGATCAACAGCCGGTCCCGACCAACTTCAGACGGGGCTTTTGCTCGCCGCGAGACTAACGGCCGAATTCCTTCGAGAGCGCCAACATGGCCGCGCGCTGGGGCACCGAGTATTCATCGGCGCCGCCTTCATCGCCATCGCGGATGGCCTTCAACAACGCAGGCGTGAGAGCCGAGGACAGGGACCAGTTCCAGTAGCGTAGAACGGTTTGCGCGCGATCGACCGCGATCATGTCGTAGGTGGTGAGCACCCGTTCGAGGTTCGGATTGGGGCTGCCGTCCGCCTCGGTTTCCGGGCGCCGCAGGCCCCGCCACAGGGCCCGCACCGCCAGCTTGGGCAGGCCGGTGGCCTTGCACAGGATGGCCAGGGGCTCGCCGCCGGGATCGGTGAAAATCTTGGCGCCCGTCATCGGTTTCAGGCCCGAGAGGTAGGAGATTTCCTCGGCCGTTTCCCGGGTGAGGCCACCCTGGGCTGCGGCGACCGCCGCCTCCAGGCTGTCGAACGGCGACTTATCAATCGCGGCCCGGTTGCGCTGACGGCGTTCGATGAATTGCAAAGCTTTCCGGGCGAGCGGGTCCTGCCAGTTCTCGGCGGCCGCCATGGGGAAGATGTCGCCGGTGGCCTCCTGCAGCACTTCGCGAGAGACGGCGAACCGCTGGAGGATGGTGCGGCGCGCGTCGGCGTCGGCCCACCAGAACAGCACATAGGCGTGGGCCGGCCGCAGTTCGGGACGCCGCAGCAGGGCGGGCGCGGTGCGCGCGTCGCCGCGGGTGGAGGCGACGATGGCCTCGACGCAGGGGTTGGAAAGCTTGGCCAGCTCGTTCTTGAGCAGGCACTCGATCACCAGCGCCTCGCCGAACTCGATCAGCACCTCGCAGACCACCTCGCTGACCCCGCGCCGCATGGCAATCAGCCGGCGGTGCTCCAGCCCCGCCGAACGGGCGCAGTCCAGCAGGTCGCTATCCGACAATGAGGCGCAGTTGGTCAGCAACGCCTCGGCGATCTCGACATGGTCGCGCAGCAACAGACGCACGAGACTTGCCGGAATCTCCGAGAGGTTGGCCAGCCGGCGGGCCACCTTCAGGCGATCGGCCGGCTCGGCCTCGCGCAGCATGTCCACCAGCAGGTCGGCGGTCATGGCGCGCTCGAAGGCGTTCACCCGCGACGACGGCAGGCAGACGACGTCGGCCATCCGTTTGAGCAAGGCGGCGCGCGCCCGGAAGATGGGTGGCTGTCCGGTCTCGGGAGGGTTTGCGGCTGGGTTCATGTGATCTGACCTGATCACACCATAGCGGCCTTAACCGGACGTTTTCACATCACTTGAACGTAGGCGCGCTCCATTGCTCCCAGATGTCGGGAACATCGGTGGAAACCTTGTCGGTGAAGGCCGGCGGGCGCTTCTCCAGGAAGGACATCACCCCTTCGCGGGCGTCGGCCATGGCGCCACGGGTCTGGATGCCGCGGCTGTCGGCGCGGTGGGCCTCCATGGGATGGTTGGCGCCGGCCATGCGCCACAGCAGCTGGCGGGTAATGGCGATGGAGACCGGCGCGGTGTTGTCGGCGATTTCGCGGGCCAGGGCGCGCGCCGCCGGCAGCAGGTCCTCCGGCGCGTGCAGCGAGCGCACCAGGCCCTTGTCGAAGGCCTCCTGGGCCGAGAAGATACGGCCGGTGTAGCACCACTCCAGCGCCGTCTGGACGCCCACCACCTTGGGCAGGAACCAGGAAGAGGCGGCCTCGGGGTTCAGGCCCCGGCGGGCGAAGACCAGGCCGAACCGCGCCTCGGTCGACGCCATGCGGATGTCCATCGGCAGCTGCATGGTGACGCCAACCCCCACCGCCGGACCATTCACGGCGGCGATCACCGGCTTGAGGCTCTCATAGATGCGCAGGGTCAGCAGGCCGCCGCCGTCGCGCTGCACGCCCTCGCGGGTGCGGGCGGCCTTGTCCTCGCCGCCGCGGGCGTCGTAGTCGAAGGTCTGGGCGCCGCCCGACAGATCGGCCCCGGCGCAGAAGCCGCGGCCGGCCCCGGTGACGATCACCGCCTTGACCGCGTCGTCGGCGTCGGTGACGTCGAAGGCGGCGATCATGTCCTTCATCATCTGGGTGTTGAAGGCGTTCAGCTTGTCGGGCCGGTTCAGCGTAATCGTCGCGATCCCGTCCTCGACGTCATAGGCGAGCGTCTCGAAAGTCGGCGTGGCCATGGTGTCTTCCTCCCTGATTTTCTTCAGTCCGCACCGCTTGACGGACGGTCCGTCAAGCACCGCATCGTCGATCCCTACGATAAGTTTGGGAGGAGGCCCGGAGCGCCGCAAAGGCGTCCTGGCCCCCGGAAATCAGGACCCGTCATGCATCCGGCCAACCACGCCAAGACCCATCCCGACCGCGCCGCCTACATCATGGCCGGGACCGGGGAGACGGTGACCTACCGCCAGCTGGACGACCGCTCCAACCAGGGGGCGCAGCTGTTCCGGTCCCTGGGTCTCGCGACCGGCGATGTCATCGCCATCCTGATGGACAACAGCCCGCGGTTCTTCGAGATCGCCTGGGCGGCCCAGCGGTCGGGGCTCTACTACGCCTGCATCTCGTCCAAGCTGACTCCGGGCGAGATCGACTACATCATGACCGACTGCGCGGCCAAGCTGCTGGTGACCTCGGCGGGGATCGGCCCGGTCATCGACGAACTGCCCGCGATGCTGCCGGGCGTGAAGCTCTACATGGTCGGCGACGCCCGCGCGCCCTACGAGAGCTTCGAGGCGGCGCGCGACATGATGCCCGCCACGCCGGTGGCCGACGAGGCGGCCGGCCGCGACATGCTCTATTCGTCGGGCACCACGGGACGGCCGAAGGGCATCAAGCCGCCCCTGACCGGCGGCCCCATCGACGAGCCCGGCGGCGTCGCCAACCTGGCGGCCGGCCTGTTCGGCTTCAAGTCCGACAGCGTCTACATCTCGCCGGCCCCGCTCTATCACGCCGCGCCCCTGCGCTGGTGCATGGCCGTCCATCAGCTGGGCGGCACCGTCATCGTGATGGAGAAGTTCGACCCCGAGGTGATGCTGAGCCTGATCGAGACGTACAAGGTCGACGTCGGCCAGTTCGTCCCCACCCACTTCGTGCGGATGCTGAAGCTGCCGCAAGAGGTACGCGACAGGTACGACGTCTCCTCCATGCGCTCGGCGGTCCACGCCGCCGCCCCCTGCCCCGTGCCGGTCAAGGAGCAGATGCTGGCTTGGTGGGGTCCGGTGATCCACGAGTACTACGCCGGGTCCGAGGGCAACGGCTTCTGCTACGTCGGCCCGCAGGACTGGCTGACCCACAAGGGCACGGTGGGCCGGGCGATCCTGGGCGAGGCCAAGATCGTCGGCGAGGAGGGCGAGGAGCTGCCGCCCCGCAGCGAGGGCACGGTCTATTTCGCCGGCGGCGCGCCGCTGACCTATCACAACGCGCCGGATAAGATCGCCGAGAACACCAACAAGCAGGGCTGGACGACGCTGGGCGACGTGGGCTGGCTGGACGAGGAGGGCTTCCTCTACCTCACCGACCGCAAGAGCTTCATGATCATCTCGGGTGGGGTGAACATCTATCCGCAGGAGCTCGAGAACCTGCTGATCACCCACCCCAAGGTGGCCGACGCCGCCGTGGTGGGGGCGCCGCACGAGGAGATGGGCGAACAGGTGGCCGCCGTGATCCAGCCCATGAACTGGGACGAGGCCGGCGACGCCCTGAAGGACGAGCTGATGGCCTTCTGCCGCGCCAACCTGTCCCACGTGAAGTCGCCGCGCATCCTGGACTTCATGCAGGAACTGCCGCGCCACCCCACCGGCAAGCTCTACAAGCGCCTGATCCGCGACGCCTACTGGGGCAAGGAAGGCTCCAAGATCGTCTAGGGCATGGACTCATGATTTCGGGCCGGGTCCGCCTCCGGCGCCGAAGCCAATGCCGGCTTTCGACCCGCTGCGGACCTTCAATCAGGCTCGCCATAGATCTCCAGAGGTCGGCGAACCTATGGCGGCCGCGTCGTGCGCGGCCGCCATAGCTCCCGTATCGGCGATCAGCTCGGTTCCGGCATCATGGACGAGTGCAGGTGATCGATCTTCCAGGCGCCGCCGTCGTACTTGTAGACGAAGGAATAGCGGGCTTTCACGGCGCGCGCTCCGCCGGTGGCGGGATCCTTCATGTTGACGGTCCAGGTCCCAACACGCGAGGCGGTGCCGCAGTCGATCTTCACGCTGCTGCTGTCAATCGTCGCCTGAGGACTGTTCTTCAGGAAGCTGACGAAATAGTCGCGCACGCCCTCGGGCGTGGTCCGGGGCTTGTTGGACACCGTCGCCAGCAGCACGGCGTCTTTGGTGAAGAGCCCAGCGACCTTGTCTGGGTCCTTCGTCGCCCAGGCTGCGTTGAAAGCCGTGAACTGCCGCTCGACGTCGGCTTGGCTCACGGTCGGGCACTTGACGTCGTGCGCGGCCGCCGCCCCGCCCAAAGCCAGGGCCGGGACAAGGGCCGCGGCGAGAATGAAGCTTTTCATATTATGACACCCTCAAGGATCGTCTCATGGTCTGACAGCCGGACAGAGGCGCGGTGTCTCAGCATCCTGAGACGAGGTCCGGCAGCCTCCATTGGCAATGAAGGGCGTCTCTCCGCGGGGCAGGACAAAACCGAACCCGCGCATCGAGATCACCCGATGCGGTCCGACATCACGATCGATGGCTCGATCGCCAGAGGGGCCCGGTCCGCGGTGAGGAGTTGGGTCGGCGAACCGCGATCTGCAAGGCCACGCTTCAGCTTTGTTACACCCACCGATGCGGATCGAGCATCCTCAAGGACGTTCAGCCCCGATTGCAGCCGGATCGGCGCCCGACCAAGTGAGCCAGGACATCAACGAGCCCTTCCCTGCAGCCCCTGGGCGCCGAGACACGCCAGCCATCCAACCCTGACATTCCCAGGGTCTGCTTGTCGGTGGTCGCCGCCATGCCCTCGGCGTCGCTGGCCTTCACTTGGAATACGCGCCCTGGACGGCTTCCCCGTTGGGTGTAGTCTGGCTCCAGCATGAGCCTGACGACCCGCCTCGCCCAGAACGTAGCCAATCCCTTCCCGGGGATTGGGCGCGCGCGAGTTTAGCAACAGCTCTCCGCTCACCGATCCCCCGCAAGCCTGCGGATGGATCGGTCAGCCCCCTTCTCCATCCGCGTCACAGATGGAGACAGACATGACCCAACCCGACTGGTGGTACGACGACCTCAAGCAGGTCGGCCTCGATTTCGAGGACGCGCAACAGGTCGCCACCTACGACGCCCGCCAGGGCGGCGACCTGGCCGCCGACCGCGCCCTGCTCTCAGGGCTGGGGGTAAACCGCGACACCGCGCTGGCCGACATCGGCTGCGGCACCGGCATTCTGGCCTGCGCGGCGGGCGGCATGGCCCGCTCGGTCCGGGCCATCGACGTCTCCGACACCATGCTCAACGCCGCCAAGGCGCGCGCCGCCGACATGGGCGTCACCAACATCACCTTCGAGCTGGGGGGCTTCCTGACCTTCCCGGCGTCGGGGGACCTCGATTTGATCATCACCAAGAACGCCCTGCACCACCTGCCCGACATGTGGAAGGCCGTGGCGCTCACCCGCATGCGCGACGCGCTGAAGCCCGGCGGCCAGATCTACATCCGCGACGTGGCCTTCAACTGCACGCCGGACGCCATCCCGCGCACGGTGGAGAGCTGGATCGGCTGGATGACCCGGGAGACCGGCTACAGCCGCGAGGAGGTGGCCTGCCATGTGCGGGAGGAGCACTCGACCTTCGGCTGGATCCTGGCCCGGATGATCGACGACGCCGGCTTCCGCCTGCTGCGGCGCACCCATGACGGGGTCTACGCCACCTTCCTGGCCGAGGCCGTCGCCTGATGTGGCTTCCACTTAAGGCTGTCACCCTCTAGAGGTCGAACACCTGTTTCAAAGACGAGGACGTGAACGATGAACCCCGTGGAATTCAAGGATCTGCCCGGCCTGGTCGGTCAGGAGACCGGCGTGTCGGACTGGTTGGAAATCACCCAGGAGCGCGTCAACCAGTTCGCCGAGGCCACCGGGGACCATCAGTGGATCCACGTCGACGTCGAGCGCGCCAACCGCGAAATGGGCGGCCCGATCGCCCACGGCTACCTGACCCTGTCGCTGCTGCCCTTCCTGGGCAGCGGGCTGATGCCGGTGAAGGGCGTGACCCGGGGCATCAACTACGGCTCCGACAAGGTGCGCTTCGTGAACATGGTCCGGGTCGGCAAGCGCGTGCGCCTGCGCCAGAAGCTGATCGGCGTCGACGCCAAGGCCGGCGGCGTCCAGATCCGCATGGAATGCACCATCGAGATCGAAGGCGAGGACAAGCCCGCCTGCATCGCCGAGACCCTGTCCCTGCTGTACGGGGCGTAAAACCAAAACCGCTCATCCCGGCCTGCGCCGGGATGAGCGGATACGGCCGCTACCAGTCGGGCGAGACGGCCTCTTCGGCCGAGGCCGCCTTGGCGCCCGTGACGACTTCGTTGGAAGCCGTGGTAACCGGGGCGTAGGGGTTCTCCACCAGACCGATGGTCTCGCGGATGTACTTGGCTTGGGTGACGATCCCGATCTCCAGGCGCTCATTGTTCAGCTCGACCTGTTGGGTCAGCAGACCGGCGATGAACTGCGCCGGCTGGGCCTCGGTCGCGCCCACGCGACGGCGGGAGTTGTCGGCCATGAACACCGGCCCGCCCGAATTGCCCGGGAAGACGCTGAAATCCAGCAGGAAGGTCGGGAAGACCTTGGCCGGCGCGATCGGATAGGAGGCCACGCGGCCGGCCCGCAGGATCGGGAAGCCGGCGCGGTTGGCGGCCAAGCCGCGCGGGAAGCCCAGCGCCATCATCTCATCGCCCGCGCCCACCTGCAGCGAGGCGAAGGTCTGATCGTCGGCCAGCCAGGTCAACGGGATGGCGGCCTTGGCGAATTCGTCCGGCGCGGTGATGGCGATGGCCGCCACGTCGCGCGACGGGTGATGGGTCCAGAGCTCATGGCCCGCGGCGTCGCGGATCTTCAAGGTCTGGGGGGCGTAGGTCCAGGAGCCGTCGGCGTTCTCGATCCGGTAGCCGATGCGCGCCTCGGCGCCGGGCATCTTGGACAGCACGTGGTTGGCGGTAACGAGGACGGTGTGGGGCTGGCCGTCGGGGCTGAGGGATTGGATGAGGAAACCGGTGCCAACCGTGCGGGTGCCATCCCCCAGGGGCTGTTCCAGTTGTACCGTCGCGTGGATCAACTCCACGGATAGGTCATAGACCATCGACGTCCCCGATAAAATTTCCGCAACTCACGGAACCAACTAACGGGATACTTCCTTAAGAACATCGTTAACGCAAAGTCTCATCTGGCTCTGGCGCTTGCGCCATGTTGCCGCGTGGCCAAAGGGTTACGCCTTGAGCGTGCCCTATGGGTGGGCCATCTAACGGACATGACCCGTCCCATACCCCCCGTCGCCCGGCGCGAGCCCAAGTCCATCACCCAGCTCGGCCGCACCCGCGTCGACGACTATGCCTGGATGAAGGACGACAACTGGAAGGACGTGCTGCGCGACCCCAAGGTCCTGCGCGCCGACATCCGCGAGCATCTGGAGGCCGAGAACGCCTACACCAAGGCCTTGCTGGACGATCCCACCAGGGCCCTGCAGGACGCGCTGTTCGCCGAGATGAAGGGGCGGATCAAGGAGGACGACTCCTCGGTCCCGGCCTCCGACGGGGCCTGGGACTATTACGTGCGCTACGAGATCGGCGCCGAGCATCCGGTGCATGGCCGCCGTCCGCGCGGCCGAACCGACGGTGAGGTGGTGCTGCTGGACGAGGAGGCCCTGTCCAAGGGTAAGGCCTTCTTCCAGGTGGGCGCCGCCCATCACAGCCCCGATCACCGGCTCTACGCCTGGGCCGCCGACGAGCAGGGCTCGGAGTACTACACGATCCGCATCAAGGATCTGGCCACCGGCGAGGCCCTGCCCTTCGAGATCGAGAGCGCCTATGGCGACTTCACCTTCTCGCCGGACAGCCAGTGGCTGTTCTGGATCTGGCGCGACGAGAACGCCCGGCCCTCCAAGGTCTTCCGCCGTCCCGCCCGCGGCGGCGAGGACACGCTCGTCTATGAGGAGGCCGACGACGGCATGTTCCTGGGCGTCGGGACCACCTCCGACGACAGCCACATTGTGATCCATGTCGGCAACCAGGAGACCACCGAACTCTGGCTGATCCCGGCCGCCGACCCGACCCGCCCGCCCTTCGTGGCCGAGCCGCGCCGGGTGGGGGTGAAGTACGAGCTGGACCACTGGACCGACCGCTGGGTGATCCGCACCAACGACGATGACGCGGTGGACTTCAAGCTGGTGGCCAGCACCGCCGAGATCCCGGCCAAGTCCAGCTGGACCGACTTTGTGGCCCACCAGCCCGGCCACTACGTCACCGGCTTCGCGGCCTATGCCGGCCACCTGGTGCGGCTGGAGCGGGTCAACGCCAACGACCGCATCGTGGTGATGGCTCGCGGCGGCGGCGAGCATGAGATCGTGTTCGACGAAGAGGCCTGCGCCCTCTCGCTGAGCGGCGGCTACGAGTACGACACCCCGGTCACCCGCTTCATCTACCAGTCCCCCACCACGCCCCGGCAGTGGTTCGACTACGACATGACCAGCCGCGAGCGGACCCTGCGCAAGACCCAGGAAATCCCCTCCGGCCATGACCCGGCCAGGTACGTGGCCCGCCGCCTGATGGCCAAGGCCGCCGACGGGGCCGAGGTGCCGATCACCGTCCTGATGCTGAAGGACACCCCACTGGACGGCTCGGCGCCCCTGCTGCTCTACGGCTACGGCGCCTATGGCCACGCCATGGAGCCCAGCTTCTCGATCCGCAATCTGAGCCTGGTGGACCGAGGCTGGATCTGGGCGACGGCCCACGTGCGCGGCGGCTCCGACAAGGGCTGGGGCTGGTTCCTGGACGGGCGCAAGGAGAAGAAGCCCAACAGCTTCACCGACTTCATCGCCTGCGCCGAGCACCTGGACGCCAAAGGCTACGGCAAGGCCGGGCGCATGGTGGCCTATGGCGGCTCGGCCGGCGGCATGCTGATGGGCGCCATCGCCAACCTGCGGCCCGACCTGTGGGCCGGGGTGATCGCCGCCGTCCCCTTCGTCGACGTGCTCAACACCATGAGCGACACCACCCTGCCGCTGACCCCGCCCGAGTGGCCCGAGTGGGGCAACCCGCTGGAGGACGCCGCGGCCTACGACACCATCGCCGCCTACAGCCCCTACGACCAGGTGTCCGCCAAACCGTACCCGCCGGTGCTGGCGACGGGGGGGCTGTCGGACCCCCGGGTCACCTACTGGGAGCCGGAAAAGTGGGTGGCCAAGCTGCGGCAGTTCTCGACAGCCGGCGCCCCGATCCTGCTCAAGATCAACATGGACGCCGGCCATGGCGGGGCCTCGGGACGGTTCGACTTCCTCAAGGAGATCGCGCTCGACTATGCCTTCGCCATCTGGGCTGTGGACAGGGGTTGGGAATGATCGTCAGGCCGTCGCAGGCAAGGGATGCGCAGGCCCTGGCGGCCATCTACGGCCACGACGTGCTGCACGGCTTCGGCACCTTCGAGGAGGTCCCGCCGAGCCCTGAGGAGATGGCCCAGCGCCGTCTGGCCATCGTCGAGCGGGGCCTGCCGCACGTGGTGGCGGAGGCCGACGGCAAGGTGCTGGGCTTCGCCTATGCCGGCCTGTTCCGGCCCCGCGCCGCCTACCGGTTCACCGTCGAGGACAGCGTCTATGTCGCTCCCGAGGCCCACGGCCAGGGCATCGGCAAGGCCATGCTCACGCAGGTGCTGGCGGCCTGCGAGGCGCTGGGGCTGCGGCAGGTGATGGCGGTGATCGGCGACAGCGGCAACGCCGGGTCCATCGGCCTGCACACCTCGCTGGGCTTCCGGCACGCCGGGGTCTGCCAGAGCGTCGGGTTCAAGCACGGGCGCTGGGTCGACACCGTCTGGATGCAGAAGCCGCTGAACGGCGGCGACACGACCCCGCCTGCCGCCGACGGACTGACCCTCACCGGGCACTGACCAACACATGTCGGCCGTCGCGGAGGGAGGATAAGGGCTTCTTGAGATCGCAGCGCTGGCCCTGCTGGCCGCCCAGGCCCACGCGCAAGGTCCGCACGCCGGCCACGACATGGGCGGCGTGAGCGGCCAACATTCGCCGACAAGTGACGGCCAGGGCCCCACGGGTCCCCATGCGGGCCACGAGATGGGCGCCGCCGCCGCCGCCCGATCACGGTGACAGCGCGTGGCATCGAGGCAACGGCTCAGGACCAGCCGGATATGCCCGAGGCATGAACGAGATTGCGACGCATTCCTATTTAGGTTAGGGCAGCGTCCCATTCATGCTGGTTGATCCAAGGTAAATTCGTGAAAAAGCTGTTGCTCGCCACCGTCGCCCTTGCGGCTCTTCCGACCGCGACATTTGCGTCTGAAGCGGACGGCCACGAGGTCAGCGCGATCATCGTCACCGGCAAGGCGATCGGCTACAAGGCGGTCAACTCGGTCACGGCGACAAAGACCAATACCCCCTTGCTGGACGTTCCGCAGTCGATCTCGGTGGTGACGCGCGAACGGCTTGACGATCAGGCGCAGCGCAGCATGGCCGATGTCCTGCGGTATGTGCCGGGCACAACCGTGGGCCAGGGCGAAGGCAACCGCGACCAGATCACCTTGCGGGGCCAGAACACCTCCGCCGACTTCTTCCTCGATGGTGTGCGCGATGACGTGCAGTACTACCGCAGCCTCTACAACATCGAGCGGGTGGAAATCCTGAAAGGCCCCTTCGCGCTGATTTTCGGGCGCGGCGGCAGCGGCGGCATCATCAACCGCGTGCAGAAAACGCCGACCGCCGATGGGCTTGCGGTCCGCGGTAGCGTCAGCGCCAACACCTTCGGCGCGTGGGACTTGGCCGCCGACATCAACGCCCCGATCAGCGACAATGCCGCCTTCCGACTGAATGCGACCTACGAAAGCCTGGACAATCACCGCGATTTCTTCGGCGGCGAGCGCTATGCGATCAACCCCTATCTGGCGGTCGATATGGGGCCCTGGAAGCTTGGCCTGTCCTATGAATATGTGAACGATGATCGTGTGACCGATCGCGGCGTGCCGTCGATCGCGACGCTTACGGGCCAGCCCAACCGGCCGATCACCGGCTATCGCGACACATTCTTCGGAACGCCGGGCGTCAACCGCGCCGGGCTGGAAGCCCATATCGTCAAGGCGCGGCTGGATGGCGAACTGACCGAGACTCTGAACTGGTCGACCACGCTGCTCTATGGTGACTATGACAAGTACTACACCAACGTCTATCCCAATGGCCCAGCCACGGGGCAGACCGGAACGGTGGCGCTGTTCAGCTATACTGACCCTACCCGGCGTCAGAACCTTATCGCCCAGACAAATCTGGTCTGGGATGTGGATTTAGGTTCTGTCAGCAACAAGATACTGCTGGGCCTGGAATATGGGGATCAGGATTCAGTCAACCAGAGACGTAACGGAACGCTGTCCAACAGCACGTTGAACCTTGCCAATATCGCCTATCCTAAGGTGACCTTCGGCCCGTTGGTCCGCAACACCGAATCGAACGTGCAGTTCGCCTCAGCCTATGCCCAGGACCAGATCAGCTTTGGCGAGCATGTGGATGTCGTCGTCGGGGTTCGCTATGATCGGTTTGAGATCAAGGGCGTCGATCTGATCGGCACGCCGCGCCCATTCGCGCGCACCGACGAGAAGGTCAGCCCGCGCATCGGCCTGATTTTCAAACCCGCGGAAAACATCTCTATCTATGGCAGCTACAGCCAATCCTTCCTGCCGCGCTCGGGCGATCAGTTCCTGACGATGTCGGCGGCGCAGCAGAACCTCGCGCCGGAGAAATTCACCAACTACGAATTGGGCGCGAAATGGGACCTACGTCCCGACCTCAATGTCACCCTGGCGCTGTTCCAGCTTGATCGCACCAACGCCACGACGCCCGATCCGAACAATGTGACGGCCACGATCAACATTGGTGAAACCCGCACCAAGGGTGTCGAGCTGGCGCTGATCGGCCGGATCACGCCCAAATGGCAGATGAGCAGTGGCTACACCTACCAGGATGCTCAACTGAGCGGCAACGGCTTCGTGCAGCTGGCGCAGGCGCCCAAACACCAGATCGCGGTGTGGAACCGCTATGACGTCAACAGCCGGTTCGGCCTGGGTCTTGGCGTGGTGCGCCAGTCCAGCCAATTCGCCGCGATCCGCACCTCGACGACGACAACCCTGCTGCCGGCGTTCACGCGCGTCGACGCCGCGCTGTTCTTTGAGGCGACCGATCGGCTCGAATTGCAGGTCAACATCGAGAACCTGCTCAACGAGGCGTATTTCTCCGATGCGCACAACAACAACAACATCACCCCAGGCGCTCCGATAAACGCCCGGTTCACCGTCCGATCGAGGTTCTGATGAGCCGTTAGGGCGGAGGCTTGGCGCGGGTCGAGCCTGCACGCCTGCCTGGGCCGCGACGAGACCATCGGGCGCCCGGTCGGGGACGCGGCGTTGCTGGCGGAGCTCGAGGCCCGGTCAGGCCGGTCGCCGGCGGCCGCCAAGCGCGGGCCTAAGCCGCAGGTGAGTTGAATGCACTGCCAGTGTAACTGGTGATCACCCCGTCACGCGGGAGGGGCCGGCCGTCGCGTGACCGGTGGCCAGGAGCGCCTCGAACACCCCCTCCCCGGCCGGCGCGGGACGGCGAAGCCCGCTCTTGATGGCTGCCAGACCCTGACCCGGATAGCCGGCCAGCCGGATGGCCAGGGCCTGAGCTTCGGTCGTGACCTCCGCGTCGGCCACCAGCTTGTGGACCAGGCCAAGCCGCCACAGGTCCGCCGCCGGGACGCGGGTTGCGCCCAGGGCGAGCTGGGCGGCCACCGCCTCGCTGGTCTTCAGGCGCAGCCAGGCCAGGTTCATGGGGGCGTACATGCCGATGGCCGCCTCCCCCACCAGCAGATAGGCGCCCTCCCCGGCCACCAGCAGGTCGCAGGCCAGGGCCAGGGCGGCGCCGGCATTGATGGCGAACCGCTCCAGGGCCCCGACGATCACGGCGGGGCAGCGATAGAGCTCGCGGTGGAAGCCGGCCCATTCCTCCGGCCAGTCCGCCAGCCAGTCGGGCGCGGGACGGGCGGCGAAGGCGTCCACATCCAGTCCCGAACAGAAGGCGCCGCCCTCCCCCCGCAGGACGATGACCCGGGCCCCGCCCGCGAGCAGCTGGGCCAGCCCCGCCCGCAGCTCGCTCACCATCGGTCCGGCCAGGGCGTTGCGTCGGTCGGGCCGCGCCAGGATCAACTCACCCCAACCCTCGTGAAGCTCGACGCGGGCGGCGGGGGGGTCTTGGGTCATGGCGGCGTCCAATCTGGCGGACCAGGGCGCAGAGCCGAGGGCCCGGGCCAAGTCAGCTGTCAGTATGCCGCGATACCCGGGAGGTCCAAGCGTCAGATCAGGGCGTCAGCGGGAACCGGTTCGTGGGGTTCGTGTGGTTCGTGGATAATCCTGTTCCGCCTTGCGGGCGTCGCGGCTTGGAGAGTTGAACCACGAACCCCACGAACCCAACGAACAGTGGGCCAGACCAAGGGTGGGGATGACCCACGTCTCAGCTTCGCGGCAGCCAAGCGCGGCCTCAAGCCGAAAGCGGTCCCCGGCGATGAGGACGGCCTATTTCCTAGGGCGTCACAGTGATGCCAGTTTATGCATTTGATATCGCGTCACTGTAATACAGGCAAGACCAAGATTGGATTCTGGTGCGTGGTGGTCGGCCGCCGTCCGAACGCCGAGCTGGTCTTCGTCACAGCCTCTCCGCCTGAGTGCGGCGCGATGGTGTTGGGGGCTATCGACGGGATGTCGAAGCCTTAGGGTCGGATTGAGGGCACGGTCACCGGAGTATCCGTCGCTAACCGGCGCGGTTGGTCGCCTCAAGCGCCCGGATCAGCAGATCCTGAGCGGCGGCGAGCGTGGCCTTACGAGACGCGCCCCGTTCCACCTGGTCGGCGGTTTCATGCAGCACGGCGAAAACCAGAACGGCCGTCATCTTCGGGTCGACCACGGCGAAGGCGCCGGCCGTCACCCCTTGGGTGATCAGATCGGCAAGTCTGTGGATCACGTCATGTCGCGTCCGCCGCGGCGGCGCCTGGCCGACAGGCCCATGAAGGAGAGCCTGGTGAAGGCCCTCCATTCCAAGCGTCATGTCGACGAAGAGTTCAGGCAGGCCGGACACGAGATCGCGCCAATCGCGGGCGCTGTTCGCCCAGGCCGAGAACCGCTGATCGAGTTGTGCAAACACCCGCTCACGCAGGGCATGTAGCAGCGCCTCCCAGGTCTCGAAGTACACGTAGAACGTGCCCCGGCCCGCGCCAGCCTCGCGGACAATGTCCTCGACGCGAGCCGTGTCGCCCAGCCGGCGGATGACAGCCTCCGCGGCGTCCAGCAGTTCCTCACGGCGGTCGGCCGGAGACAGACGTCGGCGGACGGGAACGCGGGACATGACGGGACAACTCCGTGACAAAGCCCAAGTCATCACACTATTGACTGCATGTCATTACGAGTACTATTGACTGTGTGTCATTAGAGGGGCTCAGAACCATGTCGCGACAAGCCGTGCAGTGGGTCAATCGTTGGCTGTGGATTTTGCTGCTAGGCGGCCTGCTATCGGCGTGCGCTCTGGCCTCGACCCATGCGGCGCCGATCCACCGCGAAGAACAGATCGCTGTCCCTGGAGGGCGGCTGTTCGCCTTGGTGCGCGGCGAAAACCCGAAGGCGCCGATCCTGGTCTGGCTGCACGGGGGACCGGGTGGAGCAGAGCGACCTTTGTTCCGGCTCTACAACACAGCGCTCGAACGACGTTTCGTGGTGGTCTATCTCGATCAGCGCGGGGCGGGGCGATCTTTCGATGCAAAGGCCGACCCTCGCGCCCTGACCATCGCCCGGCACGTGAAGGATCTCGACCTCGTCGTGGATCAGATTTGCCGGGAACAGGGCCAGTCAAAGGTTGTCTTGCTCGGCCACTCCTGGGGGTCGGCTCTTGGCTTATTCTATGCCCAGGCCCACCCCGAGAAGGTCTCCGCCTTCATCGGCGTGGGCCAGGTGAGTTCGGAGATTGGTCGCCAATGGTCGCAGCACCGCTTCGTCGAGGATGCGGCGCGGGGTCGAGGCGACGCGCAAGCCCTTGGCCGCCTGAGGGCGATCGGGCCACCGCCCTACAGCGCCGCGCGCGAGATCGCCACCCAGCGGCTGGTTGAACGGTTCGGCGGCTATTATCGGGTCATGCCCGACATGAAGAAGGTCATCGCGCGCGGCATCCTGCAGGGCTATGTCCGGCCCTGGGAACTCAAGCAGATCTTCCGGGGCAATGCGGTGTCCCTGGAGGCCATGAACGACGAAATTCTGAAGCTCGACTTACCGACGCAGGTCCCCGAGATCCGCGTTCCCGTGGCCTTTTTGCTCGGCCGCTATGATCGACAGGTAGATTCCCGCTTAGCCGCCGACTACTTCCAGCGCTTGAGGGCGCCGGCCAAGATCGTCGTCTGGTTCGAGAACAGCGCGCATAACGCACCCTTCGAGGAGCCGGACCTGTTCGTCGCGACCGTGCCCCGGGTCGCGCGACAGCTCGGCGTCGCCGTCGGGCCTCCGCAGTGACCGAGAGTAAGGCCGCCGGGATCTATGACCCCATTGGTCCCTGGTCGCGATCGCCCCTAGATCCGCAGCCCGCCTTGGTGGGAGACCTGAAGGCCGATGTGGCGATCGTTGGCGGGGGGTATCTGGGGCTTTCAGCGGCACTTCGTCTGCGCCGCGCCGGTTGTGAGGTGGCTTTGCTCGAGCAGAGCTTCTGCGGCGCTGGCGCGAGCGGCCGCAATGCAGGTCACCTCACGCCGACGATCGGGAAAGACGTCTACACTTGCCTACGCCAATGGGGCGTTGAGCGTGGACTGGCTCTGGCGGCGTTCGCCGAAGCGGCCGTGGACGCGACTGAGGCCAGGATCGCGGCGTTGAACATCGACTGCGACTATGTGGGCAACGGCAACATCGTAGCCGGTCTGCATCCCGCCCATCGTAAACCTCTGGAGGCGGCGGCGGCGGCAATGTCCGCAGCCGGCCTGCCCACCAGCTTCCTAGAGGACCGGGATCTGCGCGCGCGTGGCCTTCCACGCGCGTTCCGGTTCGGCCTGTTGGAGCGGCGAGGGGGACATCTCAATCCCGGAAAATATGCCCGTGGCCTTCGATTCGCCGCCCTAGCCGCAGGAGTCAAAATCTTCGAACACACCGCCGTCACTGGGGTGAGGGAGGGGCCTCAGCCCCGCCTGCGCACCGCCATGGGTCATGTCAGCGCTAAGCAGGTCCTCATCGCGACAAACGCCTATGTGCAGCCTGACCTGGCGGGAGCGGCGGGACGGATCCTTCCATTGCGCGTGACGCTGTTCCAAACCGAACCCTTGAGTAGCATGCAGCGCCAAGGTCTTGGCTGGCCGGGTGGCGAGGGTGTCTACACCGCCCATGAGATCATGGAGAGCTACAGGATTACCCCGGAAGGGCGCCTCGTTGGGGGATCGAAGTGAGTGTCGTTTGGGTCCGGCGGTCCCGAGACTGAACGGCCCCGCGACGCCGATTTGGCGCGATACGATGCCCTGGTGGCCCAGCGCTTCCCTGAGGCGCCTGGCCTGGCGATCAATGCCTATTGGAGTGGGTGGATTGGCGCCACTGTCGACCACCTGCCGATCCACGGTTCAACGTCCCACTGGGGGAATGTTCACTACGCCCTTGGGTGCAACGGCCACGGGATCGCCTTGGCGAGCTATCTCGGCGAGGCGATCGCAGAGCGGATTCTTGGCCTTCCTCGCCTCGACCTTGAGGTGTTCCGCAGATGGGTCCCAAACATCCCCACGGCTGCGCTACGTTGGGTGGCGTTCCGCGCCGTCGCCTTGCCGCTCGAACAACGCGACAAACAACTTGATCGTGAGATCCCACGGCTGCGCCGCTGACCTGCGACCTCGCTTTGCGCGCCGGCCGGTCGAACTTTAGTGATGGAGCACAAGATGCAAGACTCTGACATAGCGCAAGCTTGGCTGAAGCGACTAGTTGGCGATTGGTCGTACGAACTGGTCACGACCGACACGTCCGATCATCCCGGCGCTACGGTAACCGGAAACGAGACGATCAAGGCTGTTGGCGATGCGTGGGTGTGCATCGAGAACAGCGGTCGGGGCTCGGACGGGAGCGCATCACATTCGGTTACAATGCTTGGCTTCAACCCCAATACAGGGCGCTTTTCGGGCGCAGTTGCGGGCACGGCGGCGCCGGTGCTCTTTGTCTACGAAGGGGTGCTGGGTATCGATTTAACGTCTTTGATCCTGGAGACCGAAGGTCCGGCGATGACCGAGGGCCGGTCGATGGACAGGTATCGGGACGTCCTCTCAACACAAGACGGGAACAGTCGTAAAACAAGCGCACAAGTGCTCGACAGTCACGGCGAATGGCGAGAGTTCATGGTCACGCGCTACACGCGAAAAGCGTAGGCGGGTCGCGTCAATAAGCGCCCATTGGGGATAGATGCTGTGGGCCGCCTGGACGCGCCGGATAGTTGGAATCCCGGTGCAGTCCATGCTCCTGTCCCCGTATTCCCGACTATTTTCCAGCGCTTGAGAGCGCCGGCCAAGATCGTCGTCTGGTTCGAGAACAGCGCCCATAACCCACCCTTCGAGGAGCCGGACCTGTTCGTCGCGACCGTGCCCCGGGTCGCGCGACAGCTCGGCGTCGCCCTCGGGCCTGCGCCGTGATCGAAGGGCCGGGCCGAGGGGACTCCAGGTGATGGCGCTCCGGCGGGCGTGGGAAACAGTACGGCGACACCTTACCTATTGCCCCGGACGCTTCGCCGGCCTGACACCACCGGCTGGCCCCCAGCCGACGCCGAGTTCGTCGTCAGCATGGAGCACACTTACGGTGACGGGATATCAATTGTATGAATTTGGACTGGAATCCTTCGCAGCCGCTCTGGCACACTGACAGGCCGGAATCGCCGGAATCCCACGCGACTCCTCAGGCCTCGTCCGGAGGCCGCGTGACGGCGCGCGCCCAGCGGTCGGCGAAGACGTAGAGCGGTCGGAAGGCCGTCAGAAGCTCGTCACCCAGCGGCGTCAGCCCATAGCCCTCGGGGCCAAGCTCGACGATCTGACCGTCTCGCAGGTCGTTGATCCTGGCCTGGAGCACCGTGGGAGACAGGTCACCGGCGGCGCTGCGGAGGGCTCGCGACGAGAGCGGGCCAGCGCGGAGTTCCCACAGGATTCTCAAGGTCCAGCGGCCGCCCAGCAGATCGAGGAGCGCCATGATCGCGCGGCGGTCCCCGACCCGCGGGGTCTCGACCCGTTTGGTTTCGAAGGCGTCACCCATGGCACGGCCCTGCCTCTTCCGCCCTTGCGTTGCTATCGTTTTAATAGCATTTGTCGGCTACTCATTCGATAGCAGGACCCGTCGCCCATGCCAAGGATCACACCCCTCCCGGCCCCCTACCCGGCCGACATCCAGGGCCACTTCGATCAGGTCATGCCGCCGGGCGTCCCGCCGCTGGTGCTCTTCACCACCCTGGCCAGCAGCGATCGGGCCTGGCGCAAGTTCCGGGCGGGTTCGCTGCTGGACGGCCGGGTGATCAGCCTGCGGGAGCGGGAGATCGTGATCGATCGCGCCTGCGCCCGGGCCGGGTGCGAGTACGAATGGGGCGTCCACATCACGGCCTTCGCCAAGGCGGCCAAGCTCACCCGGGCCGAGATCGCCGCCACGCTCGAATACCCGCTGGACCGCTCGAAGTGGCGGCCCCGCGAGGCGGCGCTGCTGGCGACCATCGACGCCCTGCATGATCGGGCGCGGCTCAGCGACGACGAGTTCGACGGGCTGCGGGCGCATTTCAATCCAGACCAGATCCTGGAGGTGCTGTTGCTGGCCGGCTTCTACCGCTCCGTCGCCTACCTCGCCAACGGCTTGAACCTGCCGCTTGAGACGACCGCGGCCCGCTTCGCCGACTTCGCCTTGGGATGAGGCTCTCGCCTCGCCGCAGGGCAATGTCACCCCAGTTGGCCGCAAAGCATCGGCCGCGCGGGCCCTCAGCCCTTAGGGAACTGCCCCCCGTGGTGGGGCGGCGCCCTTCAGCTTGCCGGGGCGCGTTTGCGGCGGTGGGACGCGAGACGTTTCAGGGTCGTCGCCGCGAGGGCGTCCGGGGCTTCGTCGGGGATCGGGAAGACGGCGCTGACATTGATCTCGCAAAGCACATAGCTGTCTTCGCCGGCGGTGGATTTGGGGCCCAGCAGGAAGTCGGCGTCCCAAATCACCGGCAGATCGTCGGGCTCGATGTCCAGCCGCCGCGCCAAGCCCGGCGTCCAGTCGCGTTCCATCATCGCGCGCAGGCGCTGGAACCGGGGATCGTCGGGCCCGGAATAGAGCCGCGGCCCGGCGGGGCCCGCCTCGGCCGGCGCGAGCGCCCTCACCATCTGGTGGCCGAAACCCACAACCTGACCGCCCGACATGTAGCAACGGATCATGCCGTCCAGCAGACGCGCCTGGAACGGCTGATCGACCAGGCCGCCGCCCGGCTCGAACGCCACCAGACGCTCGGCCATGAAGTCGGCGAGCGGCATGACGCGCGCCACAGCCCCGCCGCGGGCCTCAAGGACGCGGACGCCGCCCGCCCCGTCCGCCTCCACCTTCCAGACGCCGATGCCGCCATTGCCGCGGTTCTGCTTCAGGACCCGGGGGCCGGCGACCAGCAGGGTCGGGAATTCGGCCTGGAAGGCCTCGGACCGCTCGTAGAACCGGGTGTCCGTCCCCCAGCCGAGCGCGCGGGTGCGATGGAGCACGGCCTTGACGCCCATCTTGGCGATCACGTCGGGGTGGGTGCTGACGAACACCCCGGCCTGCGCGACCTCGCGCAGGATGTCGTCCAGGGCGCCGCGCCGTTGGCCGGAGGCGGTGGCGATGGGGTCTACCCAGACCAGGACCCCCTCCATGCCCAGCAGTTGCTGACGGACCGCGTCGGCGGCCTCTTCGCAGAACACCACCGGCTCGGGGGCCAGGCCCACGCGCGCCAAGGCCTCGAAGATGGCCTTCAGGCGATTGTTGTCCGCCGTCGCCTCGGCGCGCGCCGCCAAGTCGCCGCGCCAGACCACCGCCACCTTGCCCACTGGAATCATTGAGTTCGTCATGCGCACGCTCCCGCCCGGCGTGATCGCCGGACTGTCAGGAGCGGGTCTTGGACGGCTCACCGTCTGGCCGGGCGCCCGCGTCGGCCCGGAGCCGCCAGACTATCGGGTTGCTCGCGGCTGACAAGCGGGCCTGGAATTTGTTCGGGATTGGGGTGACGCGATCTCTATTGCATAGATTGGGGCAGGTGTTATTGGGGAATTGATATCATGTCACCGTATATTTATCTGCATGGGCAGCCGGGATCGCCGGCGGAGCTTGGCCTGTTCGGCGGCGCCGGCGGGCTGGGCGCGGCGCACCTGTTTGCGCCGGACCGGGGGCGCGACCGGCCCGACCTGGCGCTGGGGCCGTATCTGGATCACCTGGCCCAGGCTATTCGGACGCGGTTCCCGCAGGGGCCGATCCGGCTGGTGGGGTTTTCGCTGGGGAGCTTTGTCGCCGTCGAGCTGGCGCTGCGGCTAGCCGACCGCGAGGTGGCCCTCGACCTGGTGTCAGCCGCCGCGCCGCTGGACCTGGGCGACTTCCTGCCCGACATGGCCGGCGGCCTGGTGTTTTCCCTGGCCCGACGGCGACCGGGGTTGTTCGCCCTGCTGACCGCGGTCCAGGGCGGGCTGGCCCGCGTGGCGCCTGGCCTGTTGTTCGACCAGATCTTCGCGGGCGCCCAGGGGGCGGACGCCGACCTGGTGGCGGACCCGGCGTTCCGGGCGGCGATCAGGGGGATCCTCGCCCACAGCCTGGCAGGCGGGGGCCGGGGCTATCGCCGGGAGATCGCGGGCTATGTCAGCCAGGGCGCCGACCGGCTCGCGCGCCTCACCGCGCCGGTGAGGCTGTGGCAGGGCCAGGCCGACAGCTGGACGCCGCCGGCCATGGCCCAGGCGCTGGCCGCCGCGCGGCCGCAGAGCCGGACGCTGCGGACCTTTGCCGGCCTGTCGCACTATTCGACCCTGCGGGCGGCCCTGCCGGAAATCTTCGGCGGACGGCCCTGAGACGGCCAGCCGATATTGGCTTTCGCGGCGGAAAGCTGGCAGGTCTTAGCGATTGAACCGCTCAAGCCCTTTCAGAGATCATCCATGAAGTTTGACGACGTCATCCTCGGTCGCCGGAGCATCCGCGGTTACAAGCCTGATCCCGTGCCCAAGGCGCTGATCGAGGAAATCATCGGCCTGGCCATGCGGGCGCCGTCGTCGATGAACACCCAGCCGTGGAATTTCTACGTCATCACCGGCGAACCGCTGGACCGCATCCGCGCCGGCAACACCGAGCGGATGGTGGCCGGGGTGCCGCAGTCGCGGGAGTTCCGTCAGGGCCAGGCCTTCGCCGGTCAGCACCGCGACCGCCAGGTGGGGGTGGCCAAGCAGCTGTTCGCCGCCATGGGCATCGCCCGCGACGACAAGGACATGCGCCAGGACTGGGTGCTGCGCGGCTTCCGCCAGTTCGACGCCCCGGTCTGCATCATCGTCACCTATGACAAGGTGCTGGACGGCAGCGACGACACCCCCTTCGACTGCGGCGCGGTGACGACGGCCCTGGTCAACGCGGCCTGGTCGCGCGGGCTTGGCGCGGTGATCAACAGCCAGGGCATCATGCAGTCGCCGGTGGTGCGCGAGCACGCCGGGATCGCCGAGGATCAGGTGATCATGAAAAGCGTCGCCCTGGGCTGGCCCGACGACGACTTCCCGGCCAATGCGGTGGTGTCGGAACGCAAGGCGGTGGAAGAGGCCACGGTGTTCGTCGGGTTCGACGAGTAGCGGGGCGAACGTGGCGAGGGCCTAGCCCTCTCCGCGACCCTCAGTTCCAGATCGCGGGCTTGCGGGCCGCCCAGGGCAGTTCCGTTTCCAGCTGGCCGGCCAGGCGGTAGAGGGTGGCCTCGTCGGCGAAGCGGCCGGTGAACATCATGCCGATGGGCAGGCCCGCCTCCGACTGCCAGAGCGGCAGGGACAGGGACGGCTGGCCGGTGAAGTTGGCCGGAGGCGTGGTGGCGTAGGTGGCGCTCTGGCGCTTGTCGAATTCCTTGGGGTCGAGGGCCGGGTCCAGCCAGTCCACGCGAGGCGGCGGGGTGCTCATCGTCGGCTGAAGATAGACGTCGAAGGCCTCGTAGGCGGCGAGCATCTGGCGGTTGATCAGGCGCAGCTGCTGGAAGCCCCAGAAGGCCTGCTGGCCGGTGATGCGCTTGCCGGCCTCGTAGGCGCGGCGGGCGAGCGGTCCCAGCTCGGTCTCGCCGGGCTCGCGGCCCAGGCGCTCGATCCAGCGCAGGATATTGGCCGAGAAGTTCGAGGCGCTGGCCAGGGCCTGGGCGCGGTAGAGGGTGCGGTAGTCGACGCCCAGGCCCTGTTCGAAGACCTCGTGGCCGAGGTGTTTCAGGGCGTCCACCGTGCGGGCCATGGCCGCCACCATCTCCGGATCGATCTCGCGGCCGTTGGGGGTTTCCAGGGACCAGGCGATGCGGAGTTTTCCGGGCGCGCGGTCGATTTCGGCCAGGTAGGGGCCGTCCTTGGCCGGGGCCTGGAAGGGGTCGCCGGCCTGGGGGTAGCCGGTGGCGTCCAGCATGGCGGCGCTGTCGCGCACCGTGCGGCTGACCACATGGTGGACCGAGAAGCCCAGCGCCCCGTCGGTGACCTCGCAGATGGGGGTGCGGTCGCGGGTGATCTTCATGCCCACCAGACCGCAGCAGGCCGCCGGGATGCGGATCGAGCCCAGGCCGTCGCTGGCGTGGGCCAGCGGCACGAGGCCCGCCGCCACCGCCGAGGCCGCGCCGCCCGACGAGCCGCCCGAGATATGGTCGGGGTTCCAGGGATTGCGGCAGGCGCCCAGCTTGTCGGAATTGGTGACCCCGGGAATGCCGAACTCGGGCGTGTTGGTCTTGCCCACAAGCACGACGCCCGCGGCGCGGTAGCGGGCCACCAGTTCGCTGTCGGCGTCGTCGGTGGGAACCTGCGCGAAGTGGCTGCCCGAGGTGCGGGGCCAGCCCTGAACCTGTGCGCCGAGGTCCTTGATCAGGAAGGGCACGCCGCGAAACGGGCCGTCGGGCAGGGTCCCGGCGGCGGTGGCGCGGGCCTCGTCATAGGCCTTGTGGACCACGGCGTTCAGGGCGCCGTTGTGGCGCTCGATGCGGTCGATGGCGGCCTCGGTCAGTTCGGCCGGGGTGACCTCGCCCTTGGCCACCAGGGCGGCGAGGCCAAGCCCGTCATAGTCGGCGTAGTCGGTGAAGGCCATGGTCGCGCTCCGTTCCTGATCGGCGATCAGGTTGGGCGAAAACCGGCGAGAGCGACAGGGCTAAGTTTGGGTGCGGCGGGCTGGATGGCGCCTTCGCGTGCTCCGCTACAGCCGCGGCAAGATCCGCATCCTGGACCGCGAGGCGGCTACGTCCGAAACGATCATGCCTTAGCCGACAAGGCGGGGGTCGAAGCCGATGATGTCGGTCTGGCTGGGGTTCAGCAGCTGGGGCGTCGGCGGCGTTGAGGTTTCGCCGGGCGCGGGCCGCAGGGCGGCGCCGCTGGCGGCGCCCACGCACAGGGCCGAGGCCAGGATGGCGAGCCAGAGTCGGAGGGGAACGGAATGGACCATGGGCGGCGTCGCGGTGGGAGACGCCCCTCTAACCGGCCCGACCGCCATCGGTTCCGGGCGATGCGTCGACGGATCGACAATAGGCGCAGATGTGGCGCCGAGGCCCCCTAGCCTCGCGCGGCGTCGGTCATCGGCCTTCGGACATGATGAACAGAGCGCGGCGAAAGCTACCGCCATGGCAGGGCGTGACCCAAAAACCCCAGACGGATCAGGGCGTCCTCGATGTCGGGGAAAGATTGGCTGGGGAACTAGGACTCGAACCTAGAACGACGGTACCAAAAACCGCTGTGTTACCATTACACCATTCCCCAGCAGGAACGCCGCCGGGCCGGGGCCTGCGCGAGGGCGTGGAGATAGCGCAAGCCTTCTTAGGATGCAACGGCTTCAGGGTCGCTTGCGGCGCCCAATGCGCTCCTCTATAAGCCCCCTCCTCAAGTCGGAGTGTGGCTCAGTCTGGTAGAGCACCGCGTTCGGGACGCGGGGGTCGCAGGTTCGAATCCTGCCACTCCGACCAATCACTTTCCCGCCCCTGCGGGATCGTGTCTTTCCCCGCAAACCCTCCAGAACCGCCGATATGGCCCGGCAAGCGCGACAACGCGCCGCGCCGCCGACGTCGCGGCTTCTCCCGTGCGATTTCCGAAACATTAACCACAGCGGTTCACACCTGGGGCTGGCGTCGTGTGCAACGCCGCCGCACGGCCATCTAACGGGGAAGTTCTGATGCAAGCGACCGGGGGTTTGCCGCATGTCGGCGCCGAGCTGATCTCCATCATGGCCGGCGGGCAGCAGTTCGCCATCGACATCATGTCGGTGCGCGAAATCCGCGGCTGGACGGCTTCGACCCCCCTGCCCCACGCGCCTTCCCACGTCCTGGGGATGATCAACCTGCGCGGCTCGATCCTGCCGGTGGTGGACCTGGCCTCGCGCCTGGGCCTGGGCATGGCGACGCCGAACCAGTCCTCGGTCGTGGTGGTCACCCAGATTCATGACCGCGAAGTCGGCCTGCTGGTGGACGCGGTCTGCGACATCCTGACGGTCACCGAGAACATGCTGCACGAGCCGCCGGATGTGGGCGCCGACCAGGTGCGCGAATTCGTCGACGCGGTGATGTCGACGGACGAAGGTATCGTCAGCCTGCTGTCGCTGGACAACGTGCTGCCCAAGAGCCTGGCCCTGGCCGCCTAACAATACTCCGCTCATCCCGGCGAAGGCCGGGACCCAGATACAGCTTCAGCTTCCAGGATTTCTGGCGCACTTCGTGACCTACGACCTGGATCCCGGCCTTCGCCGGGACGAGCGGCTTTGGGTGGCTATCCAGCAGAACCCAATTCTCTCGCGGCGATTGCAGGGACTTCATTTGAACGAGACCCGAGGCCATATAGGTTAGAGCGACCTTCTCGCCCGGGATTCCCATGAAGCAGTTTCTGATCACCGCGGCCGGCGTTTTCGCGGGCCTGGTGTTGTTCCTCGTGGGCGTGCCCTTCCTGCTGATCTCCATGGCGGCCAACGCCACGCGGCCCGAGGCGACGCCGTCGCACGCGGTGCTGTCGCTGGACCTGCGCGAGTCGCTCAGCGACCAGGACCCGTCCAATCCCCTCGCCGCCTTCGGGCGCAAGTCGATGTCGGTGATGTCGGTGATCGAGACCCTTCGCCGGGCCGAGACCGACGGCAAGGTGAAGGGCGTGCTGGTGCGCCTGCCCGAAGGCGGCATGGAGCCGGCCCAGGCCGACGAGCTGCGCCTGGCCTTCAAGCACTTCCAGGCGGCCGGCAAGCCGATCCTGGCCCACAGCCAGGGCCTCTATCCCTCCGGCGTGGTGACGGCGACCTATATGCTGGGCGCCTCGACCGGGAACCTGTGGATGCAGCCCGGCGCCTCGTTCCAGGTCACCGGCCTGGCCAATGAGGACATCTTCTTCAAGCGGCTGTTCGACAAGTACGGCGTCAAGGCCGACTACGAGCAGCGCTACGAATTCAAGAACGCGGTCAATCCGTACCTGCACGACGACTATACGCCGGCCCATAAGGAATCGACCCTGTCCTGGATGGGCTCGATCTATCGCACCGGCCTGACCACGGCGGCCCTGGACCGCAAGAAGAACCCCGCCGCCCTGCAGGCCGCCATCGAGGCCGGCCCCTACCTGGCCGAGGACGCCGCCAAGCTGGGGCTGATCGACAAAATCGGCCAGGTGAAGGAGGCGCAGACCGCGATCCTGGCCAAGGCCGGCGACGGCGCCAAGCTGGTGGACTTCACCGACTACATGCGCGCCAACCATGAGCGCAGCACGGGCTCGGGCCCCGCCATCGCGGTGATCGAGGGCGAAGGCGCGATCGTCACCGGCAAGGACGGGACCCGCAATCCGTTCACCGGCGGCTCGACCATCTATTCCGACGACCTCTCCAAGGCGATCTACGACGCCGTGGATGACAAGAACGTCAAGGCCATCGTCCTGCGCCTGAACTCGCCCGGCGGCTCCGACACCGCCTCCGAGCAGATCCTGGCCGCCGTGCGCGCGGCCAAGGCGGCCAGGAAGCCGGTGGTGGTCTCCATGGGCACCTATGCGGCCTCGGGCGGCTACTGGATCTCCTCCCAGGCCTCGGCGATCGTCGCCCAGCCCACCACCCTGACCGGCTCCATCGGCGTCTATGGCGGCAAGTTCGCCCTGGGCCCGGCGCTGGCCAAGTACGGCGTCGACGTGCGTGAGACCGGGGTGGGCAGTCCCTATGCCGGCGCCTTCGGCATGGGCCAGGAGTTCTCCGCCAGCGACCGCGCGGCCTTCGCCGGTTGGATGGACCAGATCTACGCCAACTTCATCGCCCGCGTGGCAGACGGCCGCCACCTGCCCGAGGCGCGGGTGCGGGAGATCGCCAAGGGCCGGGTCTGGACCGGCGCCCAGGCCCGTCAGCTGGGTCTCGTCGACGAAATCGGCGGCTTCTACCAGGCGGTGGACAAGGCCAAGGCCCTGGCCGACCTGAAGGGCGAGGTTCGCCTGAAGCGGATGACCAAGCAGAGCTCACCCTTCGAGGCCCTGGAGGGCGTGCTGGGCGTCTCGGCCACCTCACTTAAGACCCTGGCCGCCGCGGCCTGGATCATGGGCGATCCGCGCGCCCAGAGCACCCTGGACGGCCTGGTGGACGAACGCCTGCGCAGCGAGGGCCACGCCGCCGTCCTGGCCCCGAGGCCGGGGGCTTTCTAAGGGCGGCGTTGCTCCTCAAAGAGCACATTTCTCTTTGATCGTCATGGCCGGGCTTGTCCCGGCCACCCATGATCTCCGTGGCGCGGTAAATGTCCGCGGCGGAGTCGCGCGTCCTGTGGTGAGGCGGAGATCATGGGTCCCCGGGACAAGCCCGGGGATGACGATGATAAACTGGAAAGGCTAACTCGGCGGGGCCGAGGCCGGCAGCCCGACCGCGCTCGGCGATGCCTTCGCGCCGGTCTCGAACACCACCTCGCGACGGCCGAAGTCGAGCTCGATGGTCTTGAAGTGGCGCATGACGTCCATCCCGATGAGGATGGCCGGGCGGTCCACCAGGTCCCAGATCTTGAAGGTGTGCAGGTCGGCGAAGACGCAGGACAGGTTGCCGATCCGCAAGCCCCCCAGGCGTAGACCCGGCAAACGCGCCAGGTCGCCTGAGACCGTCTGGCCCGTAGCGCTGACCAATTGCACCCGCAGGGTCTTCAGGGCCAGGCCCGGCTCCTGCAGGAAGGCGGCGTTGCGCAGGGCCAGGTTGCCCACCGTCGACTGGGCGCCTGAATCCAGGAAGGCGGTGATGGGCAGGCCGACGCCCACCTCGGCGTCGATGATGGTGAGCTGGCCGAACCGGTAGCGGGCCGGGACAACGACAAGGTTGGGATTGGCCATGGGAGTCGCCAGCCGCCCCGTGCCGCCGGTGGTGGCCACCTGCCGGAAACTGGAGTCCGACCGCGCGATGTTGAAGCGGTTGCGCTCGAAGTCGAGCTGGACGTCGCGCCGGGTCAGGACGTCCACCCCCAGCAGGCCGTCGGCCCCCAGGTTGCGGCGCGAGACCAGCGGCATCCGAAGGCGCTTGGTGACCACGCTGCCGATGATCATCTGGCGGACATAGACCGTCTCGGCGGGCTCGACTCCGGCGATGCCGTGGATCGCCGCGGTCCCGCCGCTGGGCAGGTTCAACCCTTGCGCGGTCTCGGCGGCCAGGACCGAGTGGTTGGCGCCGGTGTCGACCACGAAGGTGAAGGGTCCCTTGCCCTCCACCATCACCGGCACGGTCATCCGCTGGACCGGGTCGAAGCCGGCCTGCAGGGCGGTGTCGGGCGCGGGCGGCGGCGGGCTGGGCGCGGTGACGGGCGGCAGGGGCGTGTCGGTGAGGTTGACCTGGATCATCCGGCGCGGACTGGGCAGGGCCGTGGCGCAGGCGGCCAGCGGGCCGGTCGCCGCCAGACCCGCGATCAGGCCCCGTCGTGTCTGGTCGAACCCCGTCATGAGCTCAGCATCGCCCCCCTAGAGCATGATCGCTTTAGACGGAACCGCGTAGCGGTCCCGGCTGAAGCGTGAATCAGGCTCTGGCCTACATCTGGAGCCTGATTCACCGCATCGGCCGAATCGCGAAGCGATTCCACCTCAACGGATCAGGCTCTAGCGCATACAGAGCCAGCGCGACCGATGCTGATCGACGAGGTTATCCTTCCAGCCGGTGATCTTCGGCGAGACCAGGTTCTTGTTCACGTAGAAGAACACCGGCGCCACCGCGGCGTCCTCCAGCATGATGTGCTCGGCCTGGGCGAGGTAGCCGGCCCGAACCTTGACGTCGCTCTCGTTGTCGGCGCGGGCCAGCAGGGCGTCGAACACCGGGTTCTTGTAGTCGCCGTAGTTCTGCGACCCCGTCGACGACTGCTGCAGATAGAGGAAGCTCATGGCGTCGTTGAAATCGGCGATCCAGGCGGCGTCGGCGACCTGGAAGTCCCGCGAGCGATAGGCGGCATAGGCGATCTGGGTCTCGTTCTGCACCAGGGCCGCGTCGACACCGATGGCTTTCCAGTCGGCCTGGATGGCCGGCATGAACAGCATCGGGTCGGGGGTGTTGCGGTGCTTGATCTCGATCTTCAGCGGATTTTTCGGGCCATAGCCAGCCTGGGCCAGCAGTTGACGGGCCTCCACCTGTCGGCGTTCCAGCGGCCAGGTCGACCAGATCGGCGCGGCGGCTGGAACATAGTTGGCCACGCCCGGCGGCACGAAGGTGTAGGCCGGGGTCTGACCGCCACGCAGCAGCTTGCCGGTGATGAAGTCACGGTCGATGGCCATGTCGAGGGCCAGGCGCACGCGCTTGTCCTTGAAGGCCGGCACCGCGGAGTTGAAGGCGAGATAGGCCACGCCGAGATAGGTGTGGGTGTGGACGTATTCCGGCATCTTCTTGCGCAGGAAGGCGATGCGGTTGGACTGGATGTCGGCGTTCATGTCGAGCTCGCCGCGCAGCACACGGCGCTCGGCGCCGATGGCGTCGTTGGTGGGGTAGTAGTTGATCTGGTCGATGCAGACGTTCTTGGCGTCGTAGAAGCGCGGGTTCTTCACCACGCCGACATGGTCGCCGAGCGCCCAGCTCTTGAGCATGTAGGGGCCGTTGGAGATGTAGTGCGCCGGCTGGCTCCAGGCGTCGCCCCACTTCTCCACCACGTGCCTGGGCACCGGCAGCATGGTCTGATGCTTGGCCAGCTCGGTGATGTAGGGGGCGGGGTGCTCCAGGGTGATCTCCAGCACCTTGGGCGAGATGGCGCGCGCGCCGATCGCCGTATCGGGCAGCTTGCCCTCGTTCACCGGCTGGGCGTTCTTGATGAAGTAGATCAGCGACGCATATTCCGACGCCAGCTTCGGATTCAGAATGCGGCGCAGGGAGAAGACGAAGTCGTCGGCGGTGACCGGCACGCCGTCGGACCACACGGCGTCGCGCAGATAGAAGGTCCAGGTCTTGCCATCAGCGCTGGTGGTCCAGCGTTCGGCCATGCCCGGAATCGACTTGCCGTCGGCGTCGGAGGTCAGCAGCCCGATGGTCATGTCGGAGATGATCCGATCCTCCCACGTGCCGGTGGCCTTGTGCGGATCCAGCGTCGCGGGCTCCGAGCCGTTGCCGGCCTGCAGGCAGATCTGGCCGGCGGGACAGGCCGGACGTGAAGCCTTCTGCGAGCAACCGGCCAGGGCCAGGAGCGAAAAGGCGGCGAGCGCCACGATCAGCGGCTTGCCGCGCAACCGCAGCGCCTTATCAATGCGGGTAATCGAGATCATGAGGCCACGGATGACACAGTTTCCAACGCGCTTAAAGCTGGCCGCCTTGACCGCCTTTGTCCTTACGAGCGCATCGGCGGCCGCCGAGCCCAAGTCCGAGGCGCGGACGGCGGTCTTCCAGAACCTCATCGACTGCAAGGGCAAGACCGAGGCGGCCGAGCGGCTGGCCTGTTACGACGCCGCCGTCTCCAGCCTGGATGTCGCCGAGAAGAAGGGCGACATCGTGGTGGTGGACCGCGACCAGGCCCGCGCCGCGCGCAAGCAGGCCTTCGGCTTCACCATGCCGTCCCTGGCCATGTTCGACCGCGGCGAGAAGCCCGAGGACCTGGACCGGGTGACCACCACCGTGGTCCGCGCCTATCAGGGCGGCGACCGGCGCTGGACCGTGGAGCTGGAGGGCGGGGCGGTCTGGGCGCAGAACGACGACGAGACCCTGGGCCGTGCGCCCAAGCCCGGCTCCAAGGCCGAGATTCGCAAGGCCTCCATGGGATACTTCATGAACCTCGACGGCCAGCACGCGGTGCGGGCCCGGCGGGTGAAGTAGGGATAGGAAGGCCTTCTCCCCGTGCGGGAGAAGGTGGCCGGTCGGAGACCGGTCGGATGAGGGGTCACACTCCCCTCTCCGCGCATCGTCCAACTGCCCTTACCCGATAGGCCTAGCGACCCCTCATCCGACCCTGCTCCGCAGGGCCACCTTCTCCCGCAAGGGGAGAAGGACATCCTTCACCGGTCCTTCGGATCAATCGCGTCGCGCAGGCCGTCGCCGATGAAGTTGAAGCTCATCAGGGTGACCACCATGGTCAGCGACGGGAAGACCAGCAGCCACCAGGCCAGCTCCATGTCCTGGGCGCCGCCGGCGATCAGGGTGCCGAGCGAGGCCATGGGCGGCTGCACGCCGAGACCGAGGAAGCTCAGGAAGCTCTCGGCCAGGATGACGGCCGGGATGGTCAGGGTGACATAGACCACCACCGGCCCCAGCAGGTTGGGCACGATGTGCTTGGCGATGATCGAGCCCTGGGTCAGGCCGGCCGCGCGGGCCGCCTCGACGAATTCCTTGTGCTTCAGGGACAGGGTCTGGCCGCGCACGATCCGGCTCATGGTCAGCCACTCCACCGCCCCGATGGCGATGAAGATCAGGATGATGTTGGAGCCGAAGGTCACCATCAGCAGGATCACGAAGAAGATGAAGGGCAGCGAGTAGAGCACGTCGACGATTCGCATCATCACCTCGTCCACCACCCCGCCGACGAAGCCCGCCACCGCGCCCCAGGCGACGCCGATGACCAGCGAGACCAGGGTGGCGATGAGGCCGATGGCCAGCGACACCCGCAGACCCATCAGCAGCCGGGCCAGCAAATCACGCCCCAGCGAATCGGCGCCCAGCAGATGGCCGCCGGTGAGCGGAGCGGCCCAGACGTCGCCCTTGTTGATCTGGTCGTAGGCGAAGGGGACCACGTGCGGGCCGATGATCGCCACCAGCACCAGCACGGCCAGCATGATCATGCCGCCGACCGCGCCCCAGTTGCGCAACAGCCGACGCCGCGCGTCATCCCACAGGCTGCGGCCGCGGACGGCGGTCTCCATGAGGGCCGCGCCTTCGCGCGAGCCGGGAGCGAGAATAGGAGTGCTCACGACAACCTCACGCGGGGATCGAGGACCGCATAGAGCAGGTCGGCGACCAGGTTCAGGAACAGGATCAGGGCGGCGTAGAAGATCACCATGCCCATGACGACGGTGTAGTCGCGCTGCAGGGCGGAGATCACGAAGAACTTTCCCAGGCCCGGCAGGTTGAAGATCTTCTCCACCACCAGGGAGCCGGTGAGCAGGCCCGCACAGGCGGGGCCGAGGTAGCTGACCAGCGGCAGGATGGCGGCGCGCAGGGCGTGCTTGAACACCACCCGGTGGGCCGGCAGGCCCTTCGCGCGGGCGGTGCGGACATAGTTGGAATGCAGCACCTCGATCATGCCCGCCCGGGTCAAGCGCGAGATGATGGCGATCTGCGGCAGGGCCAGCACGGTGATCGGCAGGATCAGGTTGGCGATCGCCCCGTCATTCCAGCCGCCATTGGGCAGCCATTGCAGGATCGAGCCGAACAGCAAAACCAGCAGCGGGGCGGTGACGAAGGTGGGGATACAGACCCCGATGATGGCCACCCCCATGACGCCGTAGTCCACCCAGCCGTTCTGCCGCAGCGCCGCCATGACCCCCAGGGTCACGCCGATGGCGCCGGCCAGGGTGATGGCCGAGAGGCCGAGCGTCAGGCTGACCTTGAAGTTCTCCTGCAGGATCTGCAGGACGGTCTTGTCCTTGTATTTCAGGGACGGTCCGAAATCGCCGTGCAGCACGCCCTTCAGATAGTCGACGTACTGGGCGCCGAGCGGCTTGTTCATCCCGTACTTGGCCATGACGTTGGCCTCGATCTCGGGGGACAGCTTGCGGTCCATGTCGAAGGGGCTGCCGGGCGCCGCGCGCATCATGAAGAAGGCGAGCGTGACGACGAGGAACAGCGTCGGGATGGCCACGAGGAGTCGGCGGCCTATGAAACGCAACATGGATTTGGGAGCTCGAGGTGGAGGGCCTTTTGACGGCCGGGCGTTGCGAAAGTTTCATCGCCCCCCGATGATGTCAACGAAGGGCCTCCTCCCAACTCAAGTGAAGTCAGACCATGATCGAATTTCGACGCGTCACCGACCAACTCTCCGTCAGCCCCCAGATCACCCTGGAGGACCTGCAAAGGGCCGCCGACCTGGGGTTCAAGCTGGTGATCAACAATCGCCCCGACGGCGAGGACGCGGCCCAGCCGACGAGCGCGCAGGTCGAGACCGCGGCCAAGGCGGCGGGCCTGGCCTATGCCTACATCCCGGTTCGCGGCGGTCCGACCCAGGATCAGGTGGCGCAGGAACGGTCGATTCTGGAGAATTCCGAGGGCCCGGTGCTGGCCTTCTGCCGGTCAGGCACGCGGTCGATCATCACCTGGTCGCTGGGCGAGGCCATGGACGGCGCGCGGTCCCGCGACGAATTGGTCGAGCTTGGGCAGCAGGCCGGCTACGACCTGAACGGTGTGCTGCCGGCATCCTAAGGTGCGTGCGATGGCCGCCAAAACCGGTGACCACTTTTGGCTATCGCACTCTAACCAGGGTATGAAATGGGCACGCGGACCGCGCCCAGCAGGGCCGGTTCGTCGGGCTCGCAGCTGGCCATCGTGAGAACCAGTTGCGCCGTCATGAGACACATCAGGGCGAAGACCACCCGCTGAAGCCGTTTTGAAACAAACATCACCGCCTGCGCCGCCATAACCGCCTCACAATCCTGAACTGAGGCGTCACAGCGCAAAGAGCGCGCCGCGGGAGTCGATAAACGCCTCCCGCTTCTTTAGTTTATCGCGTGACGGTCGCCTGAACCGGTACCCACTTCAGGCTGTCACGCTTCCGAAGGAGACCGCCCGATGATTCCCTATGTCCGCGAGATCAAGTTCGACTACGGCAAGGTGGACCAGGTCTCGCCGTTGATCCGGCGGGTGGTGGCCAACAATCCTGGGCCCTTCACCTATCTGGGCACCGGCACCTATATCGTCGGGCGCGGCGAGGTGGCGGTGATCGATCCCGGCCCCGACATGGATGACCATCTGGAGGCGATCCTGGCGTCCCTGGAGCCGGGCGAGACGATCACCCACATCCTGATCACCCACCACCACTCCGACCACTCACCGCTGGCCGGGCCGCTGAAGGCCCGCACCGGCGCGCCTATCTATGGCTGCGCCGTGGCCCACGCGCCCACCGACGACAGCGGCGTGCGGATGGAGGCCGGCCACGACCACGACTTCGCCCCCGATGTCAGCCTGTGCGGCGGCGGCCAGGTGATCGAGGGGCCGGGTTGGACCATCGAGGCCATCGCCACCCCGGGCCATACCTCCAACCACATCTGCTACGCGCTAAGGGAGGAGAACGCCCTGTTCTCCGGCGACCACATCATGGGCTGGTCGACGACGGTGATCACGCCGCCGGACGGCGACATGACCGACTACATGGACAGCCTGGACAAGGTGAAGGCCCGCGAGTTCTCGGTGCTGTGGCCGACCCACGGCCCGCCGATCACCGATGTCACCCCCTTCATCGACGCCTATATCGCCCACCGCCGGGCTCGCGAGGCCCAGGTGCTGAAGGCGGTGACCGAAGGCCACGGCAAGATCCGCGAGATGGTGCCGGTGCTCTATGCCGACGTCGATCCGCGGCTGCACCCGGCCGCCGCCCGCTCGGTGCTGGGCCACATGATCGACCTGGTGCGGCGGGGGATGGTGACGACGGACGGAGAGCCCGGGCCGGACAGCGAGTACCGGGCGGCGTGAGTGAGGCGTGAGTGAGGCTTGGATGTCGCATCGAGGGAGGTCCACACCGAAGCCGAGATCTGACGAAATCGAGCGTGCCGTCACCAACATTACCGCAACATGCGGGCTAGGTTGCTAGTCCCTAGCGGATATTTTTCGTAACGCGACCCCTATCCTAACGAGATCGCTCAATGCACCGAAAGATGGGAGGGCTTAGCTTCGGTCTGAAAACTCCTCCGCGGCACGCATAAGCAATATTCCTAACAGAGAACACCCCGATACAAAGAAAAGAATCACAGCGAAAACCTGCACTATCGTGTTATCTAAATAATGTGAGACAATCGCTACAAGCATTAATATCGAAAATGAAGATACGAGAGATACTCTCAGGGCCCTTCTGAATTTCCGAATTCTTTGCCTCTTTTCTTCGAACGACATTCGATCTCCCTTGGCGATATATTCCTACCCAATATCGAGACAAGATCATCCTAGATTTGCGAATCCCGAAGGGTCACTCACTTCAGCCGAGTGACGCTCCTGTGGCTTTGGCCACGCTAGTGAACCCAGCCCCAACGCCCAGAAAATCAGCTCCGCATCGCGCCGATGAGCTCCGTCACCCGGGCGCAGTTGGCGCCGGAGTCGGCGACGGGGACGCGGCTGATGGCGCGGACGTCGATGCGGGTCCCCTGGGGGGCCGGCAGCAGGCGGACCACCACGTCGTTCTTGAATCCGAAAGCGGTGCTGCGGCCGGTGGCCTCGATGCGGCCCGATGCCGGATCGTCGGTGACCAGAGTCAGGCCCGCCTGCTCGACGGCGGCCTTGGCCTTGGCGTAGGCGGCGCCCGGGGCGGCCGACAGCAGCAGGGGGCGCGCCTGGGCGCAGGTCTCGGCGTTGATGTCGGCGATGCGGCGGCCGGCATAGGGGGCGGAATCCAGCGGCCGGATGGGGTCGGCCTCCACCATGATCGCCTCAGGCCCCCGCTCGCGCATCATCTTCTGCGAGAAGGTCAGGGGCATGGTCCAGTCGGTGGAGACATCGTTGATCGGCGGATTGGTCACCTGGGCCTGGCGGGCCCAGATATAGGCCCCGAAGGTCGCGCCGCAGAGGATCAGCACCATCAGGGCGCGGGCCCAGTAGCGGCCGAATCCTGAGAACAGGGCGATGATGATCCCCAGCAGGCCGGCGGCCACGGCGATCAGGGCCACCTTGGGCGCCCATTCCAGGGCGATGACCCCCAGGCCGGTCTTCCAGTCCATCAGGCCGTAGCGGGTGCCCAGCATGCCGGCGCCCACCATGACGGCCGGCGCCAGGGCCACCAGGGTGGCGAGGTTCAGATAGAAGCTCGCGAACCCGCCGCCCTTGCGCTTGGCGGGCTTGGGGCGGGCGAACGACAGGGGCTCGTCGGCCGCGGACGCCGTGGCTAGGGTCAGGGGCGCGGCGGTCTCGGCGGCGTGGGTCTCGACCGGCGGCTCAGCGTGGAAAGGGACCAGGGGCTCCGCCGCGGCCCCCACGGCCGGGGTGTCGGTGAGCGTGGGTGTCACCACGGTCAGGCCGGAATAGGTCTCTTCCTGGGTCGGCTTGGCGGCCGGCGACCAGCCGGTGTGGTCGGCCTCCGGCTCGGCATGGGTCTCCGCCACGGGTTGCGGATGAGCCTCGGCGACGGGCTCCGGATGAGTCTCCGGCTCGGGCGCGTAGATCTTGGGCTCGTGCGGGGCGGCCAGTGCGATGGCCGAGGCCGCCGCCGCGACGGCGGTGGGCAGGACATAGTCGGCCATCCGCGTGCGGATCAGCTTCTTGTCGATCTTGCCGGTGGCGCCCAGCGGGATGTCATCGACGAAGACCACGTCGTCGGGCGTCCACCACTTGGCGATCTTGCCTTCCAGGAACGCCAGGAACTCTTCCTTGGTCGCCGTCTGGCCGGGACGCAGCTTGACCAGCAGCAGGGGGCGCTCGTCCCACTTGGGGTGCGGCATGCCGATGACGGCGGCCAGTTCGGCCTTGGGGTGGCCGGCGGCGATGTTCTCGATCTCGATGGTGCTGATCCACTCGCCGCCGGACTTGATGACGTCCTTGGCGCGGTCGGTGATCTGCATGAAGCCGTGCTCGTCCAGGGTGGCGACGTCGCCGGTGTCGAAGAAGCCCTGGTCGTCGAGGATGTGTCCGCCGTCGCCCTTGAAGTACTCCCCCACCACGAACGGGCCCTTCACCAGCAGCTTGCCGAAGGTGTGGCCGTCGCGGGGCAGGTCGTGGCCGGCGTCGTCGGTGAGGCGCAGGTCGATGCCCAACGGCGGACGGCCCTGCTTGAGCTGAAAGCGGAGCTGGTCCTCGTCGCTCATGGCGGCGATCTTGTGGTTGGGGGTGGCCTGGGTGCCCAGGGGCGAGGTCTCGGTCATGCCCCAGGCGTGGGTGACGGCCACGCCGTAGTCGTCGCGGAAGGCGCGCACGATGGCCTCGGGCACGGCCGATCCGCCGATGACCACGCGCTTGAGGCTGCTCAGCGTGCCGTTGGTGTCGCGCAGGTGGGTCAGCAGCATCTGCCAGACCGTGGGCACGGCGGCCGAGAAGGTGACCTGTTCGCTCTCCAGCAGTTCGTGGATGGAGGCGCCGTCCAGCTTCGAGCCCGGCATCACCAGCTTGGCGCCCACGGCGGGCGCGGAGAAGGCCACGCCCCAGGCGTTGGCGTGGAACATCGGCACCACCGGCAGGACGGTGTCGAGCGCGCCGATGCCGAGCACGTCGGCGCCCATGGTGACCAGGGTGTGCAGGAAGTTCGAACGGTGGGTGTAGAGCACCCCCTTCGGATTGCCCGTGGTGCCGGAGGTGTAGCAGAGGCCGGCCGGCGAATTCTCGTCGAAGCCACCCCAGACGGCGTCCTCCGACACCTGGCTCAGCAGGCTCTCATAGGAATGGGCGCCGGGCAGGTCGGCGGTCATGTGGGCGTCGTCGGTGAAGACGATGATGTGCTGGACGGTGGGGATCTGATCGCGGATTCCGGCCAGGATCGGCAGGAAGGTCAGGTCGGTGAAGATGATCTTATCTTCAGCATGGTTGATGATGTAGACGAGCTGCTCGGCGAACAGCCGCGGGTTGAGGGTGTGGCACACAGCCCCCATGCCCATGATCCCGTACCAGGCCTCGATGTGGCGGGCGGTGTTCCAGGCCAGGGTCGCGACGCGGTCGCCGGGCTGGATGTTCAGACCCCGCAGGACATTGGAGACGCGCTTGGCCCGCGCATGGACCTGCGCATAGGTGGTGCGCACCATGGGGCCCTCGACGGAGCGCGAGACGATCTCGCGGTCACCGTGCCAGGACTTGGCGTGGTCGATGATCCGATCGACCGTCAGCGGCCAGTCCTGCATCCTGCCTTGCATCGAAAAGCGTCCTCCACTGGGCCTCTAGGGGGCCGCGCGACAAGCTAGTTTCCACAGGGCCCGGACGCAACGCCGCGCGCCCCAGACGCGAAGGGTTTGGTTACTGTTTGCGTCAGGCGTGCACGGCCGGCCAACGCCCTGTGCCGCCGTTGTCGATCAGCAGGCCGGTCAGGGTGCGGTCGGTGTGCTGCGCGCGCCAGGTGAGCATGGCCTGGGCGTGTGACAGCACGACACTGGTGTCGGTGACAGGCGTCCGCCAGGTGGGGTCGGCGGCCAGGTCGAAACACAGCCAGGCGCCGTCGCCGAACTGGACATAGGCGGCGGTGTCGGAACGCAGCACGGCCAGGTTCTGCTGTTCCAGCCGCCGGTCCCAGGGCCAGGCCTGCGGGCCCTTGGCGATGTTGGAGCCACGCCAGTCGAACTCCCAGTGGGCGGCGGCGCGCCACTGCGGCGGGTCCTCGCCCGCGAGGAAGGGCGTCAGCGGCAGGCCGTCGCACTGGTCGGGGACCGGAACACCCATGGCCTCGCAGAGGGTGGGCAGGACATCGACGTTCTCGGTGAAGCGGTCGACCACCGTGCCGTGGGCCTGCGGCGCGCGCGGATCCCGCACGATGCCCAGGATATGATAGCTCTCCTCGAAGAAGCCCGACTTCTGGATCAGGCCGTGGTCGCCCAGTTGCTCGCCGTGGTCGGCGGTGACGACGATGAAGGTGTCCTGCCACTGGCCCGAGGCCTCCAGGGCGGCCCAGAGGCGGCCAAGCTGGTGATCGACCTCGCTGACCATGCCGAAATACTGGGCCTGGAGCTGGGCCATCTCGGTGGCGTCCTCCGGCGCGCCCATCGCCCGCAGCAGGCCGTCATGCAGGCGGTGGCGGTCGTCCGAGGGCGCGATGGGCGGGGCCATGTCGGCGGGATCGTACATCGTCGCGAAGTGACCCGCCGCGCCGTAGGGCGGGTGGGGACGAAGCTGGGACAGGTGGGCGAACCAGGGGCCGTCCTGGGCCTCGATCCAGTCCAGCAGGACGTCGGTGTGGTAGGCCGACAGGCTGTGCTCGGCGGGGCGGCCGGGCTCGCCGCCCACCGCGCCCTCATAGTCGTCGGGAACCTCGTGGCCGAGGCTCCGCAGCCAGTCGATCCAGACGCCGGGATTGTGGGTGGCGAAGTTGAGGCCCACCTCGAAGCCCGGCAACACGCCCTCCCAGGACTTGAAGCGCGGGTCGTCGAGGCCGGTCGTGTCGCGGGGGTCCACCGCCTGGTCGGTGTAGCCGAACAGGGTCGGCGTGTAGCCCGCCCGCCGGGCGGCCTTGGCGAGGTTGTCGAAGCGCCGGTCCAGCGGCGTGCCGTTGGCCACCACCCGGTGATTGAGCTGGTAGGTCCCTGTGTAGAGGCTGGCGCGGCCCGGACTGCAGGGCGCGGCCTGGCTGTAGTGGCGGGCGAACCGCACGCCCTCGCGGGCCAGCCGGTCCAGGTGCGGGGTCCGCACGATCGGGTGACCGGCGCAGGCGAGCGCGTCGCCGCGGAACTGATCGAGGGTGATGAAGAGGATGTTCACCGCTCACAATGACCGCAGCTTCACCGCGAAGGGAAGCGGAGGTTGTCTGGCGAGCTGAGCGCTCCCCAGCCCTTAGACCATCGCGGTGCGGGCGACCTGCGCGCTAGGCAGTGGGGTGGCCGGGGCGTGACGGCGGAACTGACGGGCGACACGCTCCAGCATATCGGCGCCGCTGAAAGGCTTGATCAGGCAATCGCGGGCGCCGAGCTTCACCGCCCGCTGGATGTCCTCGGCAGACAGCTTCTTGCCCATCACCAGCACGGGAAAATGGATACCGTCGCCCCGCGGGTTGAGGGCGCGCAGCACGTCGAAGCCGTCCATCTCCGGCAGGTTCAGCTCCAGGACTATGGCGGCCGGGCGGGCTGTCTTGATGGTCTCCAGGGCGGCGGGGCCCGTGCGGGCGACAAAGGTATGGCAGCCGGCGAGGTCGAAACGAATCTGCAGCAGCTCCAGCACGGTGCGGTCGACGTCGCAGATCAGGATTCTGCGGCCCTGGCTCTCAAGGTTCATCGGGCGTCCCCGTTTCGCATCGCGCCGGCGGCGTCAGAACAGGTCAAGGTCGCCCGCCTCGTCGCCGTCATTGATGCCCTTCTCCTCACCGCCGAGGGCGCTGAACATGCGGTCGGCCAGGGCGCCGAGGGTCATCCCACCCAGCGCGTCCTCCACGGAGGCGGTCACCTCCTCGGGGATTCCGGCGCTGAGGTGGCGGGCGAAGGTCGAGAGGCTGGTGAGCTGCTGGCCCAGCAGATCGACCGTGTGCATGCCCTCCACCAGCTTCTCGCGGTGCTCCGGCGGCAGGATGGTCATCAGTTGACCGATCAGGACGTCGAGCTTCATGCAGCGGGCGCCGGCCAGTTCGATCTCCCAGGCCAGGACCCCCACCATGCTGGACACGCTGGCCTCCAACACCTCGGCGGTCTGTAGTTGCGCGCCCATAACACCGATCTCCGAATTGCAAGATCGGACCCTGGGGCGCAGTGCCTAACAGAGCGTGAACCCGGATGGAGGTGAGACGAACTCCCACTATGTCCAGCCCGCGGTCGGTCGGTCAGCCGCGCGCGTAGCGGATCGACCAGGCTTCCGTGGAGTCCTCAGCCGGGCCGGAGGCGTCGACGTGGGTCCAGGTCACCTCGCCGACATCGCGGTCGAGCTGCATCTGGAGGGTGGCTTGAGTCGCATCCGACGCGTCGCCGGTGCGGCCCTCGATACGGGCGGCGAGGATCTCGGGCGCGGCCTCCAGCCAGACGCCGTGGAAGGTGACCCCCATCTCGGCGGCCAGAGCCTCGGCGCGGGCGCGCAGGCCCGGCGCGATGAAGGTGGCGTCCAGGACCACCGCACGGCCGGCGGCCAGCAGGGCGCGGGCGTCGGCGAACATCGTGTCGTAGACCTCCTGGTAGAAGGCCGGGGAATAGACGGCGGAGCTGAGCTTGGCGTCCGGCGCGACGCCGAGCAGGCGCTTGCGGACCTCGTCGGTACGCAGCACCACCGCGCCGGGCGAGGCGCCGAGGCCGGGGGCGATCAGGCGCGCGAAGGTGGACTTGCCGGTTCCCGAGAGTCCGCCGACCGCCGCCAGGCAGGGCGCCACCGGGATCAGGTGGGCGATGGCGGCGTCGAGATAGGCCACGGCCCCCGCATCGTCGCCGCTATAGGCGCAGACGTGGGACCGGACGGCGGCGCGAACCGAGAGCATAAGCGGCAAGGCGGCCATGCCGGCCCGTAGCTCGTCGCCCCAGCCCCGGGCGGCCTGGTCGAAATAGGCCGACAGCGCGCGGACCGCCGCGTCGGAGCGCCGGCGGAACTGCAGATCCATCAGCAGGAAGGCCAGGTCGTACTGGACGTCGATCTCCGACAGCACGTCGTTGAACTCGATGCAGTCGAACAGGATCGGGCGGCCGTCCTCCAACAGGATATTCCCCAGGTGCAGGTCGCCGTGGCAGTGGCGGCCGAAGCCCGCCGCCTTGCGGGCCTCCAGCAGGGGCTCCAGGCGGTGGTACTCGGCGTCGGTGGCGATGACCGCCTGCTCGACGCGCTCGGTCCCCAGACGGGCGGCCAGGCCCCGCAGCAGCTGGGCGTTGGAGTCGATGGTGTATTTCAGCGCCTTGCCGCCACCGCCGTTGGGGCGCACCGGCGCCTGCGCATGGAAGCCGGCCACCGTGCGGCCCAGCGCGTCGGCGAGTTGGCCGTCCACGGCCCAGGGCTGGGCGGCCAGCACCGCATGCTCATCGAAGCGGCGCATCTCCAGGGCGAACTCGACCGTCTCGCCGGCGCCGTCCAGTTCCAGGCCACCGTCGCTGGTCCGCGTGACCTTCCGGACCGCGCGGTAGATGTCCGAGGCCGCGGCGCGGTTGAAGCTCAGTTCGCGCTCCAGGGCCCAGTGGCGCAGGTCGAGGGTGGAGTAGTCGAGATAGCCCAGCTCCACCCGGCGCTTGACCTTGAAGGCCTGCTCGCCGGCCAGATAGACCCGGGCGCAGGCGGTCTCGATGGCGCGGTCGGCCTTGGCCTCGAACCAGGCGGCGACCTCGGCTTCCTGCGGATCGGTCAAGGATAGAGCCGCTGGGTGGTCCAGCCCGAGCCCTCGCGCACGAACACCAGCCGTTCGTGCAGGCGGAAGGGGCGGTCGCGCCAGAACTCGATGACGTGGGGGGTGATGCGGAAGCCGCGCCAGTGGGGCGGGCGCGGAACCTTGCCGAGGCCGAACTTCAGGCCGTACTCGGCGATGCGCTTTTCCAGGGCCAGGCGGTCGGGCAGGGCCTGCGACTGCTGGGAGGCCCAGCCGCCGATCTGGGCGGGCTTGGCGCGGGTGGCCCAATAGGCGTCGGCCTCGGCCTCGCTGACGTGGGAGACGGGCCCACGCACCCGGACCTGGCGGCGCAGGGACTTCCAGTGGAACAGCAGCCCGGCCTGAGGGTTGGCCGCCAGCTCCAGGCCCTTGGCGCTCTGTTCGTTGGAATAGAAGACGAAGCCGCGCTCGTCGGCGTCCTTCAGCAGCACCATCCGCACGTCGGGCAGGCCGGCCGCGTCGGCGGTGGCGAGCGCCATGGCGTTGGCGTCGTTGGGCTCCTTGACCACGGCCTCCGCCAGCCAGGCGGAGAACAGGGCCATGGGGTCCTCCTCCGACAGCAGCGGAAGCGGTGCGGCCTCCGTGACGCTGCGGACGTAGTCGTCCTCGGTGGGCGAGGCGGGGATGGCGGGCTTGTCACTCATGGTTCCGCATATAGCGCAGAGGTCGCTCAAGCGTCAGGGGCTTAACCCCCCATTGACCGCGTCTTCCTAAGACTGTGCGCGATGGCTGGTGAGACCTCCACGACGATGAGCGCGAAACGGGCGCGCGAGGTGCTGGGGGCAGGCCCCCTCGCCGGTCCCGCCGAGCTGCGCCGCGCCTTCCGCGAGGCCGCCAAGCGCGCGCACCCCGACCGCAAGGGGGGTGACGCCGAGCGCTTCCGCGAAGTCGTCGAGGCCTATCACATCCTGCAGACCGCCCCGGCTCCGCGGGATCGGGTCAGCCAGCCGCCGGCCACCGTCGCCCGGCCGATGGCCGCCTCCCCCACCCTTGCCGTGCCGCCGCTGATCGCCATGACCGGCGGGAAGGTGGAGCACCGGCTGCCCGACGGCCGCCGGGTGAAGATCGACCTGCCCCCCGGCATGCGGGCTGGCGACACCGTCCGGGCCGGGAACGCCGAACTCGAGGTCGCCATCCGTGGCGACGGCGAGATGATGGTGCGCGGCGACGATCTGTGGATCACCGTGAAGATCGAGCCGCGCCTGCTGGCCGAGGGCGGCCGCATCGGGGTGGAGACCCCGCTGGGCCGCCGTGTCGTCTGGCTGACCAAGAAGGCGGGAGAACGCGGCCTGATCCGGCTGGTGGGCCAGGGTCTGCCGTCGCGGGGCCGCCACCGCCAGGGCCACCTGTTCCTGCGCCTGGCCGCCGACAGCGTCACGAGCGATTCTGCCGCCCGCGCCCAGCTCCGTCGGTTCGCCGCGGCCTGGGCGGCGTAGAGCCTTCCCGTTTCGACTTCGAAACGGATGAGAAGGCTCTAACACTTGGAGTTTAGGGCGTGACGGGCGCCGGAACCGGTGGCCACTTCAGGCTGTCACGCCCTAGCCATCCCAACTCTGCGCGGTTAGAAGCGCGGCCATGTCGCACAACAGCTTCGGCCATCTGTTCCGCGTGACCACCTGGGGCGAGAGCCATGGTCCGGCCCTGGGCTGCGTCGTCGACGGCTGTCCGCCAAACATCCAGCTCACCGCCGAAGAGGTCCAGGTCTGGCTCGACAAGCGCCGCCCTGGCCAGGGCAAGTTCGTCACCCAGCGCCAGGAGCCGGACGCGGTGAAGATCCTGTCGGGCGTGTTCGCCGACGAGCGCACCGACGGCCAGGTCACCACCGGCACGCCGATCTCGATGATCATCGAGAACGTCGACCAGCGCAGCCGCGACTATGGTGAGATCGCCCAGGCCTTCCGCCCCGGCCACGCCGACTACGCCTATTTCGCCAAGTACGGGGTGCGCGATTATCGCGGCGGCGGCCGGGCCTCGGCCCGGGAGACCGCCGCCCGGGTCGCCGCCGGCGCCGTGGCCCGCAAGATCCTCGGCGGCGTGACGATCCGCGGCGCCGTGGTGCAGATCGGGCCCCACGCCATCGACCGCAATCGCTTCGACTGGGACCAGACCACCGAGAACCCGTTCTGGTGCCCGGATCCCGCGATGGTCAGCGTCTGGGAAGAGCACCTTGAGACCGTGCGCAAGGCCGGCTCGTCGACCGGCGCCATCGTCGAGGTGGAAGCTGTGGGCGTGCCCGCCGGCTGGGGCGCGCCGATCTATGGCAAGCTGGACGCCGAACTGGCCGGGGCCCTGATGTCCATCAACGCCGCCAAGGGCGTGGAGGTGGGCGCGGGCTTCGCCTCGGCGGCCTTCTCCGGCGAGGAGAACGCCGACGAGATGCGCATGGGCAACGACGGCCCGATGTTCCTGTCCAACAGCGCCGGCGGCGTCCTGGGGGGCATCTCCACCGGACAGTCGGTCGTGGCGCGTGTGGCGTTCAAACCGACCTCTTCGATCCTCTCCCTGCGCCAGTCGATCAATGAGGCCGGCGAGGAGATCGATCTGCGCACCAAGGGTCGCCACGACCCCTGCGTGGGCCTGCGCGCCGTGCCGGTGGTGGAGGCGATGACCGCCTGCGTCCTGGCCGACGCCTTCCTGCGGCACCGGGCCCAGACGGGTGGCGGCGCCCACTTGCCCGGTAAAGTAGCAGACCGCTGACGCTTAGCTTGGCCGCGAAGCCAAGCTTCACATTGCGGCGCGCAGATCGATTTGATCGCACAGCGTTATTGCCCGTTGACCGAACAGGTTCGACGCCGGTATCTGAGCGCCTGCCGCGCCGCCGGTCCAGACACCTCCAACCGCCGCAGCGTCTATTTTTCTAGGTTAGATTGTAGGGCGAACCCCAACCCCGTGCGGCTTGAAGTCCTCAAGATCCTGGTTGTCGACGACAACCACCACATGCGGATGATGCTGTCCGAAATCCTGCGCGCCGTGGGACTGCAGAACATCTACGAGGCCGGCGACGGGGCCGAGGCCCTGCAGCAGATGCGCGCCCATCCCATCGACATCGTCCTGACCGACCTGGCCATGGAGCCGCTGGACGGCCTCGATTTCGTGCGCCTGCTGCGCAATTCCCCCGACAGCCCCAACCCGATGATCCCGGTGATCATGATCACCGGCCACTCGACCATGCGCCGGATCAGCGAGGCCCGCGACGTGGGCATCAACGAGTTCCTGGCCAAGCCGCTGACCACCCGCGGTGTGCTGGACCGGCTGCAGAAGGTCGTCGACCATCCGCGCCCCTATGTGCGGACCGACGACTACTTCGGCCCCGACCGCCGCCGCAAGGTGGACCCCAAGTACGAGGGGCCCCTGCGTCGCGCCGCCGACCGCCAGGCCGCGGGGCCGCAGGCGCGCCTGCCCACCAAGCGCTAGAAGGCCGCAGGGCGATCCTCGCCACGTTTTGGTATCGATTGTGGGTTAACCCTGAGCGACCACCCGGGGACCCCGCCATGACCATCGCCCGCACCGCCGCCACCGCGGCTCTGATCGCCGCGCTCGGCGTCTCGCAGTCCGGCTGCATCGCCATGGCCGCCGGCGCGGTCATCGGCACCGCCGTGGGCGTCACCGGCGCGGCCGTCGGCATGACCGCCAAGGGCGTGGGCATGGCGGGCCGTGCGATCATCCCCGGCGACAGCAAGAAGGACGACGAAGGCAAGGACCGCAAGCGGCGCTGATCGCGCCTCAGAACCGGTAGCCGACCCGGGCGTAGTAGAAGCCGCCGTTGATGCCGAAGGGCGAGAAGGCCGGGTAGACCTCCACGGCGGGGTTGCCCGCCGCGGCGCTGGCGGCGAGGCCGGCGGCGTTCACCCGGTTGGGATGGACGTCGAAGAGGTTGTTGGCCCCGAACTTCAGACTCACCTGCTTGGTCAGGTCGTAGCCCACCACCAGGTCGGTGATCAGCTTGGCGCCGGCCTTGTCGAGATAGTAGCGGCCATCGCCCGGATCGGAGAAGCGCGAGGTCTGGCCGTACCAGGTCTCGCGCAGGTCAACGCTCCAGCCTCCAGCCTGCCAAAGCGCGCCCGCCACCAGCTTCATCTTCGGTGAGGCGGTCTCCAGGGTGGAGAGCGCGACCTTGTCGAACAGGCTCTGGCCCGACGCGGCCAGTTGCACGGGCGTGGCCCGCACGCCGGTGACCTTGGTCTGGTTGTAGTTGGCGGCCACGGTCCAATCGATGCGGCCGGGCGCGCCGTAACTGTTCGACCAGGTGACCACCAGGTCGGCGCCGCGGGTGCGGGTATCCACCCCGTTGGAGAAGACATTGACGCCACTGAAGGGCACGGGCTCCAGCACGTTGCCGTTGGCGGCGATGGCGGCGTTGACCGCCGCCGACTGGACCACGCCGTTGTAGTAGCCGTAGAGGGTGCCCGAGCCCACGACGCGGTCCTCGACCTCGATCTGGTAGGCGTCGAGGGTGACCACCACGCCGCCGCCGGGGCGGACCAGGACGCCTGCGCTCAAGTTCACCGACGTCTCCGGCTTCAGCCTGTCGATGCCGATCAGGGCGGCGGCAGGCGCATTGGGCGGCAGTTGGACGAAGGCGGAGTTCGGCTGGACGTTGGTGGCCGAGTAGTAGCTCTCCGCCAAGGTCGGGGCCCGGAAGCCGGTGCTGGCGGTGCCGCGGAGGGCGAAGGCGGGCGTCACGTCCCAGCGGCCGGTGAGCTTGCCGACGGTGGTGGACCCGAAGTCGCTGAACCGCTCGTGGCGCAAGGCCACATCGAGGGTCGTGTCGGGCGCCGGCGCGAAGGCCAGGTCGGCGTAGACCGCCCAGTTGTCGCGGCTGTGCTCGCCGGCGTCGGTCAGGGCGAAGCCGGGATAGGACTGCGAGCCCGCCTTGTAGCGCGAGGCCGGATCGCCGGCCTTGATCTCATAGATCTCCGCCCGGCGCTCAGCCCCGAGCGCGAAGGTCGCCGGCCGCGCCAGCAGCCGGAATGGGCGGGCGAGGTCGAGGGTGGTGGTCCACTGGGTGGCGATGAAATCGCCGGCGTGGAAAGCCGAGGGCGTCTTTCCGGTGTCCTTGTAGAGGTCGACATTGGCGGAGTTGGTGATGTTGACCGCGATATCGTCGCGGCCCCAGGTGCTCGACAGGTCCCAGGTCCAGCCGGCGGCCGCGCCGGCGATCCCGCCGGTCAGGGCGTAGTCCTGCTCCTTGGTGGTGTCGATCGGGTTGAAGCCCAGGGGATAGAGGGCGGGCAGCCGGGTTGGCAGGCGGAAGTTGGCCCAGCCGCCGCCGTACTTGGCCCCATAGGTGGCGGTGGCGTAGGCGCGCATATCGCCGCCCAGGTCCGCGCCTGCGTTCACGGTGACCAGGTTCAGCTGATAGCGCGCGTCGCCGAAGATCTTGTTGAGCTGCGGATAGCCGGACAGGTTTTTCCAGTCCGGATGGGCGCCGGACGCGATCGCCTGCTCCACCCGCTGATCGGGCCCGCCGCGGTTGGAATAGCTGTGGTAGCGCGACAGGGCGGTCACATTGACGAAGGCGCCGTCGGCGGGGGCGAAGCCGGCGTTCAGAGAGACCTCGCCGGTGTCCCCGTCGCCCTCGAAATACTGGCCGACCATGACATCGGCGCCGCCGCCGTCCACATCCTGCTTGAGGATGATATTGATGACGCCGGCGATGGCGTCGGAGCCGTACTGCGCCGCCGCCCCGTCCTGCAGCACCTCGATCCGCGCGATGGCCGCGGGCGGAATGAAGTTCAGGTCGGCCGCCGCGCCGCCCTGATAGGCGCCCGACAGGATCGCCAGGTTTGAGGTGCCGTGCCGGCGCTTGCCGTTGATCAGCACCAGGGCGTGGTTGGGGCTGAGCCCCCGCAGGCGCGCCGAGAGGGTCTCATTGGCCATGTCGCCGCCCACCGCCTGGGCGGTGAAGGACGGAACCATGAGGGCCAGCGCATTGACGAAGTCGGTGGCGCCGACGCGCTCAAGGACCGCCTGGCTGACCACCTGGATCGGGGCGGCGCTGTCGCTGGCCCGCAGGCCGGTGACCCGCGTGCCGGTGACGATCAGCTCATCGACCGAAGTCTCGTCGGCGGCCAGAGCCTGGCCCGCCAGGCCAAGGCCAAGCAGCGCGGCGCATGCCGTCCCGAACCATTTGCGCATCGACGTTCCCCCCGGAAGCTTCACCGGGCGGCTTAGAGCTCAGGAAGCGGCCACGTCAACCCGTGAGGGTTGCAGTCGAAGGGCTTAGTCCACCGCCATCGAGCAGCTCTCGCTGATGGTCGGCCGCGAGACCACGATGCGGCACAGGCCCGGGAACGGGGCCTTCAGGCGCTCGGCGAAATAGAGGCAGAGGTGTTCGAGGGTCGGGCGTTCGAGGCCCGGCTTCTCGTTGAGCAGGCCGTGATCCAGCTCGGCGGCGACGGCGCGCAGGGCGGCGTCCAGGTCGGCCAGGTCGGCGACCCAGCCCACCGGCTCCTGCGGGGTCCCACGCACGGTGGCCTCCACCTTGAAGGAGTGGCCGTGCAGGCGCGAATAGGGCCGGTGCTCGGGCCCATCCTCAAAATAGTGCGCCGCGTCGAAGGTCGCGGCCTTGGTGATCTCGAAAATCGGGGTGGTCATTCGCTGTCTTTGGCTCGCTAAGCGCAGGCGCGGCTTAGGGAATGCCGAGATATTTGTGGGTTTGGACGCTTAAACGCCACTGGGGGTGGGCGAGGCAATAGGCGATCGCCGCCTGGGTGTTTTCCACTCTGGCGGGCCCGTCCATAGGTTGAAGGAGAAAGCGCTCGAAATCCCAGCCTTCGAAAGCAGCCGGATCGACGTTCACCTGCGGAAAGACCAGCTTCAGCTCCTGGCCCGTGCGCTGCACGACGGGGGCGGCGGCCTTGGGACTGACGCAGATCCAGTCGATCCCGGCCGGCGCCGCCAGGGTGCCGTTGGTCTCCAGCGCGATGGTGAAGCCGCGCGCATGCAGGGCGTCGATCAGGACGGGGTCCAGCTGCAGCAGGGGCTCGCCGCCGGTGCAGACCACCAGACGGTTGTCGGGGCCGCCGGTCCACTTGGCGGCCACGGCGTCGGCCAGGGCGTCGGCGGTGGGAAAGCGGCCGCCGCCCTCCCCGTCCATGCCCACGAAGTCGGTGTCGCAGAAGCTGCAGACGGCGGTGGCCCGGTCCTGCTCGCGGCCGCTCCACAGGTTGCAGCCGGAAAAGCGGCAGAAGACGGCGGGACGGCCGGCCTGTCCTCCCTCCCCCTGCAGGGTCAGGAAGATCTCCTTGACCGAATAGCTCACAGGGCCAGCTCCGGACGCCCGGCGGCGACCCACTCGTTCCAGCCCTTCACCCGCAGGTCGCAGGCCGGGCAATCGCCGCAGCCGTGGCCCCAGGCGTGCAGCTCGCCGCGTTCGCCGCGGTAGCAGGTGTGGCTGTCGGCGACGATCAGCTCCACCAGGGCCTCGCCGCCGAGGGTCTTCGACAACGCCCAGGTTTGCGCCTTGGTCAGCTTCATCAGCGGGGTCTCGATGACGAAGTCCTGGGCCATGCCCATGTTCAGGGCGGTCTGCAGCGCGTCGAGGGTGTCGCGGCGGCAGTCGGGATAGCCGGAGAAGTCGGTCTCGCACATGCCGCCCACCAGGAAGCCGGCGTTGCGGCGGTCGGCCAGCGCCGCGGCATAGGTCAGGAACACCAGGTTGCGGCCAGGGACGAAGGTGTTGGGCAGGCCCTTCTCGGTGATCTCGAAAGCGCGCTGCGTGGTCATGGCGGTCTCGCCGACCGCGCCGAACCCGGTCAGGTCGAGGACGTGGTCGCAGCCGAGCTTGCCGGCCCACTGGGGAAAGCGCTCGACGATGCCGGCGCGGACCACCTGGCGCTGGGCCATCTCCACGGCGTGGCGCTGGCCATAGTCGAAGCCGACGGTCTCGACATGGTCATGGCGCTCCAGGGCCCAGGCCAGGCACACGCTGGAGTCCTGGCCGCCGGAGAACAGCACGAGGGCGCGGGAGGGTTGGCTCATGGTCCTCATATGCGTCAGACGGGGCCAAATCGGAAGGCTTGCGCGACGCCGCGCCGCGCCAGGGTGTGGCGGGGCTGCGAGAGGTGGCGGGGCGGGTTCGCCGTTGAGGCGATCCCCAACTCGCCCATCCCTTGCGAAATCAGGGGCGGGCGCCCTTAGGGAAGCTTTTGAGAGCTTGGTATTTGCGCCACATGATGGCCAAAAAACGTCTGAGTGAACGGCGTTCATATACCGCTGTCCGTTGACAGACTCTAGATCGCGGCGTGACCGTAACGTTCGCTGGGACAGCCGCCGCGTGTTCCAGACCAGATCTTTGCGTGGCGAATGCTGACAGACCGGACCGGCGTAGAAAGTCCGGCTGTCATGGGAGGAAATTGAATGTCCAAAACTCTGCACCTGCGGAGCCTGCTGGTTGTCGGCGCGAGCGCCGCGGCCCTGACCGCGATGAGCTCGCCCGCCTTCGCCCAAGCGGGGGCCACTACGACCATCGAAGAGCTGGTTGTCACTGCTGAAAAGCGCGAACAAAGCCTCCAAGACGTTCCCGTCGCCATTTCGGCCTTCACCAGCAAGCAGCGCGACCTGGTGGGGATCAACACCGTCCAGGACCTGACGAACTTCACGCCTGGGTTCGTCTACTCCTCGGTGAATGACCGCGCGAGCATGCGCGGCGTCGGCCGCCTGACCAACATTCACTCCGTCGACGGCGCCATCGCCATCTATATCGACGGCCTCTTCTCGACCTCCACCGTGTTCGCCGGCGCGCCGCCGCTGATGGTGGACCGGGTTGAAGTGCTGCGGGGCCCACAGGGCACCCTGTACGGCCGCAACTCCATCGGCGGCACGGTGAACATCATCTCCCGGCGCCCCACCGAGGAAGCCTACGCCGAGGTCCGCGCCGTCGTGGAAAACTACGGCGTGACCAACTTCCAGGGCGCGATGTCCGGACCGATCACCGACCACCTCCAGTATCGCCTGTCGGGCTACAAGCTCGATCAGACCAAGGGCTACTACGAGAACGTCAACGCCAACATGCCGACCGAAGGCTCGGTCCGCGACGAGTACGCCTTGGAGGCTCAGCTTCAGGGGCAACTGGGCGAGAACGCCGAGTTCTGGGTCAAGTACGGCACCCTGCATTGGGACAACCGCGGCGGCCCCGGCGCGCGCTCGGGCTATCTTGCGGACCCCTATGAGACCGGTCGCCAGGATCCGAACTTCTCAGTCATCTACAACCCGGTCCACGGCTACAGCCCGGAAACCGGCGTCAACGGCATCGTCCCCGGCAGCCTGCAACAGTTCAACGGCGGCACGACCAAGATCAACCCGGCGATCGCCGACTCTCACAAGATCAACACCAACACGCCGATCTTCGTGGGCCTGACAGATGTCCATCTGCTGACGACGACCTTCGCCTATCATGCGCCGACCTTCGACGTGAAGTACATCGGCGGCATCCAGAACTACGCCTACAACACCACCGGCGACCTGGATAACTCCAACGTCAAATCCTATCAGATCCCCCTGCAGCCTGGGTCGATCTGCGGCACCGTTGGCCTGCTGTTCAGCCTCGGCGCGTCTACCGTCAACTGCGGTCCTCTGACCGTGGATGCGACGGCGACCTATCACTACTTCGAAAAGCCGAAGTATTTCAGCAACGAGATCAACATCTCTTCGACCACAGACTCTCCGCTGCAGTGGATCCTTGGTCTCTACCAGTTCGAGGAGAGCTACACGGCGACCAACACGCTGAACGGCTTCAGCAGCCAGCCCCAGATGAAGACTCCGATCCTGGGCGCGGCGCCGAACCCGACCGGCGCCTTCAGCATCTCGGAGTACGACCTCACCACCAAGAGCAAGGCTATCTTCGGTCAGCTCGACTGGAAGGCCACCGACACCCTGAAGTTCACCGCGGGCCTCCGGTTCACCAAGGATGAGAAGGAAGGCGTCGAGAACCGGCGCGTGGTCTGCTTCTCCGACGTCTGCTTCCCGGGCCTCTATCCGGCCCTGGGCCTCAGCGGCTTTGGTCCCGGCACCGCGGCCAACTACGGCAGCCTGCTGGGCAACCTCAACGCCCTGCCCGCCGTCGGCGCGGCCTTGGGTCTGGGCGGCGCCCTGAACGGTCTCGCCGGTCTGGGCAACGGCGCCTTCGACCTGACCACCGCGCTGGCTCCGACCACCACGGCGGCCGGCGCCAAGGGGGTCACCGACCCCGTCAAGTGCGTCGGGGCGGTCTGCACCCAGTACACCATCGCCAGCAACGGCAACATGGTGCGGCACCTGGGCGGAAAGTCCGACGCGGTGACCGGGACCCTGGGCGCCCAGTGGGAGCCTGACACCGACACCATGGCCTATGCCCGCTACAGCCGCGGCTATAAGGCCTTTGGTCTGTCGGCCGGTGGCGGTCTGGTAGCGCCCTACGCTGACCCTGAGTTCGTCGACTCGATCGAGGTCGGGCTGAAGAAGAACTTCGCGACCCTGCAGATCAACGCTGCGATCTACCACTACAAGTACACCGACCTGCAGGCCCCGGTGACCGTGCGGGTGGGCGCGACCAACGTGACCCAGTTCATCAACGTTCCGGAATCGCGCTCGCAAGGGGTCGAACTGGACGCGATCTGGGCGCCGACCCAAGCGCTGCGGCTGATCGGCTCCTACTCGTTCAACGACACCGCGATCACCCAGAGCGGTCTCTATGTTGACGTGAACGACAACATCAACACGGGCGCCGTCAGCGTTAAGGGGAATGACTTGCCGCAAGCCCCGCGCAACAAGTTCGCGGTGAACGCCAGCTACTCCTTCTTCTTCGAGCCTGGCACCCTGACGCTGGGGGCGACCTATGTGTGGCGCGACAAGGCCTATGCCAACATCTTCTCGCGCTCCTACAACCAGTCTCCGCAGTGGGATCAGATCGATCTCCGCGCCAACTGGAACTCGCAGGACGGCCGATACGCGATCATCGGCTACGTGAAGAATGTCGCCGACACCGAAGGCTACGACGCCGCAGTCGCCGCCTCGAACCGGAACCGCAATCCGGCCATCGCCAGCGACAACTTCTCCAACGGCGCTCTCAACCTCGGCCTGACGCCGCCGCGGACCTACGGCGTCGAGCTGCAGTACAAGTTCTTCTAAGACCTGGATTCAGGACACACCTCCCACTTGGAGGCGCCTTTCAGGGCGGCGGGGAAACCCGCCGCCCTTTTTCTTGGCCGCCGGGCGGAATCGCTCAGGCTAAGGCGTCATTCGCGCCAATTTCGAGGCACGGTATGACGGGCTGAAATCCGCAATCGCCAGAATGCTCAAGCTTTCACGGGAATTAACAACCCCACCAAAGAACGTGGGTCACTTTTGTACATCCGGTTTGAAACTGCGGTACTTCGGCCACAACGTCACGAAAGCGTGGCCGAAACCGGCCCCCTCTCGGCGCCGCACATTGACGCCGCCGGGCCCGCGACCGAGACATCGCGCGCTTCGGCGCCTCCCCGCGCCCTGGCTTCATCAGATTCGTACATGCAGGCGGACGCGGGCGAAGCCCCGCCGCCCGGGAGGATACATGTCTTCAGTCAACCGTTTCCGGCTGCGCACCATTCTGGCCGTCGGGGTTTCGTCCCTGACGCTGGCGGCAATCGCCGCCCCCGCCTTCGCCCAGAGCGCCGCCCCCGCCGCGCCCGCCGCCGCTGACGATTTCACCATCGACGAACTGGTGATCACCGCAGAGAAGCGCGAGCAGGCCCTGCAGGACGTGCCGGTGGCCGTCTCGGCCTACACCTCCACCCAGCGCGACGTCATCGGGATGAACAACATCCAGGACTTCGTGAACTTCACGCCGGGCATGAACTATTCCGGCACCGACCGGGTGTCGCTGCGCGGCGCCGGCCGCAACACCTTCTATGTCGGCAATGACCCGGGCGTGGCCGCCTACACCGACGGCTTCTATTCCGCCTCGTCGTCGGAGCTGTTCAAGTCGCCGCTGTTCGTCGAGCGCACCGAAATCCTGCGCGGTCCGCAGGGCACCCTCTATGGCCGCAACGCCATGGGCGGCGCGATCAACACCATCTCCAAGCGCCCGGCCGACGCGTTCGGCGGCGAAGTGCGCCTGATGGTCGGCAACTACGACCACACCAAGCTGGAAGGTCTGGTCTCCATCCCGGTGGCCGAGCACCTGCGCTTCAGCATCGGCGGCAGCAATGACGTCCAGCGCGAAGGCTTCATCAAGAACATCGGCACCGCCAATGACGGCGGCACCATCAAGCGCACCTATTTCGAAATCCAGGCCGAAGCCGAGCTGGGCGACAACACCAAGGCCTGGCTGCGCTATTCCCGCACCGGCTGGGACGACACCACCGGCGTCGGCGACCGTCTCGCCAACCTGGTGACCCCGTACGACACCACCCGCGTGTTCCAGCCGATCGGCGGCCTGCTGCCCAACCCGGCCTATGGCTACGGCGTGGCCAACCCCGGCGTCACCGATCCCTACAAGCAGAACACCAACCGCGACGGCTACGGCCACCTGCGCGGCAACCATGTGCTCACCGCCCAGGTCACCTATGACCTGGGGTGGGCCGACCTGAAGTACATCGGCGGCTTCCAGCAGTACAACTATCAGACCGGCGGCGACTATGACGGCACCAGCCGCACCGCGGCCATCGCCATCCCCGGCATGGTGGTTCCTTACTTCCCCGACCAGACCACCGACTTCAACGAGCACAAGCGCTACTTCTCCAACGAGCTGAACCTCACCTCCAACAGTGACGGCCCGCTCTCCTGGATCCTCGGCCTCTACCAGTACCACGAGGAATATAAGCAGCGGATCCAACTGGGCTCGCCGCAACAGACCCAGCTCTCCCAGCCTCTGACCCTGCTGGGCACGCTGGCCGCGCCGAACCCGCTGCGTAACTTCGCCGACCAACAGGCCGTACTGGAGTCCAAGGCCTGGGCCGTGTTCGGCCAGTCGACCTACAAGTTCAACGACGCCTGGGCGATCACCGGCGGCCTGCGCTACACGGTCGACGACAAGGACGGCTTTGAAAGCCAGCGCCTGATCATCCAGTCGCCCTCCATCGCCGGCGGCGCCGCGGCCTTCGACGTCTCCAGCGACATGAACCCGACCCTGCCCGGGGTTCAGAACTTCCGCAGCATGTCCGACAGCTGGAGCGCCGTCACCGGCACCCTGAACCTGGACTGGACCCCGGACACCGACACCCTCGGCTACGCCAAGTACAGCCGCGGCTACAAGTCGGGCGGCTTCCTGCTGGGCACGCTCGCCCCGCAGCCGAAGGCCGACCAGGAGTCCGTCAACGCCTACGAAATCGGCCTGAAGAAGACCATTGGTGGTCGCCTGATCATCAACTCCTCGGTCTTCTACAACGACTTCAAGGACCTGCAGCTCAACCTGTCGCAGCTCAACGCGACCGGCACGGCGGCGGCCTCGAACTTCGTGAACGTCGACGCCACGGCCTGGGGCGTCGAGCTGGAAGCCCAATGGCGTCCGATCGAACCCCTGCAGATGATCGCCTCCTACGGCTATCTCAACACCGAGATCACCAAGGGCTGCTGCTTCTATGACCCGGCGGACCCGTCGGCCCTGCTCCCGGGCGCCAAGCCCAAGGGCGGCACGGCCACGACCAATGGCGTCCTGCTGGTCTTCCAGGATCTGAAGGGCAGCCAGCTCTTCCAGTCGCCGGAGAACAAGTTCGCGTTCAACGCCAACTACACCTTCGACTTCACCCCGGGCTCGCTGATCCTGTCGGGCACCTACACCTGGACCGACTCCACCATCTACCAGCCCTTCAACGACCCGGCGTTCGAGGTTCCGGCCTACGGCACCGGCGACCTGCGGGCGATCTGGAAGGACGCCGACAACAAGTACACGCTCATCGCCTCGGTGAAGAACGTGACCGACGAAGAAGGCTTCACCTCGACGGGCTCCACCAACCCGACGGCGGTGTTCGGCGACCCGAACCCGGGCCTGGTGGTCGGCGGCAAGCCCTACCTGCGCCAGACCGGCGTGGCGATCACGCGCGGCCTGATCCAGCCCCGCACCTACGGCCTGGAACTGCAGTACCGCTTCTAAGATCCCCGGCGCCTCGGCGCGGGGTTTCTGCAACAATATCAAGGGCGGCGGAGCAATCCGCCGCCCTTTTTATGCGCGGGAGTCAGAAATTCCAGGCGCCTGCGACCCATGGCGGCGCTCACAACCCTCAGTTTGGGAATTTAACGTCTCTGCAAGCGCTTAGGCGCATTCTGGGCATAGTTCCCCCCCGCCGGTCGTACATGTCCCTGCCAGACTTCTTCTTCGAACGGGTCACCAGTGAAATCCATCAGCAGATGGAGGGGGTGCTGGCGCTTGCCGAACGCCTGGCGCGCCACCCCCTGGGGGCCGACGCCCAGGCCTGTGTCGCGGGTGTGACCGAGGCGGCTGCCTGCGTGCGCCAGATCCTGGCCTCCAGCGCCGACCTCAAGGACGCCGCCACCCACGGTATGGCCTTCGAGCCTGCCCCCAAGCGGCTACGGGACCTGGCCGACGAGATCGAGTCCCGCTGGGGCCAGAAGGCGGCCAAGTCCGGCGTCACCCTGCTGGTCTCCTATGACGGGGCGCCGGAGATGACGGCGCTGATCGATTCCAATCGGGTCATGCAGGCCTTCGACGGCTTCATCGCCCAGGCCCTGGCCGGCGTCCGCCACGGCGCGGTGGAGGCCACCCTGCGGGCCCACGCGGCCGGCGAGATGCTGCGGCTGGAAGGCCGCGTGCGCGGCGGCGGCGAGCGGATGGGCGACAAGTCCATGGATATCCAGGAGATCGAGGCCCTGTTCGGCCTGGAGACCGCCCTCTCCGTGGCGGTCGGCCGCCAGATCATCACCGCCTTGGGCGGCGAGGTCCGCACCGAGGCCAACGCCGGGGCCGGCGAGACCCTGGTCTTCGAATTCACCGCCCCCCACGCCGTGGAAAGCACCGGCGAGGAGGAGGAGGAGGACTTCAACGCTCCGCACCGCGCCGCCCACATCCTGGTGGTGGACGACAACGCCACCAACCGCATGGTCGCCGAGACCCTGTGCGAGATGTTCGACTGCACCTCGGAATCGGCCGTCGACGGCGTGGAGGCCCTGGAGGCCGCCCGCACCGGCCGCTTCGACCTGATCCTGATGGACATCAAGATGCCCCGTATGGACGGGGTGACCGCCACCCACGCCATCCGCGCCCTGCCCGGCGCCGCCGGCTTGGTGCCAATCATCGCGCTCACCGCCAACGCCGACCCGGAGGACGCCGTGGGCTACCTCGCCGCCGGCATGAACGGCGTGGTGGAAAAGCCCATGAAGCCCGAGAACCTGCTCCGCGCCCTGCAGGAAAACCTCGGCGGCGGCAGCGGCGAAGAGTCGGTCGCGGCCTAAGCTCCGCGCCGATCTCGCCACCCCGGCCGAGAATGGCCTAAGCTCCCTGCGCGGAGCGCAAGGGACGAGTCTGCTGTGAGGATACGGAGCACAGGCACGTGATGGAATCAGCGCCGTGGTCCGCGGCCTGGAGCGGCGAAGCATCGTTCACGGTTGGTCCGTCGACCGACTTTCCCGGCTTCCTCGAACTCAATCAGGCCCAGGCGCCCGGCAAGGGAGAGCCGCTGTTCGGAGCCATGAACGCGACACGTCTGCGCCGCGGCATGGTCGATCTGCTCTGCCACGTCTGCGGACGGCCAACCGTGCGCCAGGATCGCTATATCTTCCCGGTGGCGTCCGGCGGACTGGTGACCCTTTTGGACGGGTCGCAGCAATATGGCTGCAACGTGCCGCCGATGCATCGGGCCTGCGCGCTGCGGGCGTCCCACGCCTGTCCGCATCTGGGGAAGGTAAGCGAGGCGCCCCTGCGCTGCACCCGCGACGAGGGCCGGCTCATTCACCGCACCGACATCACGCCGGGGCTGGAGGGGGTCGTCCACCTGCTGCCCAAGGGGGTTGACGTGGTGTTGTCCTGCTATCGCCTGTACGGCGACGAATTCACCGCCAAGGTCCTGGCGGCGCGCGAGTCCTGGGAAAAGGTCACGATGGACCGCAGAGCCAGGCGGGTTCGCCCGCCGAGCTGAGTCCTACTCCTTCAACCGCACCGTCACCTTGGCCGAGAGGCCGGGGCGCAGCTTCTTGACGTCCGGCTGGCCGGGATCGAGCTTCAGGCGCACGGGGACCCGTTGGACGATCTTGGTGAAGTTGCCCGAGCCGGGCTCGAAAGGCAGCAGGGCGAATTCCGAGCCGGAGCCCGGCGCGAAACTGTCGACGTGGGCCTTGAACGTCACGCCGGGCAGGGCGTCGACGCGGAGGGTCGCCACCTGGCCGCGCAGCATGCGCTCGACCTGGGTCTCCTTGAAGTTGGCGGTGACATAGAGGGTGTCCATCGGCACCAGGGTCAGCAGCCGGGTGCCTGGCGCCACATAGTCCCCGGGGTTGGCCTGCCGGTCGCCGACGATGCCGGCGATGGGCGCGCGGATCACCGCGTGGTTAGCGTCCTGTTGAGCCAGGCTAAAGGCCGCGAGGGCCTTGGCGTGGGCGGCCTTGGCCGATTCCAGGGCGGCCAGGGCCTCGCCTCGGCGGCTGCCGGTGACGGTGGCCTGGCTGCGGCTGACGGCGTAGGCGGCGCGGCTGTGCTCGGCCACGGCGCTGGCGCTGACGGCGTCGGCGCGCACCCGTTCGGCGTCGCGGCGGGCCACCGTGCCGTTGTCCACCAGGGACTCGTAGCGCTTCCAGTCGGCCTGGGCGCGGGCCGATTGGGCGTCGGCGGCGCGGATGCCGGTCTGGGCCTCGGCGACGTTGGAGGCGGCCAGGGCCTCCTCGGCGCCGAGACGCGACAAGGCGCCCTGGGCCGAGGCCATGGCGGCCGACGTGATGGCCACATCGCCCTGGGCCGAGGCCAGGCGGGCGGCGTATTCCTCGGGGTCCAGCACGATCAGCGGCTGGCCGGCGACGACCGCCTGGTTGTCGGCCACCAGGACCTGGGCGATCAGGCCCTTCACCCGGGGCGCGACGACGGTGCGGTCGCTCTTCAGATAGGCGTTCTCGGTGGTCACCGTGGCCTTGGGCGCGCGCAGCCAGGTCACCCCGCCAATGGCGAGGACCACGGCGACCCCCAGCACGATCAGGGCCCGGGTCGGCGGCGTCTTGCGGACCTTCAGGGGCACGACCTTGGGGCCGTCTTCATAGGCCGCGGCGCTCATCGGTCGAACACCAGCAGGGTGCTGGTGGCCGTGGCGTAGAGCCGGCCGTTCAGGTCGGTGAGCTTGCCCTCGGCGAAGGCGGCCCGGCGGCCCATGTTGATCACCACGCCCTCGGCGCGGACCGGGCCGGTGTCCTTGGTCATGGCCCGGTGATAGGCGACCTTCAGCTCCAGGGTGGTGTAGCCCTGTCCGGCCTTCAGCTTGGAATGCACCGCGCAGCCCAGGCAGCTATCCAGCAGGGTCGCGGCGAATCCGCCGTGCACGGTGCCGATGGGGTTGTAGACCCCCTGGTGCGGGGTGGCCCCGAACACCACGCGGCCCTCTTCGGCCTCGAAGTGATCAAAGCCCATGGTGGCGCCCATGCCGACGGGGGCGGCGGTCTTGTCGACGAAGATCGCCTGCAGTTGTTCCAGTCCGCTGAGGGCGGCGAAGTCCTTGAGGTCACTCACTGGGATAGGCCTTGTTCCGGGGAGGAAGGGGTCAGGCCCATGCGGGCCTTGATGCGGCGGCGGCTCTCGGCCAGCAGCCGATCGGAAAGTTCGGGATCGGAGACGGCGCGCGACAGGGCCACCGCCCCGGCCATCTCGGCCAGCAGCGAGCCCGCCAGGCCCAGGCGCTCCTCGCCACCCGGCAGCCGGGTGGCGATGACCTCGATAAGACCGTGCACACCGGCGTCAAAGGCCTCGCGGGCAGGCAGGCCCTGGCGCGGGATATCCGACGACAGCAGGGCGATGGGGCAGCCGCGCTCGGGATGGTCTCGGTGGTCGGCCGAGACATAGAAGTCCACCAGCCCCGCCAGCAGAATCTGGGGATCGTCGTTCAGCGCCAGCTTGCCCAGACGCCAGCGGCTCTGGGCGAAGGCCGCCTCCACCGCCGCACCCACCAGGGCGTCCTTGGACTTGAAGTGGGCGTAGAAGCCGCCGTGGGTCAGGCCCACCTCACTCATGATCTCGGCCACGCTGACGCGGTCCGGGCCCAGCCGACGCATCGCGTTGGCCGCGGCCTTCACAACCCGGTCGCGGGTTTCGGCCTTGTGATCTTCGCTATAGCGCATGGCGTGCCTCCGCTTTATATGATGACCATAATATAATGGTGCGGATCTCCGCAAGAGCAATGGCATGAGTGACGCAAACCCCACCGCCGGCCTGTCGGAGCAGCGCAAGCTGCTGATCTTCGGGGTGATGGCGTTCGGCCAGTTCATGGCCCTGCTGGACATCCAGATCGTCGCCGGCTCCCTGGGTTCGATCCAGGCGGGGCTGTCGGCCGGACCCGACGAGATCGCCTGGGTGCAGACCGCCTATCTGATGGCCGAGATCGTCATGATCCCGCTGGCCGCCTTCCTGTCGCAGGCCATCTCGACGCGCTGGCTGTTCACGGCGTCAGCAGCCCTGTTCACGATCTCCAGCCTGATGTGTGGCCTGGCCTGGGATATCGATTCCATGATCGTCTTCCGGGCCATCCAGGGGTTCACTGGCGGGGCCATGGTGCCCACGGTGTTCGCCACAGGCTTCGCCATGTTCGACGGCCCCAAGCGGGCGATGATCCCGGCCATCCTGGGCATGGTCTCGACGCTCGCCCCGACACTGGGCCCCAGTGTCGGCGGCTGGGTCACCGACGTGGCCGACTGGCGCTGGATCTTCTTCATGAACGTGATCCCCGGCGTGGCCATCACCGCGATCCTGCCCCTCCTGGGCAAGGTGGACGATCCCGACCTCTCCATGCTGCGCAAGATCGACTGGCTGCATGTCGGCTCGCTGGCGGTGTTCCTGGGCGGCCTGCAGTACGTGCTCGAGGAAGGCCCCCGCCACGAGTGGTTCACCGACACCGGGGTGGCCTCTGCGGCCTGGATCTCCGTGGTGGGCGCGGTGGTGTTCTTCGAGCGAACCTTCTTCTCCACCATGCCGGTGATCAAGCTGACGCCGTTCAAGCGACCCACCTTCGCCATGGCCTGCGTACTGAACCTGGTGATCGGCTTCGGGCTCTATTCGGCCACCTACCTGACCCCGGTGTTCCTGGGACGGGTGCGCGGCTTCACCAGCATGCAGATCGGCGGCACGGTGTTCGTGGCCGGCCTGACCATGGCGGTGGCCGCCCCTATCGCCGCAAGGCTCTCCACGAAGGTCGACGGGCGCTATGTGATCGGGGTGGGGTTCTGCTTCTTTGCGCTCGGCCTGTGGATGTTCTCCAACATCACGTCGGACTGGGGCTTCTTCGAGCTGCTCGTCCCCCAGGCCGTGCGGGGCTTCGCGGTGCTGCTGTGCATCGTGCCGGCCGTCGGCATGGCCCTGAACGGGGTGGCGCCGTCCGAGCTGCGCTACGCCTCGGGCCTGTTCAACCTGATGCGCAACCTGGGCGGGGCCATCGGCATCGCGGTGGTCAACACCTGGATCGGCGACTTCGCCCGCACCCATACCCTGCGGATGAGCGAGTCCATGGCCGACAATCCCGAGCATGCCGGCGGCCTGATCTCGGGCCTCACCGCCTATGCCTCGCGGTTCACGCCGGACCCCGCCATCGCGCTCGGCCAGGCCCAGAGCCAGCTGGTGCGGATCGTCGGGCGCGAGGCCGCGACCCTGGCCTTCGCCGACGTCTTCCGGCTGATGGCCTGGATCTTCATCGCAGCCCTGGTGATCGTGCCCTTCTGCAAGCCCGCCCCCACCGACGGCCCGCCGGTCTCAGAACACTAGCCCCCGCGCGCGGCCTGGGAGATGGTGGCGAAAAGCTCGGGGGCCAAACGCATGTCATCCTTCTACGACCGCAACATTCTGCCGCGCCTGCTGACCTGCGCCTGTTCCTCGCCGCCGATGATGAAGCAGCGGACCAAGGTCGTGCCCCGCGCCACCGGCCGGGTCCTGGAGCTGGGGATCGGCATGGGGCTGAACCTGGCCTCCTACAATCCTGCCGCGGTGAAGGTGGTGGTGGGCGTCGATCCGTCGCCGGAACTGCGGGCCATGGCCCAGGCCGCGCCCAAGCCGCCCGGCCTCACGGTCGAGGTCGTGGACGGAACCGCCGAGGCCCTGCCCTTCGAGTCCGGCAGCTTCGACACCGTGGTCTGCACCTTCACCCTCTGCTCGGTGCACACACCGGCCGCGGCGCTGGCCGAGGCGCGGCGGGTCCTGAAGCCCGGCGGCAGCTTCCTGTTCTGCGAGCACGGCCTGGCCCCCGACCCCGACGTCGCCCGGTGGCAGCGGTTCTGGGATCCGCTCTGGAGCGCGATGGCCGGCGGCTGCCACATCATCCGGCCCGTGGCCTCCACCCTGCCCGCGGCCGGGCTGAAGATCGACTGGCTGGAGACCATGTACCTGCCCGGCACGCCGCGCATCGCCGGTTGGAACGAGTGGGGCTGCGCCCTCGCCGCCTGACGGGTTTGGGCTTGCAAACCCCCCGTCGGTTCGCGCTAGGGTAGAGGCTTCAGTGACGCGTACCGGCGTCGGCCTGTGGGGGGCGGAAGATGACGGCGCCGACAATCACGCAAATTACGGCGGCCCTGCTCGACGCGGATGGCAGCGGCTGGACGGGGGGAACCGTCACCTACAGTTTCCCGCGGGCCGGCAGCACCTGGCCTTCCTACACCGCCACGGACGAGCCGGCCAATGCGGCCTACTCGACCCCGACCGACGCCCAGGACGCCCGCTTCCGCCTGGCTTTGGACGCCTGGGACAAGATCACCGCGCTCACCTTCGTGGAGACCGATGACCTGGCCAATACCGGCCAGATTCGCATCGCCTTCACGAATGTCGAGGACTTCGCCCCGAAGTCGGCGGCCTACGCCTACTACCCGCCGACCCCGGGCTATTTGCCCTCGCCCTGGGAGGGGGACGTCTGGCTCGACGACTCCCTGAAGACCGAAGCCTTCGCCGACCGGAGCTTCGCTTACGCTACGATCCTGCACGAGCTCGGCCACAGCCTGGGCCTCAAACACCCCTTCGAGGAGGGCGCGACCCTCCCCACAGCCTATGACAACAACCGCTACAGCGTGATGTCCTACAAGCTCTATCAGGACGCCTATTATGTCACCGTCGAGCAGAAAGACGGCGGCTTTGTCCTGGTTGGCCGGGCGGTAGGACCGACCACCCCCATGGTCTTCGATATCGCTGCCGCCCAGGCGCGCTATGGCGCCGACCCCAATACGGCGGCGGGAAACACGACCTACACCTGGTCGCAGGCTACGCCGATCATGCAGGCGATATATGACGCCGGCGGCAATGACACCTTCGACCTGTCCAGCCATACACGCTCGTCAATCATCGACCTCACGCCCGGGGCCTATTCCTCAATCGCCTACTATTCCGCCCAGGCCCAGGCCGACTACTGGAACAGCCTCTACACCAGCGAAAACAATGGCATCACGACCTTTATCGTCGCCCCTGAAACCTACACCTGGTCCAACAACCTGGGCATCGCCTACGGCACGGTGATCGAGAACGTCCTGGGCGGCTCGGCCAGCGACACCATCCTGGGCAATGACGCCGGCAACTACCTGAACGGCGGGGCCGGGAACGACTTCCTGCGCGGCTTCCTGGGGGACGACAGCATCGTCGGCGGCGACGGCTTCGACGACACCCATGGCAACCAGGGCAATGACACGGTGCGCGGCGGCAATGGCCCCGACTGGGTGGTGGGCGGCCAGGGCAACGACCTGCTGTTTGGCGACGCCGGCGACGACCTGGTCTACGGCAACCTCGGGAACGACACCCAGGAGGGCGGCGACGGCGTCGACTGGGTGCGGGGCGGCCAGGGCGACGACAGCCTGTCGGGCGGCGCGGGCGATGACTGGATGTCCGGCGACCTGGGCGACGACACCCTCAGCGGCGGCTCGGGCGCCGACACCTTCCGCACCTGGGGCGGCACGGGAATCGACCGGGTCACAGACTTCAACCGCGCCCAGGGCGACCGCGTGCAGCTTGATATCGGGACCGTCGCCACCGCCAGCCAGGTGGGCGCCGACACGGTCATCGACATGGTGGGCGGCGGCAAGATGATCCTGGTGGGGGTGTCGATGGCCAGCCTGGACGGCGGCTGGATCTTCGCTGCCTGATGAGCGTCTTCGAAACCGAGCGGCTGATCCTGCGGCCGCGCGGCCCCGAGCACCTGGAGGCCTGCGTCGCCATCAACACCGACCCCGAGGTGATGCGCTATCTGGGACCGGTCTGGCCGGCGGCGCAGCAGCGGGCCCACCTGACCCGGCAGTTCACCCGCGCCTGGCCGCCCGGCCTCGGCTATTGGGCGATTTTCCGAAAGACCGCGCCCGGGGAGATGCTGGGTTGGGGGCTGCTCGTCCCTCTGGAGGGGACCGACGAAATCCAGCTCGGCTACCGCCTGAAGCGATCTGCCTGGGGCGATGGAATCGCCACCGAGGCCGGGCGGCGGCTGGTGGCGTACGGCCTGGAGACCGTGGGCCTGTCAGGCCTGGCGGCCTGGACCCATCCGCAGAACACCGGCTCGAAGGGCGTGCTCACCAAGCTCGGCTTCCTTCCGGATGGTCAGTACGAGGACGACGGCCAGCTGCAGGATCTTTACAGGCTGACGCCCGCCGCCCGGCAGCCCTGAGCAAAGCGCGCCAGCATGGCCGCCGGCGGGGCGTCATAGGGCCCGAACCGCGTGGCGCCGTAGGATCCCTGGATCACCCGGGCGGTCTGCAGCATCACCAGCAGGTCCTGGGTGATCGGTCCGGCCGCCTCGAGGCCCTCAGGCGTCGTCAGCGATTCGGGCGTCACGGCCAAGGCGAAGGGCGCGCCGTCGAAGCCCACTGACAGCCGGTCCTCGCTGGAGATCGGGATGATCTTCTCCACCGCCACCTGGAAGATCGCCGGGTCGCGGGCGCAGCTCAGGCGGATCGGCGGAGTCTGGGCGCTCGCCGTCTCCGGCGCGTAGCTCAGCGCCATCCCGGCCCCGGTCACGATGGTCGACCACCGCGACGGCGCGGCGGGCTGCGCCTGGGGACCCGCGGGCGCGGCGCGTCCACAGGCGGTCAGGGCGAGCAAGGCCAGGACGGAAAGCGAGGCTTGGAAGCGCATGTTCATGCCATAGCACAGCCGCGCCGCAGGGCGACGCCCTGCACCTCAGGCGAGACTGAGTTCGGCCATAGACGCCTCAGGCGTCCTCGAGCCGCCACCACTGGTTCGTGCCGCCATTCCAGGGGAAGGACAGCAGTCGGCGACCATCCTCCATGACCCCGTGGTCGATATCGATCACTCGGTCATGGTTGTAGTTGTTGATCGCCACCCAGGGGGAGGGATCCAGCCCGTCCATCTTGTGCTGGAGCACGATGTTCTCGCGGGCGTCGGGGCCCCTCCGCGTCAGCGCCAGCTGCATCGATCCCCAGTGGGCCAGGTACTTCCCGCTGGCCTCGTGGCGGAAGTAGAAAGCGCCGTCATCGTGCGCATCCTCCATCACGAAAATGGTGCCGGCGCGGTGGTTCTTGGGCCGCAGGACCGGCATCTGGCCGTCGTCGCGGGTGTAGTCGGTGGCGCCCACCACCATCTCCGTCGCTTGGCCGGAGGTTTCATAGGCGACGATGTGTACGCGTCGGTCGGTCATGACATTCTCCTGGAGATGCGGTTGCGAATTCCTCAACCCAGGATTACACGCCAAGCCAAGCTTCGCCACGAGAAAGAACGACGTTCGACGGCCGTTCGGGGCAGGCGTGTGGGGGGAAATATCCGCGGGTGGTAGCTGGAGGCGGGCTCGAACCGCCGACCTGTGGGTTATGAATCCACCGCTCTAACCAACTGAGCTACCCAGCCATGAGCCACCCGCGGAGGCGCGGGTTATAGGGTGGGATGTTCGCCGCTTCAAGCGGCTTGGGTGCGGCGCAAAGCCCGGTTAGAGTTGCGGCTCATATGAGCGTGCTCCACCTCCTTGGAACGGCTGGCGAAGGCGGCGCGGAGACGTACTTCGTCGACCTCGTGTCGGCGCTGGCCCGCGCGGGCGTCGGCCAGGCCGCCGCCATCCGTCCCAATGCGAATCGGCAGACGGCGCTCGCCGCCGCCGGGGTGCCAGTCGGGACCTTCCGGTTCGGCGGCCCGATCGATTTCCTCACCAAGCGCAAGGTGGCCGGCTTCGCGCGCAAACACGATGTGAAGCTGGCCCTGGCCTGGATGAACCGCGCCGCGCGGCACACGCCTGCGGGCCCCGTGCGGATCGGCCGGCTGGGGGGCTACTACAACCTCAAATACTATCGCGGCTTCGACGAGCTGGTGGCCAATACCGAGGACATCGCCGAGTGGATCGTCGGCCAGGGCTGGCCGGCGGGCAAGGTCCGCCACATCCCCAACTTCGCCGCCGCGCCCCCCGAGACGGCGCCGGCCGAACGGGCGGCCCTGAACACCCCGGCCGACGCGCCCCTGCTGCTCTCCATGGGCCGGCTGCACGACGCCAAGGCCCACGACGTCACCCTGCAGGCCCTGACCCAGATCCCCGACGCCGTCCTGTGGATCGCCGGCGTCGGCCCGCAGGAGGCCAAGCTGAAGGCTATGGCCGCGGCCCTGGGCGTCGCCGACCGGGTGCGCTTCCTCGGCTGGCGCACCGACGCCTCGGCGCTCTACCGGGCCGCCGATGTCTGCGTCTTCCCCTCGCGCTACGAGCCCCTGGGCAATGTGGTGATCCAGGCCTGGGCCCACGGCCTGCCGGTCGTGGCCGCAGCCTCCCAGGGCCCCGCCGCCCTGATCGCCGACGGCGAGGACGGTCTGCTGGTCCCCGTCGACGAGGCCGACGCTCTGGCCGAAGCCACACGCCGCCTGCTGGCCGACCCCATGCTGCGCATCCGTCTGGTGCAGAACGGCTCGGACCGGGTGGAGGCGGAGTTCTCCGAGGCCGCCGTCGTCGCCCAGTGGCGGTCGCTGTTTTCCGACTACGGAGCCGCCTGATGTGCGGCATCGCCGGCGTGCTGCACGGGACGGCGTCTGCTCGCCCCATGATCGAGACCCTGACCCATCGCGGCCCCAACGGCGTGCGAACCGAGCAGGTGCGGGGCGGCTCAGTGGCCCACGCCCGCCTGTCGATCATCGACCTGGAGGGCGGCTGGCAGCCCCTGCACGCGGCCGGCGGCACGGTGATCGGCAATGGCGAGATCTACAACTATCTCGAACTGACCGCGCAGTTCGGGCTGGCGGATCAGCTCTCCACCGGCTCGGATTTCGAGCCCCTGCTGCACCTCTACGCCCAGGAAGGGCCGGCCGCCTTCCAGCGGCTGCGGGGCATGTACGCCTTCTGCCTGATCGGCGGCGACGGCCGCACCTGGCTGGTGCGCGACCCCTTCGGCATCAAGCCGCTCTATGTGCTGGAGCAGGACGGCGCGGCCTATTTCGCCTCCGAACCCCGCGCCTTCGCCAGCCTGTTGGCGCCGGACCTCAGCGAGGACCACGCCCGCGAACTGCTGGCCTTCAACTACACCCTGACCGGCGACACCATCTTCAAGGGCCTGAAGCGCCTTGCCCCCGGCGAAATCGTCGAGGTCATCGACGGCAAGCTGCAAGCTCCGACCAAGCGCTCTTTCCTTTCTGCGCCGCCGGCCCGCAAGGCCGTCGAGGAGGTGGCGCTGATCGACCAGCTCGACGCCGTGCTGGAAGACAGCGTCCGGGTCCATCAGCGGTCGGATGTCCCCTACGGCCTGTTCCTCTCCGGGGGCGTCGACAGCGCCGCCATCGCAACCCTGATGTCGCGACTCAACGCGCGGCCGGTGACCGCCTTCACTTGCGGCTTCGACGCCCCCGGCGCCAGGGACGAGCGCGCCCAGGCTGAGCGGGTCGCGAAGGCCCTGAACCTCGACTGGCGCGAGACGCGGTTCGACGAGGCCGACTTCTGGCGGATTTTGCCGCAGGTCGCCTGTGCCCTGGACGACCCCACCGCCGACTACGCCACCCTGCCCACCTACAAGCTAGCCGAGGCCGCCAAGGGGACGCTCACCGTCGTGCTCACCGGCGAGGGCGGCGACGAGCTGTTCGGCGGCTATGGCCGCTATCGCAAGGCCCTGCGGCCGGCCTGGCTGGGGGGCCGCCCCGCCGAGCCCCGCCCCGACGACGCCGACGCCCTGGCCCGCTGGCGCGCCCAGGCCAAGCCCCCCGCCGGCCTCACGCGCCTGCAGCAGGCCCAGTGGGCCGACATCGCCACCTGGCTGCCGAACGATCTGCTGCTGAAGCTGGACCGCTGCCTGATGGCCCACGGGCTGGAGGGGCGCACGCCCTTCCTCGACCCCCGCGTCGCCGACTTCGCCTTCCCCCTGCCCGACCGGTTCAAGGTTCGGGGCCGCTATGGCAAGTGGCTGCTGCGCAAGTGGCTGGAGCGGGTCTGCCCCGCCGCCGATCCCTGGGCCCGCAAGCAGGGCTTCACCGTCCCCGTCGACGCCTGGATCGCGCCTCGCGCCGCCGACCTCGGCGAGGCGATCGGCAAGGTCGAGGCCGTACGTCGGCTGCGGACACCCGAAGCGGTGCGGTCTACCTTCGAAACGGGCGGCGCTGAGCGCTGGCCGCTGCTGTTCTACGCCGTCTGGTCGCTGATCCATCTGGAGGGCGCGGCCCCGGGCGACGCCCTGGCCCAGGTGGCCGGGACCATTTGATTATTGATTTCAAGGAGATCTACATGCGCCGCCTTCTCTTCACCGCCGCCGTCGCGGCCCTCGTCTCGGCCTGCGGGCCCTCCCAGGCCGCCCCGGTCGAGACCCGGGCGCCCAACGCCCCCAACCTGACCCCGGCCTTCCCCAACCAGACCCGCGCCCCGGAGACCAAGGCCGGCGTCGAGTTCGAGGTGAAGACCGTCGCCGAGGGCCTGGCCAACCCCTGGGCCATCGCCTTCCTGCCCGACGGGAAGATGCTGGTGACCGAGCGGCCGGGACGCCTGCGCATCGTCGGCGCCGATGGCGCCCTGAGCGAGCCGGTGACCGGTCTGCCCGCCGTCTACGCCAAGGGCCAGGGCGGCCTGCTGGGCCTGGCTATCGACCCGGCCTACGCCCAGAACGGCCTGATCTACTGGAGCTATGCCGAGAACCCCGAGGGCAAGATGACCAACACCGCCGTGGCCCGCGGCAAGCTGGTCATCGGCGCTGACGGCCAGGGCAAGGTCGAGAACGCCACGGTGATCTTCCACCAGGCCCCGTCCCTGGAATCCACCCTGCACTATGGCGGCCGGCTGGTCTTCGCGCCGGACGGCAAGCTGTTCATTACGCTCGGCGAACGCTCCATCCTGCCGGGCCGGGTCCAGGCAGAGCGGCTGGACGGTCTGCTGGGCAAGGTGGTGCGGCTCAATTCCGACGGCAGCGTCCCCAAGGACAATCCCTTCGTGAAGACGTCCGGCGCCCGGCCCGAGATCTGGTCCATCGGCCACCGCAACGTCCAGGGCGCGGCGCTCAACCCCGCCACCGGCAAGCTCTGGACCGTCGAGCACGGCGCCCGTGGCGGCGATGAGGTGAACATCCCCGTCGCCGGCAAGGACTATGGCTGGCCCACCATCACCTACGGCATCGAATACCAGGGCGGCCCCATCGGCGCCGGCATCTCGGCCAAGGACGGCCTGGAGCAGCCCGTCTATTACTGGGACCCGGTCATCGCGCCCTCGGGCATGGCCTTCTACAACGCAGCCCTGTTCCCCAAGTGGAAGGGCAGCCTGTTCATCGGCGGCCTGGCCAGCACCTCGGTCACCCGCCTGACGCTGGCCGGCGACAAGGTGGTGGGCGAGGAACGTCTGCTCGCCGACCTGAAGGAACGCATCCGCGACGTCGTCGTCGGCCCCGACGGCGCCCTCTACCTCGCCACCGACAGCGCCGAGGGCCGCATCCTGAAGCTGGTCCCGAAGTCCTAGTCTCCCCTTTGATCGTCATGGCCGGGCTTGTCCCGGCCACCCATGATCTCCGACGTTCAGCAAGCTGCCGTGGCCTGCGCCGCACGATCTGCGGACAGGCGGAGATCATGGGTCCCCGGGACAAGCCCGGGGATGACGGTTGTTATTGGGAGCGGTTGAGAGTGGCTAAGCCGCCACCTGTGCCAGCTCATCCCGCGCTTCCGCCGCAATCCGGAAGGAGCGCAGGCGGGCGGTGTGGTCGAAAATCTGTGAGGTGATCATCAGCTCGTCGGCGCCGGTCCGCGCCACGAACTCGGCCAGGCCCGCCCGCACGGTCTCCGGGGAGCCGATGATCGCCTGGGACAGGGCCGAGCTCAGCCCCGCCTGGGCCATGGGATCGAGGCGCTCGCCATAGCCTTCCACCGGCGGCGGCAAGGGTCCGGGCTGGCCGGTGCGCAGGTTGACGAAGGCCTGCTGCAGCGAGGTGAACAGGAACTGCGCCGCCTCGTCGGTGGGCGCGGCCACGATGTTCAGGCCCAGCATCACATGCGGCGCGTCGCTGTACGCCGACGGCCGGAACTGCGACCGATAGATCGCGATGGCCTGCATCATCTGGGCCGGCGCGAAGTGGCTGGCGAAGGCGAAGGGCAGGCCCAGAGCTCCGGCCAGCTGCGCCCCGAACAGGCTCGACCCCAGGATCCAGACGGGCACCCGGGTCCCCTCGCCGGGGACCGCCCGGATCGCCTGGTTGGGGGCGGCGGGCTCGAAATAGTGCAGCAGCTCCATGACATCCTGCGGGAACTGGTCGACGTCGCCGGTCAGGGTTCGGCGCAGGGCGCGTGCGGTCAGTTGGTCGGAACCCGGCGCGCGGCCGACGCCGAGATCGATGCGGCCGGGGTGCAGGGCCGCCAGGGTCCCGAACTGCTCGGCGATCACCAGGGGCGCGTGGTTGGGCAGCATGACACCGCCGGCGCCGACCCGGATGGTCTTGGTCCCCGCCGCCACGTGGGCGATCACCACCGAGGTCGCCGCGCTGGCCACGCCGCGCATATTGTGGTGCTCGGCCAGCCAGTAGCGGTTGTAGCCCAACGCCTCGGCGTGGCGGGCGAGATCGAGTGTATTGCGCAGCGACTGGCCGACGTCGCTCCCTTGCAGGATCGGCGAGAGATCGAGGACTGAAAGCGGGATCATGTGCCCCATATGGGAAGCTTGGAGCGCGGTGTTAGAGGCCCAGCCGCGAGACCACCTCTTCACCGATCGCCAGCGAGCTGGTGAGGCCCGGGCTTTCGATGCCGAACAGGGTGACGAGGTCGGCCAGGCCGTGCTTTTCCGGCCCGTCGATGCGGAAGTCCGGCTGCGGCTCGCCGGGACCATGCAGCTTGGGTCGGATTCCGGCGTAGTCGGGCGCCAACGCCCCGTCCGGCAGGCCCGGCCAGAACTTGCGGATATAGGCGTAGAACTCCACCGCGCGGGCCGGATCGACGCTGTAGTCCAGGGTGTCTACGAACTGGAGGTCGGGACCGAACACCGCCTGGCCCCCCAGGTCACGGCGATAGTGGGTGCCCAGCGCCCCTGGGATCGGCGGCGGATAGATCAGCCGCGCGAAGGGCGCCTTGCCGGTCAGCCGGAAATAGACCCCCTTGCCGTAGTGGCCCTCGGGGATTTCCGCCTTCGGGAAGCCATCGATTTCGTTGGCCACGGCCTGGGCTGACAGCCCCGGCGCGGTCACCAGCATGCGGCAGGTGAGCGTCGTCGGCTCCGTCCCGCCGGCCCGCACCGACCAGCCGCCGCCGGCGATCGGGCTCGCGCCCTCGAAGGGGGTGGAGGTCACCACCGCCCCGCCGCCGGCCTCGATCTCGCCCTGCAGGGCCAGCATATAGCCATGGCTGTCGAACACCCCGCTCTCCGGCGAGACCAGGGCGCCCTCGGATTTGAGCTCGGGTTCGAGGGCCAGGACTTGCGCCTTGGACATGTGGGCCATGCCCTCCACATCATTGGCCTGGGCCTGTTCCAGAATGCCATCCAGCCGCGCGACCTCGTCGAGCGTGGTGGCCACCACGAACTTGCCGCAGCGGTCATAGGCGACCTTGTGGCTGTCGCAGAAGGCGTAGAGGGCGCGCCGGCCCTGCACGCACAGCCGCGCCTTCAGGGAGCCGGTGGCATAGTAGAGGCCACCGTGGACCACCTCGGAATTGCGCGCCGAGACCCCCTCGCCGATGATCGGGCCGCTCTCCAGCACCGCCACCACCAGGCCGCGCTTGGTGAGCGCATATCCACAGGCCAGGCCCACAGCGCCCGCGCCCACCACCACCGCATCGAAATCGAAATCCGCCATGGATTTGTGGGTAGCCGATGAGGCGCGTCAGGCCAAGCGCAGCCCTGTCGCATTTATATGACTAGATCAACGCGACACGGTGGTTGACCCTGGCGAGGCATACGGCCTGACGGCCACGCCGTCGTCCATCCCCACCTTGCCCAACCCGCGCCGCCGCCCCAAGGTCGCCGGCTGAGTGGAGATCACGACCCTGACCGACGCCCCCGCCGATCCCCACGCCCCCACCGGCGAGCCGGAACTGCGCCGGACCATCGGTCTGGCCCAGATGGTTTTCTACGCCTCGGGCTCCATGCTGGGGGCCGGCATCTACGGCCTGGTGGGCAAGGCGGCGGGCGAGCTGGGGTCGGCGGTCTGGCTGGGCTTCCTGGTGGCGGCGGTGGCGGCCCTGCTGACGGGCCTGTCCTACGCGGCCCTCGGCTCGCGCTATCCCCGGGCGGCCGGGGCGGCCTTCATCACCCACCGGGCCTTCGACAACGGCCTGCTGACCCACGTCCTGGGCCTGGCGGTGGCCTGTTCGGGCCTCGGCTCCATCGCCGCCGGCTCCTGGGTGATCGGGGCCAACCTGCAGCGCGTCCCCTTCCTGTCGGGCGTGCCGGTGACGGTCCTGACCCTGGCCTATCTCGTGCTGATGGCCGGCATCGTCTATCGCGGCATCCGCGAGAGCATGTGGGCTAACGTGGCGTGCAGCATCGTCGAGGCCGGCGGCCTGGCTCTGATCATCTTCGTCGGCGCGAAATACTGGGGTTCGGTGGACCTGTTCCAGACCCCGGCCAATCCCAGCGGCGGCGGACTGCTGGCCGTACCGCCCCTGCTGCTGGTTCAGGGCGCGGTGCTGACCTTCTTCTCCTTCGCCGGCTTCGAGGACACGCTCAACGTCGGCGAGGAGGTGAAGAACCCCCGCCGCACCCTACCGCTGGGACTGGTCATCGGCATGCTGCTCGCCTGCGTCCTCTATGTCGGGGTCGCGATCACGGCGGTGTCGGTCATCCCCTGGCAGGACCTGGCCGAGGCCAGTGCGCCCCTGGCCGAGGTCATGGCCAAGGCCGCGCCCTGGTTCCCCGGCTGGGCCTTCGTGGTCATCACGGTGGTCGCGGTCGCCAACTCGGCCCTGATCAACTACGTCACCGCCTCGCGCCTGCTCTACGGCATGGCCCGCGACGGCCGCCTGCCCTCACGCCTTGCCCAGGTGCACCCCGACCGGCGGACCCCGCACATCGCCATCGCCTTGATCCTGGTGGTGCTGATGGCGCTGACCCTGTCGGGGAACAGCGCCGAGCTGGCGGCGGCCACCGTCCTGCTGCTGCTGTCGATCTTCGTGGTGGTGAACGCCGCCCTGGTGGTCCTGCGGCTGCGCAAGGACGAGCCCCGCGGCGGCTTCGAGGTGCCGCTGTTCGTCCCCATCGCCGGGGCCATTGTCTGCCTGGCCCTGCTGGTGGTCCGCATCACCTCGGGCGACTGGAAGTCCCCGCTGATCGCCGGGGTGCTGCTGGCGGTTTCGGCGGCGCTCTATCCCCTGGTCAGGCCGAAATAGCGCTATAGGCTCGGTCGCCCAGGGAAGGGACCATCGCATGCCTGAAACAGACGCCGCCGGCCTGACCCTCACCGGCGCCAGCCCGCAGGCGGCCGCCGACTATCGCCAGGCGGTCAGCCTCTATCACGGCCTCTATGGCGCGCCCCTGACCCTGCTGGAGCAGGCCATCGCCGACAGCCCCGGCTTCGTCATGGCCCATGTGCTGAAGGCCGACATGCTGTTGGTGGGAACCTCGCCGGAGGTGATCGCCATGGGCGGCGCCGCCGTCGACGCCGCCCGCGACCTGACCGGCACAGAGCGTGAGCGCGGCCACGTCGCCGCCGCCGTGCAGATGGCGGCCGGCCAATTCACCGCCGCCGGCCGCATCCTGGAGGACGTCTCCATCGCCCACCCGCTGGACGGGGTGGCGCTGCAGGCCGGCCAGCTGATGGACTTCATGCTCGGCGACAACCGCATGCTGCGCGACCGCATCGCGCGCGCCCTGCCGGCCTGGTCGCCGCAGATGCCCGACTATCACGCGGTCCTCGGCATGCACGCCTTCGGCCTGGAGGAAACCGGCTTCTACGCCCGCGCCGAGGCCGCCGGCCGCGAGGCCATCGACCTGCAGCCCCGCAACGCCTGGGCCCAGCACGCCGTCGCCCACGTCTTCGAGATGCAGGACCGCCGCGCCGACGGCGTCGCCTGGATGCGCACCGAGAACGCCGCCTGGCAGCACGACAGCCTGTTCGGCGTCCACAACTGGTGGCACCTGGCGCTCTTCCACCTGGGGCTGGGGGAGACCGACGAGGTGCTGGCCCTCTATGATGGTCCCATCGCCGGCGATGGCTCCGACATGGCCTTCGACCTGCTGGACGCCGCGGCCCTGCTCTGGCGGCTGAAGCTGGAGGGGGCGGCCACGCAGGACCGGTTCGCAAAGCTGGCCGACGCCTATGAGCGCAAGGCCGGCTACGGCCTCTCGGCCTTCGACGATGTCCACGCCATGATGGCCTTCGTCGGCGCCGGCCGCGAGGCCGCCGCGCGGGACCTGATGACCGCCCTGGAGGCCGCCGCCACGGGCCAGGGCGACAACGCCATCATGACCGCCGCCGTCGGCCTGCCGGTGGCCCGCGCCCTGCAGGCCTTCGGCCAGGGCCGCTTCACCCAGGCCAGCGACGACCTCCGCGCCGTCCGCAACCACGCCCACCGCTTCGGCGGCAGCCACGCCCAGCGCGACGTCATCGACCTGACCCTGATCGCCGCCGCGCGAGCCGCGGGCGAGACCAGCCTGGAACGAGCGCTGCTGGCCGAGCGCGCGGCGGCGCGGCCGTGACCAATCCCCAACCACCGTCATCCCCGGGCTTGTCCCGGGGACCCATGATCTCCGCCTCTCCTTAGAGCGCACGGGCTAAGCCAGGAAAGCTTGCTGCATCACGGAGATCATGGGTGGCCGGGACCAGCCCGGCCATGACGATTAAAAAGTTGGGCCTACCCCCACTGCCCCCAGAGCGCCGCTTCCTGCGCCTTGGCCGTGGTGACCGAAGCGTCCTTGATATGGCCATAGCCGCGGATCTGCTGCGGGATCTGGGCGATCTGCACCGCCAGCGGCATCTTCTCGGCGCTGACGCCGGCCAGGATCCTGTCGAGCCCCGCCTCGTACTGCGCGATCAGGCCGCGCTCCATCTTCCGCTCCTCGCTGTAGCCGAACAGGTCGAGCCCCGTGCCGCGCAGGCCCTTCAGCTTGGCGAGCATCGGGAAGCCGAAATCCAGCATCCAGCCGCCGAAGGCGATCTTCTTGGGCCGGCCATTGGCGTCCTTCGGCGCGATGATCGGCGGGGCGAGCCAGACCTTGGCCTTGCCGCCCTTGAACGTGCCGTTCCTTTCGGCCTCGAACCGGCCGTCGGAATAGAGCCGGGCCACCTCGTACTCGTCCTTGTAAGCCATCAGCTTGTAGAGGTTCACCGCCACCGAGCGGGTCAGGACCTCCGAGCCGAAGATGGCCTCGGCCTTGGCCACCTCTTCCACACGGTCGAGATAGCGCTTGGCATAGGCGGCGTTCTGGTAGGCGGTCAGCTCGCGGGCGCGGTGCGCGATCAGCTCGGCCAGGGGCATGGTCTCCGGCGTCGGGACATCGGCCTCGGCCTTGCCGCGCTCGGCGGGGTCGTAGGCCACCCGACGGCCCAGTTCGAAGGCCTGCAGATTGGCGTCGGCCTGGACGCCGTTCAGACGGATGGCGCGATAGACCGCCCGGCTGGAGATCGGGATCAACCCCTTCTGCCAGGCGAAGCCCACCATGATCATGTTGGCGTAGATGGCGTCGCCGAAGTGGGTCTCGGCCAGGTGGTGGGCCGGGCACTCGTCATAGCTCTTGGTGGCCGCCGCGATCCGCTTGGCCATGTTGCCCGCGTCGAAGCGCACGTCGCGGTCGGTGACGAAGTCGGCGGTGGGCGCGAAGTCCTCGTTGCCGCAGGCCACGGTGCGGTCCTTGGCGTAGAGCGACAAAGCGTCGGGTCCCGCCGCCGAGAGGATGTCGCAGGCGATCAGCACGTGGGCGGAGGCGGCGGGCACGCGGCCGCCGACGACGGTGTCTTCCAGCTCGCCGATGCGGACGTGGGAGAACACCGCCCCGCCCTTCTGGGCCAGCCCCGTCATGTCCACCACCGAGGCGGCGCGGCCGTCCACGTGGGCGGCCATGGCCAGGATCGAGGCGACGGTGGTGACGCCGGTTCCCCCGATGCCGGTGAAGACGATGTTCTTCACCCCCTCCAGCGGCTCGAAGCTGGGCAGGGGGGTGGAGTCAGCCGTGAGCGCCGGCAGGGCCTTGGCCTGGGCGTTCTCGCCGCCCTCGATGGTGACGAAGGAGGGGCAGAAGCCGTCGAGGCAGGAATAGTCGGTGTTGCAGCTGGACTGGTTGATCTTCCGCTTGCGGCCGAACTCGGTGTTCAGCGGCTCGACGGAGACGCAGTTGGACACCTTGGAGCAGTCGCCGCAGCCCTCGCAGACCAGGGGGTTGATGAACACCCGCTTGGTGGCGGTCTCCATCGACCCGCGCTTGCGGCGCCGCCGCTTCTCGGTGGCGCAGACCTGGTCATAGAGCAGGACGGTGGTGCCGGGCGTGTCGCGCAGCATCTTCTGCACGGCGATCAGCTCCGACCGCGGCCGAACCTCCACGCCCGGCGCCAGGTCGGTGACGTGGTCGTAGCGGCTGGGATCGTCGGCGACGATCACCGTCTTGGCGATGCCCTCCGAGGCCAGCTGGCGGGTGATCTGGGCCGGCGTGAAGCCGCTCTCGGCCTGCTGGCCCCCGGTCATGGCGACAGCGTCGTTGAACAGCAGCTTGTAGGTGATGTGGGACTTGGCGGCGATCGAGGCGCGGACCGCCAGGGAGCCGGAGTGGTTGTAGGTCCCGTCGCCGAGGTTGGCGAAGACGTGGTTCTCCGTCGTGAAGGGCGCCGAGCCCACCCAGGTCAGGCCCTCGCCGCCCATGTGGCTATTCAGGTCGGTCTGCGGGTCGGAGAAGCTGGCCATGTAGTGGCAGCCGATCCCGGCCAGGGCCCGCGACCCCTCGGGAAGTCGGGTCGAGGTGTTGTGCGGACAGCCCGAGCAGAAGAACGGCTTGCGCTGCTGTTCGGCCGCCAGGGTCACCGCGGCCATGGAGGCGGCCGACACCCGGCTCAGATAGTCGTGCACGCGGTCCATGTGCGCACCCGGCGGCAGGCGGTCGGCGATGGCCAGCGCCACCTCGGCCACCGACAGCGAGCCCAGCTGCGACAGCAGCGGATGGCCCACCTCGTCGGTCTTGCCGATGATGCGCGGCCGGGCGTGGGCCGGCAGGTCGTAGAGGGCGGCGCGGGCCTGGGTCTCGATCAGCGGGCGCTTGTGCTCGATGACCATCAGGGTCTCGAGACCGGCGGCGAAGGCCTTCAGCCCCTGCGGCTCCAGCGGCCAGGGCATGCCGACCTTGTAGATGGAGACGCCCAGGCTGGCCGCTTCCTCGAAGCTGATGCGCATGGCCGCGAAGGCCTCGATCACGTCCTTATAGGCCTGGCCCGAACAGACGATGCCCAGGCGCGGCCGGGCGGCCGGCAGCACCACGCGGTCGATCCTGTTGGCGCGGGCGAAGGCCAGCGCCGCGGGCAGCTTCTGGGTGCGGAGCCGGCGCTCCTTGTCCAGCGGCTGGTCCTTCAGCCGGATGCCCAGGCCGCCGGTCGGCATCGAGAAGTTGGTGGGCAGGACGAACTTGTGGCGCGACAGATCCACGTCGATGGTGACACCTGAGTCCATGGTGTCGGCGAGCGCGATCAGGCCCACCCAGAGGCCGGAATAGCGCGACATCGCATAGCCCAGCAGGCCGTAGTCCAGCACCTCCTGCACATCGGCCGGCGACAGCACCGGCATCTCGAAGTCCTGGAAGGCGAACTCCGACTGCGACGGCAGGGTCGAAGACTTGCAGGTGTGGTCGTCGCCGGCCACGGCCAGGACGCCGCCCTTGGGAAAGGTCCCGGCGAAGTTGGCGTGCTTGAAGGCGTCACCGGTGCGGTCGACCCCGGGCGCCTTGCCGTACCACATGCCGTAGACACCATCGAACTTGGCGCCGGGGAACAGGTTGGCCTGCTGGCTGCCCCAGACGGCGGTGGCCGCCAGATCCTCGTTGAGGCCTTCCTTGAAGACCACCTCGCAGGCTTCCAGGTGTTTCTTCGCCCGCGTCGCCTGCTGGTCCAGGCCGCCCAGCGGCGAGCCGCGATAACCCGAAAGGAAACCCGCCGTGTTCAGGCCCGCCGCCTGGTCCAGGCGCCGCTGATCCATCAGAACCCGCAGCAAGGCCTGCACGCCGGTGATGAAAACCCGGCCCTGGCTGAGCAGAAATTTGTCGTCTAGCGTCACATCCTGGTGCCGCATCGCAATTTCTTTCCTTTTGGGTTCCCTAACGAGGTTAGAAGATCATATAAGTGCGCAGCAATTGCTTGCCAAAGGCGTGCCCCCTGACAGCGGTTCCGGGGCACGAATGACGCACAATAGCGCCAAGTGTGGGAGGAAAACTTGTCTGAGGCCCTCGACGCCGTCGATGCTAAGATTCTGGATCTTATCCAACATGACGCCGGACTGTCCGTCGCCGAGATCGCAGAGCGGGTCGGATTGTCCTCCAGCCCCTGCTGGCGCCGCATAAAGCGGCTGGAAGATTCCGGGATCATCCAGCGCCGCGTCACCATCCTGGACCGCGAGCTGCTGGGCCTGGGCTTTGAGGTCTACTGCACCGTCAAGCTCAGCCTGCCCACCAAGGACAACCTCAACGACTTCGAGACCGCCATCACCAAGCTGGCCGAGGTGGTGCAGTGCGCCACGGTCACCGGCTCGGCCGACTACGAACTGCGCGTCGTCACCCGCGACATGCACGCCTTCGACGACTTCCTGCGCGACAAGATCCTGTCGCTCGGCCTGGTCTCCAACATCGAGAGCCGGATCGTCATACGATCGGTGAAGAACACGACCGCCGCGCCGCTCGGCCTCGTCAGTCCGTATGTGAGCGCCCACTCCTAGGGTTTCCTTCCGATGATCGACCTCGTCATTGAACAACGCCGCAAAGACCTCGGCGGGTTCGAGGTGGGACGTGTCCTGCCGTTCCATGCGCACCGGATGGTCGGGCCCTTCATCTTCTTCGACCACATGGGCCCGGCCGATTTCACCGCCGGCTTCCCGCGCAGCGTCGACGTCCGCCCGCACCCGCACATCGGCCTGTCCACCGTCAGCTACCTGTTCGAAGGCCAGATGACCCATCGCGACTCCGTGGGCGCCACCCAGGTGGTGAACCCCGGCGAGGTGAACTGGATGACCGCCGGCCGCGGCATCACCCACTCCGAGCGCTTCGAGGACCTGCGCGCCCACGGCGGCCGGATGGACGGCATCCAGACCTGGGTCGCCCTGCCCGACGGCCAGGAGGAGATCGACCCGGCCTTCTACCACCACAACGTCGCCGACCTGCCCACCCACGAGGAGAACGGCATGTGGGCCCGGCTGATCGTCGGCAAGGCCTTCGGGGCCGAAGCCAAGGTCAAGACCCACTCGCCGATCTTCTATGTCCACTGGGCCCTTGCCGCCGGCGCCAAGGCGCAGCTGCCGGCGGAGTATCCCGAGCGCGCGGCCTACGTCGCCCGCGGCGAGGTCGAGGTGCTGGGCCACACCTATCGCGAAGGCCAGATGATCGTCTTCAAGCCGGGCGAGCCGGTGCTGTTCACCGCCGTCACGCCCGCCATCGTCATGCTGCTGGGGGGCGAGCCGGTGGGGCCGCGCTTCATCGAGTGGAACTTCGTCTCCTCGTCCCAGGACCGCATCGAGCAGGCCAAGGCCGACTGGCGCGCCGGCCGCATGAAGCTGCCCGACGCCGACGACCAGGAATTCATCCCCCTGCCCGAGCCCTCGCCGCCCGCCAACCCGATGAGCTAGGCCTGACTTCATTTTTTAGGATCGTCATCCTCGGGCTTGTCCCGAGGATGACGTTCAGGGGTCGGCCTCGAAGGCCGCCAGGATCGGGCACGGTCCGGCGGCGTTGGCGCCACAGGCCTTGGCCAGCCGCTGCAGCCCGGCCCGCGCGGCGGTCAGCTCGGCGATCTTGGCGTCCAGGGCCCCGATCCGCTCGGTCGCCAGTTCGCGGGCCCGGGCGCGATCCTCGCCGGCGTCCAGCGCCATGAGCTCTTCGATCTGCTCCAGGGTGAAGCCCGCCGCCTGGGCCGAGCGGATGAACCGCAACCGGCGCAGGTCTTGCTCGCCATAGCGCCGCACGCCGCCGCCCAGTCCGCCGCTCTGCGGTCGGTCGGGCGTCTCCAGCAGGCCGCGCCGCTGGTAGTAGCGGACGGTTTCGACCCCCACCCCGCCTTCGCGCGCCAGCCCCGCAATCGTTGTCGTTTTCATCCCTTGACCCCGTACCATGGTACGGCCCCTACATGGGGTGGGTCCGATCCCGGACAAGCTGGAACGATCCCCAATGAACGCCCCCCGCCAAGCCGTCCTCTACCGCATGGTCATGCCCGACCACACCTGCCCCTACGGTCTCAAGGCCCGCCATCTGCTTAAGAGCCGGGGCTACAAGGTCGAGGACCACTGGCTGAAAACCCGCGAGGAAACCGACGCCTTCAAGGCGCAGCACGACGTGAAGACCACCCCCCAGACCTTCATCGATGGCGTGCGGATCGGCGGCCACGACGACCTGCGCCGCTACCTGGGCCTCAAGGTCCCCGACCCCAAGGCCAAGTCCTACACCCCGGTTCTGGTGGTGTTCGCCGTCACCGCCTTGATGGCTCTGGCGCTCAGCTACGCGTCGTTCGGCAATCCCCTGACGATGCGCGCGGGCGAGTGGTTCATCGGCCTGTCGATGATGGCCCTGGCCATGCTGAAGCTGCAGAACCCCGAGAGCTTCGCCACCATGTTCCTGAACTATGACCTGCTGGCCAAGCGCTGGGTCCCCTACGGCCGGATCTACCCGTTCGCGGAGCTCGGCGCCGGCGCCCTGATGGTGGCCGGCGTCTTCACCTGGCTGTCCGCGCCCGTCGCCCTCATCATCGGCGGAATCGGCGCGGTCTCGGTGATCAAGGCGGTCTATGTCGACGGGCGCGAGCTCAAATGCGCCTGCGTCGGCGGCGACAGCAATGTGCCCCTGGGCTTCCTGTCGCTCACCGAGAACCTGATGATGATCGCCATGGCGATCTGGATGCTGGCGATGGCCTAAAGGCTAGGTCGCCAGCGCCTTTCGCGTCTGGTTCCAGTACTGCCAGCCGGTGATCAGCGTCACGATGGCCGCGACCCACAGGGTGGTGTGGGCGAACAGGGTCACGGGCTCGCGGATCGCCGGATCGGCCGGCAGTTGGAAGGCGCCCCAGGAGGCCACCAGCAACTCCGCGCCGAGGCCCACCAGTTGCAGGGTGGTCTTCCACTTGGCCAGCAGGGTGACGGGCAGCTTGATCCCCTTGCCGGCGCCGACCTCGCGCAGGGCGCTGACCGTGAACTCGCGGAACAGGATCAGGCCCACCGGCAGCACCACCGCCGGCTGGGCGCCCAGCGCCATCAGGCCCAACACCGCGCCGGCCACCAGCACCTTGTCGCCGATCGGATCGAGGATCGCCCCCCAGACCGTGACCGCGTCCAGCTTGCGCGCCAGCCAGCCGTCGAAATAATCGGTCACCGCGGCGATCACAAAGGCCCAGAAGGCGAACCTCTGCAGGGCGAACTGGGTCTCAGGTGTGAGCCGCTCACTCACATAGGGCACGCCGCCCGCCGCCGCAGCCAGGGCCACGAACATGAGGACCGTCAGGATCAGGCGGCCGGTGGACAGGATGTTGGGCAGGGACTTCATCATCGCACTCTAACGCGCCAGTGCAGCTTCCGTCGCTAGGGGTGTGTGCGATAGGCACACCCCTCCCCCCAAATGAACGTCATCCTCGGGCTTGTCCCGAGGATCCATGATCTCCGCTTGGCCTCAGAGGGCGCGAACCTCGCCGCCGAGCGTCATCGTCACCACGGTGTTGATGGATCCTCGGGACAAGCCCGAGGATGACGATCAGAGAGTCCCTAGCTCTTCCGGAAGAAGTCGAAGATCCGCTGGGCCAGGGGTTCGCTGACCCCGTCGACCTTCATGATGTCGTCCACCGAGGCTCTGGACACCCCACGCGCCGAGCCGAAGGCGTGCAGCAGGGCGCGCTTGCGGCCGGGGCCTACGCCCTCGATCTCGTCGAGGGGGTTCTTCTTCATGTCGATGGACCGCTTGATGCGGTGGGTGCCGATGGCGAAGCGGTGGGCCTCGTCGCGCAGCCTCTGCAGGTAATAGAGAACCGGCGACTTGGGCTCGAGCATGAACTGCGGCTTGCCGGCCACATGGAACCGCTCGAGGCCCGCGTCACGGTCAGGACCCTTGGCCACCCCCACCACCGGGATGTCGTCCACCCCCAGGTCGGCCATCACCTCCATCACCGCCGAGATCTGGCCGGCGCCGCCATCGATCAGCACCAGGTCGGGCCGCGGGCTGGAGGCCTCTCCGGTCTCCTCCTCCTTGACCATCCGGCCGAAGCGGCGGCGCAGCACCTCCTTCATCATCCCGAAGTCGTCGCCCGGGGTGAGGTCCGTGCCCTTGATGTTGAACTTGCGGTACTGGTTCTTGTTGAAGCCCTCAGGCCCGGCCACGATCATGCCGCCCACGGCGTTGGTGCCCATGATGTGGCTGTTGTCGTAGACCTCGATCCGCTCGGGCGGGGCCTCCAGGCCAAACGCCTCGCAGACCCCGGCCAGCAGCTTTCCCTGGGCAGAGCTCTCGCTCATCTTCCGTCCCAGCGCCTCGCGGGCGTTGGTCAGGGCGTGGTCCACCAGGCCCTTCTTCTCCCCCTTCTGCGGCCGGGTGATCTCCACCTTGCGGCCGGCCTTCAGGGTGAAGGCCTCGTTCAGCAGCTCCCGCTCGGCCGGCGCCACATTGGTCAGGATCAGGCGCGGGATCGGCTTGTCGTCGTAGAACTGGCCGAGGAAGGCGCTCATCACGTCGGTGTCCTCGTCGGACTTGTCGACCCGGGGGAAGTAGGCGCGGTTGCCCCAGTTCTGGCCGGCCCGGAAGAAGAACACCTGGACGCAGGCCTGCCCGCCCTCGGCGAACAGGGCGAAGACGTCGGCCTCGTCCAGGGTCTCGGGATTGATCTGCTGTTCCTGGGCGACGGAGGCCAGCGCCCGGATGCGGTCGCGCAGGCGGCCGGCGCGCTCGAACTCCATCTCGTCGGAGGCCGCCTGCATCTCCTCCGACATCCTGGAGATCACCGCCCGGCTCTTGCCGCGCAGGAAGTCCTCGGCCTGGTCCACCAGGGCCGAATAGTCCTCCAGGCTGACGAGCCCCGTACAGGGCGCGGCGCAGCGCTTGATCTGGTGCAGCATGCAGGGCCGGGTGCGGCTCTCATAGACGCTGTCGGAGCACGACCGCAGCAGGAAGGCCTTCTGCAGGGTGTTCAGCGTGCGGTTCACCGCCCAGGCGCTGGCGAAGGGGCCGAAATAGTCGCCCTTGATGGTGTGCGCGCCGCGGTGCTTGCGCAGCTGGGCGGCCGGATGCTCGCGCCGGATGACGATCTCCGGAAAGCTCTTGTCGTCCCGCAGCAGCACATTGAAGCGCGGCTTCAGCTGCTTGATCAGGTTGATCTCGAGGAACAGGGCGTCGGTCTCGGTGCGGACCGTGACGAACTCCATGGACCGGGTCAGGTCCACCATCAGGGCGATGCGCTGGGTGTGGAAGCGGCCCTGCGCGTACTGGATCACCCGCTTCTTCAGCGAGCGCGCCTTGCCGACATAGAGAACCTCGCCGTCCTCGCCCATCATGCGGTAGACGCCCGGGCTGTCCGGCAGGCGCTTCACCTCATCGGCAATCAGGGCCGCGCCCTTCAGGGGCGCCAGGGTCGTGTCCGTCGGCATGGCGCAGATATAGGCGAGTCCGCGCTCGTGCGCAGCGGCGACGCGACCTTTCGTCAGCCGCGGCGGGGCTTTGTCTGCGCGCCCGGGGTCTTGCCGATATAGTCGATCAGCGCCCGGGTCGGGGTCCAGCCCAGCAGGCGGGTCTTGGAGGTGTCGATGTCGGCGCTCATCCGATTGCCGGCCACCTCCGGCCCCATGACGATGTCGCCGCCGAACATCTCGGCCACCTCCAGGATCGAATAGGCGCGGCTGTCGCCCAGGCCGAAGTCGTCGCCGACCCCGCTCTCGCCCACCAGGACCAGGCCTTCCACGATATCGTCGATGTGGGTGAAGTTGCGCTTCTGGGTGCCCGGCGCATTGACCCGCAACTGCTCGCCGGCCAGCCGCCGCTGGCGGAAGATCTCGATCAGGGTGCCATAGGCGCCGGCCCGCTCACCTGGCCCATAGACGTTGTAGAAGTAGGTGATGGCGTACGACAGGCCGTACCAGTCGCCGTAGTTGCGGACGAGCTCGGTGTTGGTGGCCTTGGTCCAGGCATAGGGGCTCTGGTCGCGGCCCAGCCCGCCGTCGCCGAACTTGGTGGACGAGCCGGCGTAGAGCAGCTTGCAGCCCTTGGCCCGCCAGAACTCCAGCACCCCGAAGGTCCCGGCCTTGTTGAGGTCCCAGACCGTGGCCGGCTCCAGCAGGCTCTTCTCGACACGGGAGTATTCTCCCAGGTGGAAGATCAGGGCCGGGGTTTCGGGAACCAGGTCCGCGATGTCCTTGGTGTGGCCCTCGCGATAGTCGACGCCGGCGACATGGGCGTCCTTGGTCCCGGCGAAATAGTTGTCGATCGAGATCACCTGGTGGCCCTCGGCCACGAGGCGCGCGCACAGCGACGAACCGATGAAGCCGGCGCCGCCGGTGACGAGAATGAGCTTGGCCATGGAGGTAGAATGGTCCGCGAGGGTTTAAAGCGGTCTTAGCCGGTGAGGATTCTCCCGACCCTGTCCGTCATCCTCGGGCTTGTCCCGAGGATCCATGATCTCCGTCTTGCCGCAGAGGGCGCGCTCGTCACAGCTCAGGGCCGTTTGCGCCACGGTGTTTATGGGTCCTCGGGACAAGCCCATGTATGACGATCAAGGGTTCGTCACAGCTTCACCCCGCCGGCCTCCAGCTTGGCGAAGCCGGCCTTGGTCAGCTTCACATAGCCCTTGGCGCCGTCCTTGTAGAACATCTGGCCCTTCACCTTGCCGGGGTCGAAGCCGTCGGCCACCAGGTCGACCTTGCGGTACTTGAAGGTCCCGGTGGTCTCGATGGCCGGCAGCAGACGCACGAACACCGGCTGGGCATAGGACGGCAGGTCGGCCGCGACCTGGACGCCGAAGGCCTTGATGTCGAAATCGCCGTCCACCACCAGCCCGGCCATCCCGGCCCGGCCGTCGGCGCCCGTCACCTCGACGCCATAGACATTGGCCTCGACGACGCCGGCGATGGCCTGCAGCCGTTCGGCCACCTCGCCGGTGGAGACGTTCTCGCCCTTCCAGCGGAAGGTGTCGCCGATCCGGTCGACGAAGTAGAAATAGCCGTCACCGTCGGTCTTCATCAGGTCGCCGGTGGCGAACCAGGCGTCGCCCTTCTCGAAGACGTCGCGCAGGACCTTGCGGTCCGAGGCGGCCTTGTCGACATAGCCGGTATATTCGCTGCGGGCGTCGCCGAGGCCGATCTTGCCGATGCACTCGCCCACCTGGCCGACCCCGGCCTCGATGCAGAAGCCGTCGGTCCCGCGGATCGGCGCCTCGGCCTCCACGTCGAACTGCACCAGGCGGATGTTGAACTTGTTGCGCAGCCATTTCGGCGCGCGGCCGATGGCGCCGGTGCGGCCATCGAAGTTGAACATCGACACATTGCCCTCGGTGGAGCCGTAGAACTCCAGGACCTCAGGAATGCGGAACCGCGACTTCAGCTCGGCCCAGACATCGGGGCGCAGGCCGTTGCCGAAGGCCAGCCGGATCTTGTGGCGGGTGTCGTCCTCGCCGGGGGGCTGGTTGACCAGGTAGCGGCAGAGCTCGCCGATATAGACGAACATGGTGCACTCCTGGGCCACCACGTCGGACCAGAAGTGGGTGGCGGAGAACTTCTTCTTCAGCACCACCGAGCCACCGTTCAGCAGGGCCGCGCCCAGGCCGCACAGCCCGCCGGTGGAGTGGTAGAGCGGCAGGGGGTTGTAGACCCGGTCATTGGCCGTGGCGCCGGTGGAGCCTGCGAAGCCGCGCATGAACAGCTGGGCCCGCACGTGGGTGATCTTGGCCGCCTTGGGCATGCCCGTGGTGCCGGAGGTGTAGATGAACAGCGCCGTATCGTGGGCGGTCATCCCCTCGCGCACCGAACGGTCCGGCGGCAGCGAGCTGCAGCTCTTCAGGGCCTGGGACAGATCGCGCTGGTCGCCGACCGCGTGGCCCAGCACCCATTGTTGCATCGGCCGCTCCAGCAGCCCCTTGGCCTGTTCGAAGGCCGGCGAGGTCTCGGCGTCGACGATGACGTGGCCGGCGCCGGAGATGTTCAGGCAGTGGGCCAGGGCCAGGCCCGACAGCTGGTTGTTGATCAGGGCGGTGATCACCCCGACCTTGGTCAGGCCATACCAGATGGGGAAGTATTCCAGCCGGTTGGGCATGAACAGCGCCACCGTCTGGCCGCGCCGCAGGTTGTTGGTCTTGGCCCAGTGGGCGTAGCGGTTGGCGATGGCGTCCATCTCGCCATAGCTGATGGTCTTGCCCTCGAAGGTCAGGGCCGGCTTATCGCGCCACTGATCCACGGCCGCCTGCAGATCGTCGCAGATCAGGTTGGGCGATGTGGGCGCAATGGTCTTCACCCGCTTCAGGGTGCGATTGAGCCCGCGTACGAACCGCCACTCACGTTCGAGCCGGGCCTTGAAACTCATGCATACCCTCCGACATCCGCGCCACCTTGGCGGGGCCGCGAGGCGCGGGTCAAGCGGGGCTTTGGAAGCCCGTTGTCACACCCTCGTCAGCCGGGCCTCACCGTGGCGGAAAGGACTCAGTCTAGGCTGATCTGATGATCCCTCTCCCCCGCGCCATCCTGTTCGACCTCGACGAGACCCTGCTTTCCTTCGGCAAGCGCCCGTTGATTCTCGCCGAGGTGGCGGAGGAATTCGGAGCGATCCTGGGGCCGCTGACGCCGCTCGAGGTCGCCGAGGCCCTGGAGGCGGCTCTGCGGGTCTTCTGGGCCGATCCCGACGTCCACAGGATCTGGCGTTTCAAGCTCGGCCCGGCCCGGCTGAAGGTGGTGAGCGAGGTGTTCGAGAGGCTGGCGCCCCGCGCGCCTGGCCTGACTCCGGCCTTCGCCAAGACCTTCGCCGAACGCTTCCACGCCTATCGGGAAGAGCAGGCTCGGTTCTTCCCCGGCGCCCTGGAGGCGGTGGACGAACTGAAGCGGCGCGGCGTCAAGCTGGCCCTGGTCACCAACGGGGCGGCGGACGTGCAGCGGGCCAAGATCGACAGGTTCGACCTGGCCCCCCGCTTCGACCACATCCAGATCGAGGGCGAGGCCGGCTTCGGCAAGCCCGAGGAACAGGCCTATCTCCACGCCATGGCCGCCCTGGGCGTGAAGCCCCACGAGACCTGGATGGTGGGCGACAATCTGGAATGGGAGGTCGCCGGGCCTCAGCGCCTGGGCATCTACGCCATCTGGCACGACCACCTGGGGGTCGGCCTGCCCAAGGACAGCGCCATCCGGCCCGACCGCATCATCCTCTCCATCGGCGAACTGACGGAAAATTTAAGCTGAGCCGTCAATTGGGGCGCGTTTGTGGTGCGAATAGGCGAGACTTCGGCGCGATCTGGAAAGGATAGTGACAGCCTCCCCGGCATATTTTGAAGTTTTCGAAGAAAATGTGAATCGCCGCAAACCCCTATTCCGCCCGGAAATGCGGCGATTTCGCCACACCCAGCGCAGGCTTGACTGTCGGATATACGGAACGTGTTAGCAGGCCCCTCGTTTAACCTCCTGAACAACATTGGGAGGTCTTAACATGACTGCCGAATATAGCCCCTTCGCCAAGCCGACGTTCTCTGCCGCTGACTTCGAACGCAGCGATGCTGAACTCGGCGATGAGTCTCCGATGTTTGCGGCGGCTCCCATCTATGCCCAGCCCAAAAGCCGCAAGGCCAAGGGCGGCATCAACCCTCTGGTCTATGTGGCGGTTCCCGCCGTCGCCCTGGCGCTTGGCGCTGGTGTGATGTTCATGGGCGCCCCCAAGGACGAGGCCGCTCCGCCTCCGAGCGCCGCCAACACCGTGGCTCCGGCCCCGATGCTGGCGCCGGCCCAAACGGCGGCGAACGACGCTCCCCCCACCATGGCTCCGGAAGCTCCGGTCGCGACCCCGGCCCGGATCGAGACGCCCCGTGCCACCGCGCGGGTCGCCGCCACACCCACCCGGGTCGCCCGGGCCCGCCCTGCCCCTGCCGCTGTGAGCGCCGAAGGTGTGGGTACGAACGCCAGCGCCACCCTTCCGGCGACGCCGCAGGCCTATTCGGGTTCGGCCCAGACCTCGGCTTCGGCGCCCATGACCATCGTGATCCCGCCGGTGACGGCGGCCCCCGCGACGGTAACCCCGGACTCGGCTCAGCCCGAGGCGGCCGCCACGCCGACCCCTTAAGGGTCACTGGGATTCCAGGGTTGGAGCCTCCCCTCTCCCAGCCCTGACAAACTGGGCGGCGCCTCCGGGCGCCGCCTTTTTTCTTGGGCGTCAGCGCCGCGCTGCAAGCACCCTGTAGGTCGCCGCCGCCTCGGGCGGGCCGAAGGTTTCGTAAAGCGTGGTCAGATTATGGGCGGCCATGAAGCTGCCGCGGCCCCGCACCGCGCCGTCCAGGTGGGGCTGCTCGCCGATCTCCAGGCACCGCTTCCAGGCGGCTTCCGCCACAGGCAGAAGGTCGCTCACCGCCCGTTCCGGATCGGCCATCGCGCAGTCGAGATAGAGATTGCCCACCGCGAAGTGGAAGTCCGGCGACCCGTCCCAGGCGTCCCGCTCGGCCTCCGCCAACGCCCGGGCCTCCTCCAACCGCCCGGCGTCCTTCAGGGCGGTGAGGCCCCGCACCACCAGGCTGTGGCGCCACGGCGCCCCGCTCGGCGCCAGCCGCAGCGCCTCGGTGAAGCAGAGCGCCGCCTGGGGCGGATGGCCCCGCACCTGATGCTCCTTGGCCAGCTGGAACCAGAGATAGGGGTCCTGCGGATGATCCTGCAGGTCGGCCATCAGCAGGACCTCGTTGCGGTCCCCCTTGCGCGCCAGGCTCTCGGCGGTGAACCCGTCGTGCCCCAGCAGGACCGGCAGCCGCACCCCGCGCTCCAGCCCCACCGGCTGCTCGTGGATTCGCCCTTCGTAGCGGACGCCCTTCGGCAGCACGCGCGGAATCCAGGTCTGGGAGACGGCCTCGTCCTCCAGCTGGTTGTCGCGGCGCACCCAGCCCATGGCGTCAGGCTCCAGCTCCGCCAGCGCCTCGCCCCCGCTCTCGATCCACTCGTCGGCGTCCAGCACCAGGTTCCAGTCGGCGGGCGACAGGGCCAGGGAGGCGTTGCGGGCGGCGGCGAAGTCATCGCACCAGGCGAAGTCGTGGACCTCCGCGCCGCAAGCCCGTGCGATCGCCTGGGTGCCGTCCACCGACCCGGTGTCCAGCACGATCATGGCGTCGACGAAGGGCTTGGCGCTCTTGAGCGCGCGGGCGATCTGGTGGGCCTCGTCGCGGGCGATCATCACCAGGGCCAGGCGGGTCATTATCGTCTCCGGTGTCGCGCCGACCATGGGAGATCAGGGTTAATCGGCGCTTACGGACGCTACGGCAAGCCACACGTCCTGGGTTGTTGTGACCCCACCCGACGCAGGTCAGCATGACCCTCGGGTAAGACCGGGGTTTGGGGTTAGGATGCGGTTTGAACTGAGGCTGCTCTGGCCGCTGGCGAGTCTCGCGGTGGTCGGCACGCTGATGCTGATGGGCAGCCTGCTGCTGGGCGCCCGCCAGGTCGACGACCTTGTCCGCCATCACGAGGAATTCCTGGTCCGGCGCGGCGTCGACGGCCAGGTCAAGGCGATCGAAAACGCCCTCCAGGCGCAGACGGTCAGGGATGAGGCGGTCCTCAACCTCGACAACCGCTTCGACCCCGTCTGGGCCCGCAATAACCTGCCACTCTACCTGAAGCCCACCATCGGCGCATGGGATTACCTGGTGGTCGATGGCTTGGACCGCCCCGTCTGGGCCCATGGCGACAAGGCCTCGATCCCGCCCGCCGACTGGCTTCGGTTCCGCAACGAGGCGCAGCCGATCATCGCGGAGATTCGCGATCGGGAGCGTCTGCGAAAACCCAAGGTTGTAGGACAGCCCGGCGTCAGCGCGCCGCAGCCGATCATCATCACCCGGGTCGAGCCCCGCGGCCGCGGGGCCTATATGTGGACGGCCAGCCTGGTGGAGCCCGACCTGGGCGCCGTCCAGCCCCTGCGCCCCACCTCCACCATCGTGCTGGCCGGCGGCTTCATCACCGCCGCCAACCTGGCCGGGGTCGGCGACCGTTACGCCCTGGGGCAGGTGCGCCTGCTGCTCGACGAGCGCGACGTCCCGGCCACCGACGGCCGCACCGCGTTCAACTCGGCCCGCCAGGAGCGCTCCGTCGTCCTGGCCTGGACCCCGCAGCGGCCGGCCCACGACCTGATCACCGGCTCGGCCTGGCAGATGGGCGCCGTGGCCGCGGCCTTCATCGGCCTGGCCATCCTGATGGTCCGCAACACGCGTCGCGCGGCCCGCGACCTCATGGAGGTCCACCGCGCCCAGGGCCAGTTCCTGGCCAATATGAGCCACGAGATCCGCACCCCGCTGAACGGCGTCAACGCGCTGGCCCAATCCCTGGCCGAGAGCGGCCTCGATCCGCGCCGGCGGCAGATGGCCGAGACCATCCATGGCTCGGGGGTGATGCTGGAGAAGCTGCTGTCGGAAATCCTCGACCTGGCCCGCATCGACGCCGGCGGCATGCCCATCGAGCGGGAGGCCTTCAACCTGGCCACCGCCGTCACCGCCACTGTCACCCTGATGACGGCGCGGGCCACCGCCCGGGGTCTGGACCTGCGGCTGGTCCTGGACCCCGCCGCCGATCAGGGCGTGCTGGGGGACGTCACCCGCCTGAAACAGGTGCTGAACAACCTGATCTCCAACGCGGTCAAGTTCACCGACAAGGGCTATGTGCGGGTCACCGTCGGCCCGGCCTTCGACGCCGGCCCCGACCTCTGGCGCTTCACGGTGGAGGACACCGGCATCGGCTTCGACGCCGCCGCCAAGGCCCGCCTGTTCCAACGGTTCGCCCAGGCCGACGGCTCCGTCACCCGACGGTTTGGCGGGGCGGGCCTGGGCCTGGCGATATCTCGCGAGCTGGCCAACAAGATGGGCGGCGGCCTGGAGGGCGACGCTGAGCTGGGACGCGGCGCCACCTTCACCCTGCTGCTCCCCCTGCCCCGGGCGGAGAAGATCACCGCCACGCCGCCCGCGCCCACGCCGGACCCTGCGGCGGCCGAGACGGGACCGCCCCTGCGGGTGCTGGTCAGCGAGGACCATCCGGTCAACCGCATGGTCCTGGAAACACTACTGGCAACCATCGGCGCCGACGTGGTGTCCACGCAGAACGGACTGGAGGCCTGCGAAGCCTTCGAAACCCAGGCCTTCGACGTCATTCTGATGGACATGCAGATGCCGGTCATGGACGGGCTGACCGCCATCCGCCGGATGCGCGAGCGCGAGGCCGCGCGGCATCTCGACCGCACCCTGATCGTCATGGTGACCGCCAACGCCCTGCCCGAGCACAGGGCCTCAGGGCTCGCCGCCGGCGCCGACGCCTTCCTCACCAAGCCGCTGGACGGCCACCTGCTGCTGGAGACCATCGAGGCGGGCCTGCCGGCGCACCAACGGTCACAGACAGCCTAGGTCGGCCAGCCCCGCCGGCTGTCGCCGGGAACCCGAGGTCGAAGACGCTGGGTCGTCAGGCCGAGCGGCCGCGGAAGAAGTGCAGCACCACCAGCACCAGGGCGATCAGCAGCAGGACGTGGATCGCCGCGGTGGTGACGTGGAAGGCGAAGAAGCCGAGCAGCCACAGGACGAGCAGCACGATGGCGATAGTTGCAAGCATCTCGAAGGTTCCCTTCCATCCGCCGACAGCCGGCAGCGTCTGAAGGGCAAAGCCCGACCTAGGCCAGTGGTTCCGAAAATGGCCTCGTCGCGCGTCAGGGCGCCCGCCCCAGCACCACCGTCAGGGGATCACTGGCCCGCCCGTCCCTCAGCCGGTGGACCTCGATCCCGCTGAACCCCGCCGCCTCCAGATAAAGCTCGATCAGCCGGGCGTGCCCCTGCGGCCCGATATCGCGCCAGATTGCCACGGCCTTGGTGGGAAAGCAGCGGTTGGAATAGCTCACCACCAGCGGCGCGCCGGGACGCAAGCTCCGCGCCACCTCCGCCAGCACCGCCTGGGGCTGCTGCAGGTACTGCACGCCCACACAGATCATGGCGCCGTCCAGGCTGGCGTCGGCCAGGTCCAGGACAGGCGTGCGGTTCAGGTCCTGGATGAACCACCGCGACAGCCGCCGATTGGCCGCCATCTCGTCGGCGTTCATCCCGTGCCCGATCACCTCGCCATAGGCCACCTCCGGCGGCAGGTGGCTGACCCAGCTGCTCATCAGGTCCAGCAGCGCCCCGCCCGCCGGCAGCACCAGCCGGTAGAAGTCGGTCAGGGCCGCGATCGCGGCGTCGTCGATATGGGTCTTCAGCCGCGCCTCGGCGTAGAACTCGGCGTCATCCCCGTCATCCTGCTTGGCGAAGGCGTCGGGCGGCAGTTGGGGAAAGGGGCTCATCAGGGCGCTCAGCTGCTCTGCATCGGGGGGCCAAGAAGGGCTTCTTGTCTAGCCTGAAGTCTCGGGCTTGCGCATTGCCTCCGCATCGGGGAACTCTCCGCGCCTCAAGAGACGCGGTCAGGGTCCTCACATGCGTAAGTCCGGCGCCACCAAGGCGCTCTATGCCGGCTCCTTCGATCCGGTCACCCGCGGCCACCTCGACATCATCGGCAAGGCGCTGAAGACCTTCGACGCCGTCCACGTCGCCATCGGCTTCAATGTCCGCAAGGTCCGCACCTTCGACGTCGCGCAGAGCGAGCGGCTGATCATCGACTCCATCACCGAGTTGTGGCCCGAGGCCGCCACCGGGGCCGGCAGCCTGTTCGCCGGGGCCCTGGAGGTCAGCGAATATACCGACCGCAGCCTGATCGCCTACGCCCACCAGATCGGCGCCACCCACGTGGTCCGTGGCCTGCGCGAGGCCAGCGACTTCAACGACGAGTTCAACCTGCACGGCGTCGCCGGACGCATCGACCCCAAGGTGCTGATGGTGCACTTCATCTGCGAATCCCAGTTCCTGCACGTCTCCTCGAGCACGGCCAAGGAGTTGGACACCGTAGGCGAGGACATCAGCTGGCTGGTCATGCCCTGCGTCGAGGCCGCCTTCGCCGCCCGCCGCGCCACCCCATCCTGAGGAGAGCCGCCATGGCCGCACAGACCGTGAAGACCCTGACCTGGGGCGTGAAACAGAGCTTCCGAGCCTATGTGGAGGGCGCGGGCGGGACCATCGAGGCCGGCGCGGGCGCGCAGCGCACGGCCGACGGCGGCTTCACCTTCGACGCCGCCCCCGACAGCAGCCTGACGGTGGACGCGGACGGCAAGCTCACCGGCCGCGGCCTGTTCCTGGGCGAGGTCCAGTTCGCCGCCCACGGCGGCATGCTCAAGGTCGCCCTCGTCGACCCCATCCTGGAGATCACCGACGCCGGCGCCCTCCTCACCGTCGCCGACCACGTGAGCCGCACCTACCGCCTGGAAGCCGCCAGGCTCGACCTCGGCGTCGCGAACACCGAGCCCTCCGGCGAGGTGGTCCTGCCCGCCGCCCTGATGATGTTCGGCTGCCAATGGCTGGGGGATCACTACCCGGCGGGGACACCGCTGGACCCGGTGCAGCTGGGGCTGGCGGGGTAACTGCACCGGTGGGGTTCGCGTTGAAAGCGCCGTGAGGACGCTTTCCCGGAGCGCGATCCGCCACCGCCCGCACGACGGCTCACACCAACGGCATGCCGTAATTCTCTTGCAGGCAGCGGGTGGCAGGATTGACCTCCGGCCCCCAGCTCATGACCAGCTTGCCGTCCACCCACCCGAAGGGCTTGCGGTTAGCGGGGCCGAGGCGCCCCTCGGTGGCCCCATAGATTCCGCAGATTACCTCGTGCCCGTCGCGAAGTTCGTGCGCGTGATCCAGCAGGGTGACGGCGTGACCCTCAAGGCGGGAGAGCTCGACGGTGATGTCTGCGAGAGTCTCGACGAACACCGCAGTCCCAGCGCTTTCGGGAACCGCCAGGGCGGGGGCGGACGACGATGTCCATGCGAAGATCGCCGCACAGAAGACGTGTCTGTAGAAGCCGCGCATCCATTCCCCTCAAAAATTCCTCGGACGGATATCCATCAGGCTTCCCCAAGTACGCTCGACGGGTGTGGTCGTCTTGAGGCACGGGATTGCTGACGTCCAGCGGGTCGGATCCGTCGGCCTGCGGGCAATGGCGAGTGTGACCTCACCCCTCCTCCGCCACAAACTTCAAGATGTCCCCCACTTACGGTGACGTGATTGTCCAAAGGGCGCGACTGGGGAAGGACGCCGAAGCGCTTCGCCGTCGCCCTAGGCCGGAAAGTCCGCCGCCAGGCGCTGCCGCAGTCTGGCGTCCTGCGCCGGGACCGCGCCGCCCAGGAGCACGAGCGCGCGAACGACGGGCAGATAGGGCTCCACCGAGGCCGCCAGGGCGGCAGGTGACGTTCCCGACAGTCCCGCATAGGCCGCCTGCAGTGCGGCGTTGACGGCGCGCGGACGCTCCGGGTCATCGGCCATGTGGGGGGCAAGCTCTGTCAGCATGACGTGCGCGCTCGCCAGGTCGAGCGCGGCGGGCGCACGCATCGCGGCGATCCAGTCGATCAGTCTCGGCCCCTCCGTCGTCAGGATCATGTTGCCGGGGTTTGGATCGCCGTGGCACAGCCCGTCTCGTGGCGACAGGCGATCGATCAGAGCCAGGACGCCGGCCGCAACAGGGGTCGAAAGGGTCCCGCGGGCGCGCCGAAGAGAGCCCGCCATATAGTCACGCAGGACCGGCACATCTGGCGGCGGCGGCGCCTGGTGAACGGCGTGGAGACCCTCAGCCAGGAGGACGCCCGCCTGTGCATAGGAAACCGCCTTGCTCTTGGTGACCTGCATCAGCGTCGGACCCTCGAGCCGCGCCATCACGAGGCCTGCTCGACCCTCGACCATCACCTCTTCGAACACCTCCGGCGCCAAGCCGCCCGCGGCGAAAACCGCGCGCGTCATTCGGGCCTCGTGCAGGCTGATATGGTGTGGCGTCCCGGCTCTGAACAACTTGAGCACCCGTCCGGGCGCCCACGCATAGACCTCCGCGGTGGCGCCTTCGCCGATCTTCGCCCCCAAGGACGGTTGCATCTCGCGCCTCCAACCGGTCACGGGGACACGCCGCCGGCCCCTGAGATCCCCCGATGCTACACAGTTCGTGGGGTTCGTGGGGTTCGTGGACAATCTTGATCCGCCTCGACGCCCACCAACCCGAGGAATTGGAACCACACGAACCCCTGATCCCGCATTGATCACGCGAAATATATGGCTATAATTATAGCTATATTCCGGAGATCCGACCTTGACCACCTACAGCGTCGCCGACGCCAAGAACGGCCTGCCTCGCCTGATCGACCGCGCCCTGGAGGGCGAGGAGGTCATCATCTCCCGGCACGGCAGGGCCGTCGCCGAACTGCGCCCGATTGGCCGGGAGGATCAGAAGGTCTCTCCGGCCAGCTATGCGTGGCTGAAGGCGCGCCGGCTGAAGCGCAAGGGCGTCGGCCTGACCTCTGTGGAGCTGCTGGACCAGCTGTACGACGAAGGGTGAGCGCCTATCTGGACGCCAGCGCGATCCTGCCCATCCTGATCGAGGAGCCGGGAAGCCCCCTGGTGGATCGCTTCATCGCCGAGACCGACGAGGCCCTGGTGGTGAGCGAATTCGCCGCCGCCGAGGTGGCCTCGGCCCTGTCGCGCCTGGTGCGCACGGGCCTGCTGGACGCCGCCGACGCCACGGCCCGCCTCGCCGACTTCGACGCCTGGCGCGCCTCGGCCACGGTGGACCTCGACCTGCAGGCCTCCGACATCCGCCTGGCCCACATCTTCGTCCGCCGCTTCGACCTGATGCTGCGCGCGCCCGACGCCCTGCACGCCGCCCTCTGCCGTCGCGGCGACCTGACCCTGGTGACCCTCGACCACCGCCTGGCGACCGCCGCCGAGGCGTTGGGCATCCAGGCCCAGCTTCTGGCGGCCGGCAGCTAGACCGTCACCACGGCCGCCGTGTCACGCTCAGCGGCCTCCCGCAGCCGCTCCTCCGTCCACTTGGTCAGGCTCTTGCCGGCCAGTTGCGCGGCCAGCGCGGCCAGCGCGTGAACCGCCGGATCGATACGCACCATGATCTGTCCCGAATAGGGCTTCTCGGGCGCCTTTCCGGTCTTCCCGCAGGTCTCGATATAGTCGTCCACCGCCTCGTGGAAGGCGGCCTTCAGGGCCTCCACGCTGTCGGCATGGAAGCCGACGACATCGTTGATCCCCGCCAGCCGGCCCGTGAAGATCTCGTCCTCGGCGTCGAACTCCACATGGGCGAAGTGGCCCTTGTAGGCGATGGCGGTCATGGTTTCACTCCCAGCTTGATCAGATACTCACGGGCGTCACGGACCTGATACCGCTTGGCCTCCTTGGCCGGATGGGGGCGGTGGAAGCTGGCGATGACGCCCCGGCATTCGAACCGCACCCGCGATCCCGAGCCCTCGATCACCGAACAGCCCACCGCGACGAGCAGACTCTCGATCGCCGCCCATTCGACCGTCCAGGAAACCGGGTCGGCGAAGACAAGCTTCAGGGTCTTGGCCTGCTTGCTGTTCACGCTAGCAGGATAGTTGGGGGCCACGGGGCATGCAATCAGCATTTGCTAGCGAAATCGCGCGCGGAGGCGGATGACGGCTCGCAAGCCCTCTCGAGCAAACCCACTCCGTCATCCCGGCCGCAGCGCAGCGGAGCGCCGGGACCCAGGGGCCCAGCGCACCGCCCCTGGGTCCCGGGTCTCCCCTGCGGGTCGCCCGGGATGACGGGGTTTGGGGTTCAGAAGGTAGGCGCTTTGGGTGACAGGTTATCAATTGCGTGAATTTGACTGACGCTATCGTGGCGTCAGAACCAAGGGCGGTTCTCAGGGTTGCAAAGGCGCCGTCCGAAGCCGAGGCGCGACGAGGCCGCAACGACGACCTCGCTGGTCGGAGAGCCATGATTGGGCAATTGTTATCATGTCACCGTAATTACCTGTCACCGTAATTGCACCGTGATCGATGTCACCGTGGTCGACAGATTGGATCTCTCGGCTTTCAGCGATCGACACCGACAGCGGTGAACTCGCCTGTCCGCTCGCACAGAGCGGTTAGCCTCATGACTTTGGTCGGGTGAGGGTATAGCCGGAGCGCCGACCGTGGGATGGCAAGAGGGTCTTTGGCAGTCACTAGGATGACGCGAAAAAGGCCTCCGCAGTGTTCCCTGGCGTATTGTAGATTTCTAATACGGTCTTTGTTTCCCCGCGCGTCCTTCCAATGCGGTAAGTCTGCGCGATCGAAGGTCGAATAAGAGTCCGCGGAGGAAGGGTCGAACTGATCCTCCCACAAGCTCAACACGACCGTCCTGGTCGCCTCATTCCGTGCAGACCATGTCTGGCGCGGATTCGTCGCCTTCGCACCGAAATGCCCGAAGGCGTCTCTGAACGTCCATCGCCGCTCTGCCACTAAGACCTCCGTGCTTTGGCCGTCAGGGGCGCACACTAATTTGCCTACATTACACTTCGGACGGCGCGCCGCCGTAAGTCTTACACGTCTCCCGCATGACGCTGACAGCGCACTGAATTTCCGGCGCGCTGCGCCGGATTGAATGCACTGTTACCGAAATCTGGGGAGGGCCGGGGACGACGATGCGAGCGAGGCAGGTCATCCATATCGGCTAGCATGACCGGGATTACGGTGACGTGATATCGATTGCATAAACCTTGATCAGTGTGATTGGGGAATTGATATCATGTCCGCGAAGTCTCGGGCTTGTCCGAGAAGTCTGTGGTCCGTCCACCCCCCAGAATTGACCGTCGCGCCTCATCCTACCGGCCTTGTCCTGCCGCCGCCCTTTTCATCATGCGCGGCCATGCCGCATCGCGAATCCCTGCTGGGTATGGCTTTATCGCGGCGCACCATCATTACGGGCCGAGTTGAGGACCCCATGCTGAACTCGCTGTTTTCGCGCACCGGAGCCGAATGGGGCTCCGCCGTCCTGGTCTTCATCGTCAGCCTGATGGCCGGCCGCTACGCCGCCCAGGGGATGGACGTGATCCAGTGGGCCGGCGCGGTCACCGCGGTGCTGGGCTCGGTGACGGTGGCCGTCTGGGTGCGCATCGCGCCGACCCCCGCCAAGGTCACGGCCCGTCAGGACGACTGACCGCTCGCGCGGCAATCCGGCCTCCAGCCTGCCTCAAGCGTGACCACTCGCCGCAGCCTGACCACATTCGATATTTACCCTGACGGTCGATCCTGAAATCGCACGTCATCTGGAGGGCAGAGGAGAACCCATGCTCAAGTCGATCACTGCCCGTATCTCCGCCGAACGCGCCGCCATGGCCTTCGTCATCCTGGCCAGCGCCCTTGTCGGCCGCCAGGCCGCCATCGGCATGGACGCCGCCCAGGGCGTCAGCGCGCTGGCCGCGATCCTCGGCGCCTCGATGCTGGTGGTGATGGTCAAGTCCTGGCCCAAGCCCGAGCGCATCAAGGTCAAAGCGCGCCGCGACGACTGAGCCTGACAGCCTGAAGTGGGAACCGGTTCAGGCGCCCGTCAGGCGACCAGCAAAAATCGCTAGTCGGCGTAGACGTCGAGGCCGAGCGCGGTCAGCAGGCGGTACTGCTGGCCCACATCGACCTTCATCCCCTCGCAGTTGGCCAGGCCTGAGATGTTCAGGCCGCTGACCTCCGCGCCCCGCAGGTCGGCGTCAGCGAACTTGGCCCCGCCGGTCAGGGCCTGAAACAGATCACACTTCCTCATATCCGCCCCGGTCAGGTCGGCCTCCCGCAGGTCGGTCTCCCGCAACGACACATTGGTCAGGTCGGCGCCGGCCAGCCGCGCCTGGGCGAGGTCGGCCAGCTCCAGGCTGCAGCCCGAGAACGACACCTGGGTGCGGATCACCTTGCGCCCGAACGACCGGCTGAAGTCGGCGCCCACAAAGGCCGCGCCCCGCAGGTTGCAGGTCTCGAACGCCGCCCCATACAGGCTCGACCGCTCGAACCGCGCGAAAGACAGGTCACAGCGGGTGAAGCGCACCTCATCGAGACCGCAATGGGCAAATGTTGGCCCATGTTGGCCGTGGGTGAACACGCAGGCCTCGAAGTGCGCGTCACGCAGGTTGGCGCTGGCGAACCGGGCGCCCACGATGCGGCAGCCCTTGAATTTACTGCCTTCCAGCACCGTCCCCGAAAACTGCGCCCCCTCGATGGTGCAGCCCACGAACACCGCATCGGTGCAATCGGCGTCGGTCCAGTCGGCCAACGACAGGTCTTCGTCGGTCGCCCCGTCTGAAAACGCCATCTGCTCCATCCGTGACGACCAACATGTGCTCAGAGTTTGACCTGAATCTCGCTCCCCGCCGCCCGGAATTTGGCGCTCATCTCCGCCATCCCCTGCGCCACGTCGTTCTGCCTGGCGGCGGTCTCGCGGATCTCCTGGCTGATCTTCATGGAGCAGAACTTCGGCCCGCACATCGAGCAGAAGTGGGCCGTCTTGAACGCCTCCTTGGGCAGGCTCTCGTCGTGGTACTGCCGCGCCGTCTCCGGATCGAGGCCGAGGTTGAACTGGTCCTCCCAGCGGAACTCGAACCGGGCCCGCGACAGGGCGTCGTCCCAGGCGCGCGCCGTCGGATGGCCCTTGGCCAGGTCGGCGGCGTGGGCGGCGATCTTGTAGGTGATCACCCCTTGCTTGACGTCCTCCCGGTCGGGCAACCCGAGGTGCTCCTTGGGTGTCACGTAGCAGAGCATGGCCGTCCCGAACCAGCCGATCATCGCCGCCCCGATGCCGCTGGTGATGTGGTCGTAGCCCGGGGCGATGTCGGTGGTAAGCGGACCCAGGGTGTAGAACGGGGCCTCGCCGCAGACCTTCAGCTGCTTGTCCATGTTGGCCTTGATCTTGTGCATCGGCACGTGGCCGGGGCCCTCGATCATGGTCTGGACGCCGTGCTTCCAGGCCACCTGGGTCAGCTCGCCTAAGGTCTCCAGCTCGGCGAACTGGGCCGCGTCATTGGCGTCGGCGATGGAGCCCGGCCGCAGGCCGTCCCCCAGGCTGAACGACACGTCGTAGGCCCGCATGATCTGGCAGATGTCCTCGAAGTGCTCGTAGAGGAAGTTCTCCTTGTGGTGGGCCAGGCACCACTTGGCCATGATCGAGCCGCCCCGGCTGACGATCCCGGTCACCCGCCTGGCGGTCAGCGGCACATAGGACAGCCGCACCCCGGCGTGGATCGTGAAGTAGTCCACCCCCTGCTCGGCCTGCTCGATCAGGGTGTCGCGGAACACCTCCCAGGTCAGGTCCTCGGCCACCCCGTCGACCTTCTCCAGGGCCTGGTAGATCGGCACGGTCCCGATCGGCACGGGGCTGTTCCTGATGATCCAGTCGCGGATGTTGTGGATGTTGCGGCCGGTGGACAGGTCCATGACCGTGTCGGCCCCCCAGCGGATGGCCCAGACCATCTTGTCCACCTCGTCGGCCACGGTGGAGAGCACCGCGGAGTTGCCGATATTGGCGTTGATCTTCACCAGGAAATTGCGGCCGATGGCCATCGGCTCCAGCTCGGTGTGGTTGATGTTGGCCGGGATGATCGCCCGGCCGCGAGCCACCTCGGAGCGCACGAACTCCGGCGTGCAGACGTCGGGAATCTCGGCCCCGAAGTCCTCCCCGTCGCGGATGAAGCCGTCACCTTCCTGGCGGCGCAGGTTCTCGCGGATGGAGACGTATTCCATCTCCGGGGTGATGATCCCCCGCCGCGCGTAGTCCATCTGGGTGACGCTTCCGGAGCCCTTGGCGCGGTAGACCCGGCGCGGGGCCTTGAACTCCGGCGCCAGGTGCTTGCCGCTCGCCCCGCCGTTGTCCTCCGGCTTCACGGCGCGCGGGTTGGCCACCACCTCCACGTCGCCGCGGGAGACCACCCAGGGCTCGCGGGTCCGGGCCAGGCCCTGCTCGATATCGATGGTCGCAGTGGGGTCGGTATAGGGGCCGGAGGGATCATAGATCGTCACCGGCGGCTCGCCCGCGCTGGGGTGCACCGCCACCTCGCGGAACGGCACCCGGATGTCGGGCCACAGCAGGCCGGGCTGATAGACCTTGCGTGAGCCAGGACGCTCCCCGGTGGGGATCGCGCCATTGCTGGGGACGGGGGTTTGAGAGTTCATGTGCGGGCTCCTGCCTTGGTAAGGAGACCCGGACGTGTCGCGTAGAGTGGTCGTGCGGAAGCGCCCGCGTTCCCTCCCTTCGCCGGCATGACCCGGATCAGGTTCGGCGGGTCGCGGGGACAAACCCGCCTCTCAGCCGCTGCGGCGACTCCCCGGAGAAGCCGCCACGCTACCCTCCCCGCCCGACAAATGCCATCGTGTCCCGTTGATCTAGGAACCAAGCCAAGGATCGTCACGATGAACCGCCTGCTCCCCCTCATCCTCGCCGCCGCGGCGCTCACCGCGGGCGCCTCTCAGGCCCTGGCGCAGGACCCCGCGCCCGGCCGCCAATGCTTCCGCGTCAGCCAGATGGACGGCCATCGGGTCGCCGATCCCAAGACCCTCTATGTTGGGGTCCGCAACAAGGATGTCTTCCGCATCGACATGCACGGCGCCTGCCTGGCCGGCGCCGACATTGGCGATCCCCTGGTGGTCGAGACGGTCGGCGGGTCCGACCTGGTCTGTAAGCCCATCGACCTGGACCTCAAGGTCGCCGGGACCATCGGCCTGTCGCCGTGCATCGTGAAGTCGATCACCAAGCTGACCCCGCCGCAGATCGCCAGCCTGCCGCGCAAACTCAAGCCGTAGGGGTCTCGCGACAGCCGAGCTGGCCGTGCTAGTCAGGGGGCTGAGGAGTTCCCCATGCACCTGGCCCGTTTCCCCCGCGCGCGGTTCGCGCACCTGCCCACGCCGTTGGAGCCCATGTCCAACCTCAGCGCCGCCTTGGGCGGCCCGGAACTGTGGGTGAAGCGCGACGACTGCACCGGCCTGGCCGGCGGCGGCAACAAGACCCGCAAGCTGGAATTCCTGCTGGGGGACGCCCTGGACCAGGGCTGCGACACCCTGGTCACGCAAGGCGCGGTGCAGTCCAACCACGTACGCCAGACGGCCGCCGCCGCCGCCCGTTTCGGCCTGGCCTGCGAGATCATCCTGGAGGAGCGGACCGGCTCCAAGGCGCTCGACTACAACACCTCGGGCAACGTGCTGCTGGACCGTCTGCTGGGGGGTAAGCTGCGCAATGTCCCGGCCGGGACCGACATGAACGCCGAGCTGGCCAAGGTGGCCGACGAGGTCCGCGCCAAGGGCGGCGTGCCCTACATCATCCCCGGCGGGGGCTCCAACGCCATCGGGGCCCTGGGCTATGTGGACTGCGCCGTCGAGCTGGTGCGCCAGGCCGACGAGCAGAGCATCGTCATCGACCGCATCATCACCGCCACCGGCAGCGCCGGCACCCATGCGGGCCTGGTGGCGGGCCTGGCCCTGATCGGCGCCGACATCCCCGTCCTCGGCATCGGCGTCCGTGCGCCGCAGGAGACCCAGGAGGCCAATGTCCACAAGCTGGCGGTTGAGACCGCCGGCCTGTTGGGCCACGCCGAGCGCGTCACCCGCGAGATGACCGTCGCCGACTGCGACTATGTCGGCGCGGGCTACGGCCTCATCGATCAGGCGGTGATCGAGGGCCTGAAACTGGTGGCCCGCACCGAGGCCCTGCTGCTGGACCCGGTCTATACCGGCAAGGCGATGAAGGGCCTGATCGCGCTGACCAAGGCCGGCGCCTTCAAGGACGAGACGGTGGTGTTCCTGCACACCGGCGGCGCCCAGGGGCTGTTCGGCTACGTCGGCGAACTGGAAGGAAACCTCGCATGAGCCTCGTCCTCGGCGTCCTCGGCGGCATGGGTCCCGCCGCCACCCTCGACTTCCTCACCAAGCTCCAGGCCTTCACCCCGGTGAAGCAGGAGAAGGACCACATCCGGGTAATCGTCGACATCAACCCGCAGGTTCCTGATCGCAACGACCCGTTCGCCAAGCCCGGCCCGGTCCTGGCTGAAATGGCCGGCGCCCTGCACGGCGCGGGGGCCGAGGTGCTGGCCATAGCCTGCAACACCGCCCACGCTCATGCCGACCTGATCACCCGGGCCTCGGGCCTGCCGCTGATCGACATGATCCAGACGGCCTCCCACGCGGCGCGCGACACCGGCGCGCGGCGCGCAGGCGTGCTGGGCACCAAGCAGGCGATCCGGCTCTATAGGGAATATCTGGCGGCCCAGGGCATGGGCCTGGTCACCCTGCCGCCTGAGGCTCAGGAGGGCTTCATGGCCCTGCTGGCCAAGATCAAGACCGGCGACGTCGGCGCAGAGGTCCGCCAGGGCATGGCCGATCTCGCCCAGATCCTGGTGGCCGATGGCGCCGAGGCGATCATCGCCGGCTGCACGGAAGTCCCGCTGGTCCTGTCACCCAAGGATGTCGGCAAGCCGCTGCTGGACGCCGGCGAACTGCTCGCCAAGCGCTGCGTGGACGTCTGCCTGGGCTACGAGCCGGCGCCCATTCTCGAGCAATAGCTCGAGAGTCCTTGTTGGTCGCGCGATGGTCGCCAAAACCGGCGGCCACTTTCGGCTATCGCGCTCCTAGAGCATGATCGTTTTAGACGGAACCGCGTCGCGGTCCCGGCTGACGCGTGAATCATGCTCTCGCTTATATCTGGAGCCTGATTCACCGCATCGGCGGAATCGCGAAGCGATTCCACCTCAACGGATCAGGCTCTAGAGTCTTGAAGCGCTGAAGGTATCGCAGGACGCGGGGTCGCCGTTCTGCACCCCGGCGCGGAACCAGCGCGTGCGCTGTTCGCTGGTGCCGTGGGTGAAGGCGTCGGGCATGACCCGGCCCTGGGACTGCTTCTGAAGCGTGTCGTCGCCCACCGCCGAGGCGGCGCGCAGGCCGTCCTCCACGTCCTTGGGATCGAGCGCCACCGCGCCGTTGGAGACGTCGGAGGCGCGCGCCGCCCAGACTCCGGCATAGCAGTCGGCCTGCAGTTCCAGCCGTACCGAACCGGAGTCCACGCCCTTGGCGGCGTAGTTCTTGGCCTTGTCCATCTGGCCGGTCAGGTTCTGGACGTGGTGGCCGATCTCGTGGGCGATGACATAGGCCCGGGCCGCGTCGCCCTGGGCGCCGAAGCGGCCCGAGAGCTCCTGCCAGAAGGAGAGGTCCAGATAGACCTTGCGGTCCTGCGGGCAATAGAACGGCCCCATGGCTGACTGGCCCATGCCGCAGCCGGTGCCGGTGGCGCGGTCATAGATCACCACGCCCGCCGGCGGATCATAGCTGCGGTTTGAGGCCTTGAAGACCTGGCTCCAGACATCGGTGGTGGAGGTCTCGACGACGTCCACGAACTGGGCGTCGCGGTCGGCCGGCGTGCCGCGCGCGCCTTCCTGCTGCTCGGCGCCGCCGTTCACGCCATTGACCACGCTGAGCGTCGTCGAAGGATCGATGCCGAACACGAAATAGCCCACCGCCGCCAGCAGCAGGCCGCCAATGCCGATGCCCCCCGCGACGGGGCTGATCCCGCGCCGATCCTCGATATTGCCGCTGCGGCGTCCACCGTCCCAACGCATGGCCATCTCCTCCAACCCTGGCCGCCTCAACGCGCCAGAACGGCCGAGGATGCGGCGGATTGGAGCGGCTGTCAGCTAGTTCGGCGGATTGGCCTTTTCGAGGAAGCTGACGGTGGCCTGCAGCATCTGGGTCCGCGTGGCCCCACGCGACAGCCAGTGGTCCTCTGCCGCAAGGGTGACCAGTTCCACCGACTTTCCTGCCGCCACCAGGGCGTCGGCCATGAACTGGCTCTGCTCATAGGGCACCACCAGGTCATCCTTGCCGTGGATTAGCAGCACCGGCGCCTTGATCTTCGCGACCTGGAGCGCGGGGGAATAGGCGTCCAGACCGCTCTCGTCGTCGCCCTCCACGCCCATGAAACGATGCCAGAAGCGCAGGGTGTCGTTGCGGCCACCGCCCAGATTGCCGCGCTTCCACATCAGGAAACGATGGAGGTTGGAGATCCCTGAAACCGCCACGGCGCAGCGGTAGACGCCGGGCTCCAGGGCCACCCCCGCCAGGGCCGCATAGCCGCCGTAGCTGGCGCCCACGATACACACCCGCTTGGGATCAATGATCCCCTGAGCCGCCAGGTGCTTCACGCCGTCGGAGAGGTCTGTCTGCATCTTGCGGCCCCACTCGCCGTAGCCGGCGGCCGTGAAGGCGGGACCGTAACCGTCAGATCCGCGGAAGTTCGGTTGCAGCACCACATAACCGCGGGACGCCAGGGCCTGGCGCCACCAATCGAAGTCGATGGTGTCGAAGGATTGCGGCCCGCCGTGCGGCATCACCACCAGCGGCAGGTTCTTGGGGTCGCGCCCCTTGGGCAGGGTCAGGACGGCGGGGATCTCAAGTCCGTCGCCGGCCTTGTAGGTGGTCATGCTGGTGGTGGAGATTTCGTCGGGACCGAGCCCGGCCTGCATGTCGTCCACCATCGAGGCCCGGCCGGCGGCGAGGTCCACGAACATGTAGGCCGCGCCGGTCTTGGGGCCCTGGACCTTGACCACCACCTGCTTGCGGTTGTCGGACCAGCTTTCCCGCGTGACCCGCTCGCCCGGGAAGGCGCGCTTGATCTTGTTCCAGTTGGCCTGATCTTCCGGGGTGAAGAAAGTCATGGTGTTGGCGTCGTCGTTCTCCACGACGCCGATGATGCGCCGGGTCACGCCATCGAACAGGAACTTCAGCACCCCGTTCTTCAGCGCCAGCGCTTCGCCTTCCTTGCCGGTCTTGAGAGAGACGGGCTTGAAGACGTAGTGACCCTCCTCAACACGCTGGATCAGCAAGGTGTCCGGCGCCGGCCCCAGGCCGACCACCAAGGGCTCATCCAGAGGCGCGTTTTCAGAAAGCACCGGATACCATTTCGGCCCGACCCGGACGAGCAGCCGCCAGTCGCCATCCTTGCGGTCGTATTCCGTCTTGGCGATCGTCGCGCCGGTCCCGTCCAGCACCCAGTTGGTGTTGATCGCGCCGATGCTGGGCCCGGAATCCAACAGCCGTGTGGGCCCACCGGCGACATCGACGCGATAGAGGCTTTCGAGGCTGTCGACCCCGCTGATCCGCATGGCCACGGCGTAGATGCTGGGCACGCCATCGACGATACCGACATCGACGCCGCCATTGGTGAAGTTGCCAACGCCGGGCGTCTTGTCGAGGACGAGCTGGAAGGTGTGTTTCTCGATATCGTAGACTCGGGTCTGCCAGATCTCGCTGCGGCCGGTGAACTCGATGGAGGAACTGTTGCTGCGGATCCGCGAGGTGGTGGAGGTCGAGAAGGCGACGCGGCCATTCCCGACCCAGAAGACGTCGCGCAGCTTCTCGTTGCCCACGCCGACCGCAGCCAGCATTTTGCCGTCGGCCAGGTTCTGAACCATGATCTTTCGGCTCTCGCCCTCAGGGCGGACATAGGCCAGTTTGGTCCCATCGGGCGAGACCAGCACCTGCTCCAGGGTGGCAAGGCGGCCGTAGGTCTCTACGGGCGGCGCGGCGGCGGCCGGCAAGGCGAACAGCACCGCGCACAGCGCGACCAACAACATTCGAAACATGAAGCTCCCCCCCGGGACCCTGAACGCGACACGCCACCACCATGGGTAGCCATCCCGTTATTCCCGACGCACGCCCTGCGGGCAAGTCTCAATTGTGGAGCTTGCTACCGGCGGTTCGCGGCGGCGGCGCGGACGCGGGCGTTGGACTCCGCCATCCAGGCGTCGATGTTGGCGGGCAGGACGGAGGCTGGCGGGGACTTGGCGGCGTCGGTTGTCGGAAGGCGCGCCGCGTCGCCATGGACTTCCAGGTCCCGCAGCCGGGTCTCGGTCTGCACCCGGGCGTCCAGAGCGCCGACCTCGTTCTCCAGCGCCACAGCGCGTTGCTGCGCCATGCGGTTGGTGGCCTGCTGCTCCTGCCACATCGCCTCGTAGCGGGCGTTGAGGGTCGGGTCCTGCGCAAGGGCGGGCCCGGCGCAGGCGGCCGATAGGATCAGGACTGTGAACAGGGCGCGCATCTCAACCTGTCAAACACGCGAGACCCCGCCAGGGGTCCCTAGCGGTGCGAGACGCTGAACCGGGTCAGCTGCTCGCGCGGCGCATCCCATTCCGGCTGCATCTCCAGAGCCTTCTGATAGTCGAAATAGGCCGACTTGGCGTCGTCCATGCCCTCATAGGCCAGGGCGCGGTTGTAGTAGGCCTTGGCCGGCTCCTGCACCCCCAACTCGAGGCCCTTGTTGATGTCGGGCAGGCTGTCGGCATAGCGGCGCTGGCCGATCGCCGCGGCGGCGCGGTTCACATACGCCTCGCCCATGCCGGGCTGCAGCTTCACAGCGTGGTCGAAATCCTGGGTCGCTTCCGGGTAGGCGCCGCGCCGCAGCTTCAGGACGCCGCGATTGACCAGGGTGCCGGCCCGGTCGCGAGGGGTGAGGAACTCGCCGTCCAGGGCGTCGGTGCAGAGCTTCTGGAACTTGACGTCGCTCTCGCCGTCAACCGCCGCCTGCGAGCAGGCCTGCGCCATGCCGCCGCCGATCACCGTCACCGCGGCCTGGGCCGCTCCCGCGCAGAGCGCCAGCGCCAGGGCGCCCGCCATTGATACTGTCCTGATCATGCCTGGCCTCCATCTGACCTGGAGCCGGTCCCGAGCGCCGAAGGCCCTCAAGGGAACCTGACCTGAGGGGCAGACTCTTCCGGCGCCGGCGGTCTGTCAACGCAGGGTTTCTGCAAGGGCGGCTCCGGGCCCGCGCCGTCGAAACCTCACCTCGCGCGGAAGCGGCGGGTCTCGCGCAGCAGGATGTAGATGCTGCTGCCGGCCACCACCAGGGCGCCTGCCAGGGTGGCCAGACGCGGGGTCTCGTCCCAGACCAGGAAGCCGATGATGCTGGCCCAGACCAGCTGGGTGTAGTCGAAGGGCGCCACCACGGCGACCGGCGCGCGGCGGATGGCTTCGGTGAGGAACAGCTGTCCGACGCCGCCGATCAGGCCCGCCAGGATCAGCAGGGCGAGCGTCGCCTTGTCCGGGATCACCCAGCCAAAGGGCAGGCTGGCCAGGCCCAGCACCATGCCGGCCAGGGTGAAATAGAAGACGATGGTGGCGCCCGGCTCGGTGCGGCCGATCTCGCGGATGGCGATCATGGCGCCGGCCGACCCGACGGCGGCCACCAGGGCGAAAACCGTCCCCTTCACCGCCATGTGGCTGGGGTCGGGATGGATCATGATCAGCACGCCGATCAGGCCCACCACGACGGCGCCCCAGCGGTGGAGACCCACCGTCTCCTTGAGGATAACCGCCGACATCGCGGTCATGAACAGCGGGGCGGAAAACGATAGCGCGGTGGACTCCGTCAGCGGCAGCAGGCTGACGGCGGTGAACCCGCAGACCATGCCGGTCAGACCCACGGTGGAGCGCATCAGGTGGCCCAGAGGCCGCTGGGTCTTGAGCACCGAAAAGCCGCTGGTGCGGGCGATGTAGATCAGCACCGGCACGAAGGCGAAGGCGTTGCGGAAGAAGATGATTTCCAGCACCGGCACGCCGCGGCTGGAGCACCACTTCACCAGGGCCGCGAGGCCCGCCATGCAGGCCATGGCCGCCACCCGCAGGGCGATCCCCGTGCCGTTATGCTGGGCGGTGATGTGGGCGGGCGCCTGGCGGCTGGTCATGCCCCGGCCTTAGGACGTTCGCCGGCCCCGCGCCATCCCCGGAGCGCGCCGCCAACCCATGTGGCCTAATGTCGCGATCTGGACCAAGACGGCGTTGTTTACCAAGATTCAAGGCCTGGAAGTCAGGTTCCCGACAGAAGCGACAACGGGGATTCGGGCGATGAACCTCAATTCAATCAAACAAAAAATCACTGCGGCGGGTCTGGCTGTGCTGATCCTGGGCGCCTCCAGCGCCGGGGCAGGCATCTGGGTCGCCTACCAGATGGGCGACCGATTGGACGCCACCAGCCGCGCGGCCTCGGCGCTTCGCACCCACATGCAGGCCGACATGATGCACGACGCCCTGCGCGCCGACGTGCTGTCGGCGATCCTGGCCTCCGATCCCACCGCCGGCGTCGACATGGCCGGGGTGAAGACCGATCTCGCTGAGCACACCAAGCTCTTCCAGGACAGTCTGGCGCGGAACAAGGCCGCGGTGACCGACCCGGAGTCGCGCGCCGTGCTGGCCGAACTGGACGCGCCCCTGGCGACCTATATCCAGGCCGCCGCTGACATCGTCGCCCAAGCCGAGACCGACGGGGCCGGCGCCAAGGCCCACCTGGGCGACTTCCAGCAGCAGTTCGGGGTCCTCGAGGTCGCGATGGCCAAGGCCGGCGACAAGATCGAGGCCAACGCCACCAGTTCGGCCGCTAGTGCCGTGGCCGCCGATCGCATCGCCGAGATCCTGATGGTCTGTGTCCTGGCCATCATGGTCGCCTTCTCCATCGCCCTGATCGTCATTTCACGGCGCACCCTGGTGACCCCGATCATCGACGTGACCGGCGCCCTGGAGCGCCTGTCACAGGGCGACCTCACCGTGGTCCCGCCCCATAGCGAACGCCGCGACGAGATCGGCCTGATGGCGCGCGCCCTGCACGCCTTCAAGGACGCCATGGCCGGCCGCCAGAGCGAGAGCGAGGCCGCCGAGCAGCGTAGCCGCGCTGACGCCGAGCGCGAACAGGCCGAAACCCAGCGCCGCCAGGCCCAGGAAGAGCAAGCATTCGCCATCGGCGCGCTCAGCGGCGCGCTGGAGGGCCTGGCCGGTGGCGACCTCACCCGCCGCCTGGAGGGGAGCTTCCCCGGCGACTACCAGAAGCTTCAGCACGACTACAACGCCGCCATCGACCGGCTGGGCGACGCCATGCAGGACATCCTGGCCAACGCCGAGGCGATCCGCTCGGGCGCCGGCGAGATCAGCCACGCCTCCGACGACCTGTCGCGCCGCACCGAACGCCAGGCCGCGACCCTGGAACAGACCGCCGCCGCCGTGGACGAGATCACCGCCACCGTGCGCAAGTCCGCTGACGGCGCCCGCCAGGCCAGCCAGGCGGTGGCCGACGCCAAGATCGACGCCGAGCGGGGCGGCAACGTCGTGGGCGAGGCGATCGCCGCCATGGGCCAGATCGAGTCCTCCTCGGGCCAGATCAGCCAGATCATCGGGGTGATCGACGAGATCGCCTTCCAGACCAACCTGCTGGCCCTGAACGCCGGGGTCGAGGCCGCCCGCGCAGGTGAGGCCGGCCGCGGTTTCGCGGTGGTCGCCTCCGAGGTGCGAGCCCTGGCCCAGCGTTCAGCCGAAGCCGCCAAGGAGATCAAGGCGCTGATCTCGGCCTCCTCGGCCCAGGTCAGTTCCGGCGTGGCCCTGGTGGGCCAGACCGGGACGGCGCTCTCCACCATCCTCGGCAAGGTGGCCGAGATTCACGGCCTGATCCGCGACATCACCGCCTCGTCCCAGGAACAGGCCACGGCGCTGGGCGAGGTCAACACCGCCGTCAATGAGATGGACCAGGTGACCCAGCAGAACGCGGCCATGGTGGAAGAGTCCACCGCCGCCAGCCACAGCTTGGCCAATGAGGCCGAGCAGCTCTCCCACCTGGTTGCGCGCTTCAAGATCGTCGGCGGCGGCGCGCCGCTACGCCGCGCCGCCTAGGTTAGGACCAGTCCGGCCAGGGACAGGGAATTGACGAAGGCCTGGGTGATGCGGCCGTAGTCCTCGACCCCGGCCTTGAAGTCCGCGCGGGCGTGGACGTGGCTCGGCACCACCAGGCCCCGGTCGTCGGCTCGCTCGCAGAAGCCCAACTCCAGCAGCTTGCCGCCGTGACGCCGGGCGGTCTCGTAGGGCAGCCTCAGGTCGCGGGCCAAGGCGTAGACGCTGACGCTGCGGCGCAGCCCGTCGGGCGGGATCTCGTCGACGCCGCTGAACGTGGCGGCGAGCGCCGCGTCGAGGGTCACGTGCAGGGTGTTGGCCCGAACGATAGCCAGGAACATCAGCCCTTCCACCAGGTCCAGGTTCAGGTTGGTGGTGAGCAGGTCGACGGTGTTGAGGAAGTAGTCGCTCGACAGCCGCACGACTTCGCGCGGCATGTAGGCCGCCCTGGCCTCCGCATCCGGCGCCGGGCCGCAGGTGGCCTTCAGACCGACATCGGCCAGGGTCTGAGCATAGCGAACGGTGGCGTGGAAATTGGTGACCACGGCCTGGCGCACTTCCGGCCGCTCGTTCACCGCCGCCGGGAACACGACCCCGCCGTCGCCGCCGCGATCCAACAGCCCGGTGTTCAGCAGCTTGCCGATGTGCCGCCGCGCGGTCTCGTAGGGCAGGTGCAGTTCACGGGCGATGGCGTAGACGCTGACCGGCCTGCGGAAAGTCTCCGGCGGCAGGCTGCCGGGCTGGAAATAGGCCAGCGACAGTCCGGGCTCCTCCAGCAGATGGCGGACATTGGCCCGCACGATGGCCAGAAAGATCATGCCGGTGACCAGGTCTGTGTCGATGGCCGTGGTGATGATCTGAGCGCCGTTCAGGAAGAAGTCGCCGGCGAGGCGGACGACGTGACGGCGGACATCGGGGGGAAATGTCGGGGCGTCCGGGTCTGACATCAGGGTCCTGATCGGCGGAACGGGTCGCTGACCCAGGCTATTGGGATTCGCGGCGCCACAGACCGCCGGGGCCCCCACGGGCGAACTTGTCGCACGCGATACGGGACAAGATTGGTCATGGACGCGACACAGGTCGCAGATATGGTGAGATCATGCTTCCGCCCCGCCACTATCCGACCCCCGCCGCCAAATGCGCCGACCTCGTGGTGCACATCACCGGCCTGACCCTGGCCCTTGTCGGCGGCGGTATCCTGCTGGGTCTGTCGGTGAAGATCGGCAGCCTGGGCCAGGTGGCGGCGGTGGCCGTCTACAGCGTGGCCATGGTGGCGATGCTGGGCCTTTCCACCGCCTACAACTTCGCCAAGCCGACCTGGCGGCCGCTGCTGCGCCGCTTCGACCATGCCGGCATCTTCCTGATGATCGCCGGCTCCTACACCCCTTTCACCACCCAGAACCTGACCGGCGCCTGGTCTGTCGCCATGACCACGGCGGTCTGGTCGCTGGCGGCGCTGGGAATCTTCGGAAAGCTGTTCCTGCCTGGCCTGGGCCGCCGCTTCTGGGTCGGGCTGTACCTGGCGCTGGGCTGGCTGGTGCTGGTGGCCATCAAGCCGATGGTGGACGGCCTGTCCTGGGTCGCCCTGCTGCTGCTGGCGCTCGGCGGCGCGATCTATTCCACCGGCGCGGTCTTCTACCTGCTGGAGAAGCTGCGCTTCCGCCGCGCCATCTGGCACGGCCACGTGGTGGGCGGCGCGGCTCTGCAATACGTCGCGGTGCTGATGGGCGTCGTCCTGGCCCAGCACTAGCTAGGACGCGACACCCTTCACGATCCTCACGGTGATCGGCTCGCCGGTCACAGCCTTGGCCTTCCAGCTCGCCCCCGAGGGAAGGGCCGTGCAGTAGCGGAACGGCACGGCGCGGGGCTTGGCCTGCTTCAGGCAGACCTTGTCGGCCTTCAAGCTCCACAACCCACTGGAGGGCGTGCGATGCCGGCCCTTGGCGGTATAGGTCCCGTCCTTCTTCAGCCACAGCAGCGCCGTGCGGCCATCCGGATAGGTGGAGACCACCGTGTTGCCGAAGGCGCGCTCGAGCGGCGCGGCGTCAGCGGCCAGGGCCGCCACCGGCGCGGCCAGCAGTGCGAAGGCCAGCAGCGATATCGAAGGTTTCATGGTCGCATCCGTGGGCCAGCGGAAGCGCGGCGGGCTGAAAATCCTTCGCAGGGGTGTCGGTTCCTTGGCGGGGTGATGATGTCCGAAATCGGCCAGACCTTGGCTGCGCATCCGCCCATGATGGCCCCGGGGGCCGAAATCCTGAAGAAGACCCTCGAAGCCGCCTGACGTGGGGTCATACTTTCCGGCCGCGCAACTTGGGTTCATGCTGCCTGGAGTTGGGTCCGCAGGCGCGGCCGGAATGACGTCTGCGTAGCCCCTCGACCGAGGGCGGACGATGCATGATCTGGTGATCCGAAACGGGCGTGTGGTGGACGGCGCCGAGACCCCGGCCTTCCTGGCCGACATCGCCATCGACAACGGCAAGATCACCGCCATTGGAAAGATCACGCAGGGCGGACGCCGCGAGATCGACGCCGGCGGCCTGATCGTCACCCCCGGCTGGGTCGACATCCATACCCACTATGACGGCCAGGTGACCTGGGACCCCTATCTGGCCCCGTCGAGCTGGCACGGGGTGACCACGGCGGTGATGGGCAATTGCGGCGTGGGCTTCGCGCCCGTCCGCCCCGACCGCCACGCCTGGCTCATCGAGCTGATGGAAGGCGTCGAGGACATCCCCGGCGCCGCCCTCTCCGAAGGCATCAAGTGGACCTGGGAGACCTTCCCCGAATATCTGAACAGCCTTGAGGGCCAGCCCCGGGTGATCGATGTCGCCACCCAGGTGCCGCACGGCGCGGTGCGGGCCTATGTCATGGGCGAGCGCGGCGCGCGCAACGAGCCCGCCACCGCCGAGGACATCGCTGAAATGTCCCGCATCGTGGGTGAAGGTGTCGCCGCCGGGGCGCTCGGCTTCTCCACCTCGCGCACCATGCTGCACCTGGCCAAGGACGGCGAGCCGGTCCCCGGCACCTTCGCCGCCGAGGATGAACTGCTGGGCATCGGCCGGGCCATGGGCCTGGCCGGTCACGGGGTGTTCGAGATGGCGTCGGACATGGCGCCCGCCGAGGACGAGTTCAACTGGATGCGGGCCCTGTCGGCCGAGACCGGCGTGCCGGTCACCTACGGCCTGCTGCAGTCGCCGGTGAAGGCCGACGGTTGGCGCCGCCTGCTGCAACTGACCGAGGAGGCTCGGGCCGAAGGCGCCCAGATCACCGCCCAGATCGCCTGCCGCCCCACCGGCATGGTGCTGGGCTGGCAGAGCACGGTGCATCCCTTCATCGGCCGCGAGACCTACCGCCAACTCTCCGCCCTGCCCTTCGCCGAGCGTATCGTGCATCTGCGCGACGCCACTGTCCGCGCCCAGATACTGTCCGAGCCCTCGCGGCCCATGGGCGTCATCGGCATGATCCTGACGCAAGGCTTCGACCGCATGTTCCGCCTGGAGCATGAGAGCGGCCTGGACTACGAGCCCCGCGCCGAGGACTCCATCGCCCACCTGGCCAAGACCACCGGCCAGTCGCCCGACGCCATCGTCTACGACATGCTCATGGAGAAGGACGGCCGTGGCTATATCTACCTGCCGCTGCTGAACTATGCGGAGTTCAACTTCGACCATATCCACGAGATGATGAACCACCCCAACACGGTGCTCAGCCTGTCGGACGGCGGAGCCCACTGCGGGGTGATCTGCGACGCCAGCTTCCCCACCTACATGCTGACCCACTGGGTCCGCGACCGCTCGCGCGGCGAGCGCCTATCCCTGGAGAAGGTGGTCTCCATGCAGACCCGCGACACCGCCCGGCTCTACGGCCTGCACGATCGTGGAACGCTGGCGCCCGGCATGAAGGCCGACCTCAATCTCATCGACTTCGAGAAGCTGGCGATCCTGGCGCCGGAGATGGCCTTCGACCTGCCCGCCCAGGGCCGCCGCCTCATCCAGCGCGCCCAGGGTTATGTCGCCACCCTCGTCGACGGCCTGGTCACCTTCGAGAACGGCGAGGCCACCGGCGAGATGCCCGGCAAGCTGATCCGGGGTCCGCAGTACGCACCGATGGCGCAGGCGGCGGAGTAGGCCCAACCGGGACGAGTGCAGCCAGGAAGTGCGAGGGCGGCCCGCCTAGATCTGGCCGAGGGCGGCGAACAAGGCCGCGTCGGGTGAACCTTCGCGGTAGAAGACCGGCGGATAGCCCAACTCGGCGACAACCGCGATCTCGACGCCACCGGCTTGCCGGTCGCCCGTCCACACGTTCACCCAGTCGGCGCCGGCGGGGAGATAGACCTCGCGGTCGGTCTTGCCCTCGCGGATGACCGGAGCCACCAGCAGGTCTGCGCCGTAGAGATACTGGGTCTGGTCGGCATAGGTTTTCGGGTCATCCTGGAAGTGCAGGAACATCGGCCGCTGCAGCGGCAGGCCGGTGGCCGCCGCCTCCGCAGACAGCCCCGCCACATAGGGCGCCAGGTGGCGGAAGACCCGCGTCATCCGCGCGAAGTGGGCCAGGACCTGGGGGTCTCCGTCGAGCTGCAGGTTCTCGTCGGGGCGGTTGCCCTCGTGGGAGCGCATCACCGGGGTGAAGGCCGCCATCTCCGACCAGCGCATCAGCAGTTCGGCGGTCCGCACATTGCCGAACAGGCTGGTGTAACCGCCGATGTCGCTGTGGTGGTAGGCGTTGCCCAGCAGGCCTGAGGACAGGGCCCCACAGATCACCGTGCCGATGCCGTCATGGCGGCTGAAGTCCACGCACTGGTCGCCGGCCCACAGCAGCGGGCAATGGGCCTGGACCCCCGTGAAGCCCGCCCGCAGGAAGAACAGCGCCTCGCCGGTCATGCCGCGCTTGGCGACGGCGCGGGCATTGACCTCCGCCCACAGGGTCGGCCAGGCGTTGTGCATCAGCATGCCGTCAACGCCGTTGGCCAGCTTCACATCGGTGGGGAGGTATTCTCCGAAGTCGGCCATCCAGCCCGACAGGCCGAAGTCCAGCATCTGGCGGCCGATGATCTCCTCCTCGAACCAGTCGCAGGCCTCGGGGATGGTGAAGTCCACCACGCCGCAGTCGAACTCGCCGAAGTCGACGATGTAGGGACCGGCGCCGTCCAGGGTCAGGGCCAGGTAGCCCTTGGCCTTGGCCAGCTCATAGAAGCTGCCGTCCACCGCCAGATAGGGGTTCACGTAGCCGAGGAAACGGATGCCCTTGGCCCGCAGTTCGCCGATCTGAGTGTCGAGGTTCGGGTAGCGCTTGGGGTTCCACTTCCAGTCCCAGAACAGTCGCTTGCCGAAGGAGGTGATGCGCAGCCCCACCCAGTCCTCGCACCACAGCCCGGCGACGGCGACATCGGCGTCGAGGAAGTTCTGCAGCCGGTCGAAGCTCTCCGCCCCCTGCTTGAGGCCAACGATCGCGCCCTCCAGCACCCAGGCCGGAAGCTGCGGCTGGCGACCGAAGCGCTCGGAGAGGACCCCGACGATCTCGACAAAGGTGTCCCGCGCCCAGACCTCGATCCTGGCCGGGATCTCCCAGACCTCGATCTCGTGGAATCCGTCGTGGCGGAAGTCGAAGACGCTGTAGGCTGTGGTGTCGACGTGCAGGGCGTAGAGCCGCGACGAGACATAGGTTGGCTGCGGATAGTTGGTGTTGAAGTAGTCTCCCCCCGCGCCGCCCAGATCGGCCTGGAGCGTAATCAGCTTGGTCTTGTCGCGGCCCACTCCGGGCTCCGAGGTCCACAGCGGGAAACGCCGGCCGCGCATGTCGAAATAGGACATCTGCTCGCCGCCACCCCAGACGTGCTCACCGGCCTCGGCGACTGTGCGAATCCAAAGACGGTTGAGGCTTGGATCGGTGGCTTCCAGCCCGATGGAGTCCGCGCCTATGGTCAAGACCAGGACGGCCGCGTCTGCCGCCGAGGCGGCGAGCGCGATGGAGACCGCCTCGCCCTGACGGGTGATGGTCGCCGCACGCAACGCCACCCGCTCCGTCACATAATCGGCGATCTTGAAGTTGCCCCGCAGCATCTGAACCTCGGGTTCGCCGCGGCCGACGAAGACGCAAGGGGCGGCGGCCGAATGGCGCAGAATCACCCGACCGGCCTCGACGACCTCAAAGCCCGAGGGCCGCTCGTTCACCTGCATGCAAACTCCTCTACCCAGAATCCCTGTGGGTCTGCGTACCATCCCTGACGTCTCGCAAGGGCGCGACCAACGTGGATCACGGACGAATTCTATAAGGCCGCGTGGGGCTGGAGCACCTAGATCCGCCAGCGGGCCCCCGTGACAGCGAGGGCCATTAAGGCATCATGGTCGGCGCCAACTTCGGCATCTAAGGCGCTGCAGCCCGGGACCTCGCGCGTTATGTGCGGCCCAGGGCTTCTTCTTCCGCGAACGCGTGGAACCAGCCGGACTCCCGAGCCTTCTGTCCTCACATTCCAGCGAGGCGCTCATGAGTATTTTCGGCAAGATCTTCGACAAGATTTTCCACCACAAGACCGCGGCCGCCCCGGCGCCCGCGCAGCCCTCGGCGGCGCCGACGGCCGCCCCGGCCGCGACGGCCCCCGCGCCTGTCGACGTCGAGGCGGTGCTGACCGCTATGGCGGCCCAGAAGGGCGGCGGCGGCAACTGGCGCACCTCGATCGTCGACCTGCTGAAGATGCTGGACCTGGATTCCAGCCTCGATGCGCGCAAGGAGCTGGGCCAGGAACTCGGCGTGCATGCCGGCGCCGACGGCAGCGCCGAGCAGAACATCGCCCTGCAAAAGGCGGTCTGGAAGAAGCTGGCCGAGAACGGCGGCAAGGTTCCCGCCAGCCTCCAGGACTGACGCGGCGAGGCGCGGAGAGGACGTCTGACGCCCTTTCCGCGCGCCTGTTAACGGCCATTCAACGCCAACTCGCTCTACTGCGGCCGACCGCAGAACGTGGAGCGAATATCCGATGGCGCTTGCCGAGACCTCGTTGACGCTGGAGGGCGCCGACCGCCGCCGGACCGTCATGGGCCGCACCGCCGTCGTGCTGGGCCTGTTGGTCTACGCCACCCTGCTCGCCGCCGCTTGGTGGGCGGTGGTCCACCTGCTCCCCGACCAGATCACCCTCCAGGCCTTCGGCAGGACCAAGGTCGTGGGCGACGTCCACAACCGCATCGTCACCGGCATCGGCCTGGTGGCCGCCATCCTGCCGACAGCGCTCTGGATCGAAGCCCTCGTCGTGGGTTGGGAGCGCAGTTCCGTCCGGGCGCTGATCTTCAACCCGACCCAATCCATGCGGACCGACCTCGCCGTCCTGGTCCTGGGTCAGGGCCACGTGCTCGAGCTGGTGGGCAAGGTGATGATGCTGGGCGCCTCGATGATCTCGGGCCTGGTGATCCGCGACTGGATCGCGGCCCGGACCGGCTTCGCGGTCGACCCCAGCGGCCTGCCCTTGGCGCTGCAGGTGGTGATCTATTTCTACGTCTACACCTTCTTCGACTATTGGACGCACAGACTCGACCACACCCGGTTCTTCTGGCCGATCCACCGCTACCACCACTCGGCGGAGGACTTCTGCGTCGTTACCTCGGCGCGGCAGCACCCGGCCACCTTCAGCGCCATCTTCGTGATCAACCTGCCGCTGGCCATCCTGGGGGCGACGCCTTCGGTGATGATCTTTGTCAGCGTGGTGGTGACCACGGTGGGCTTCCTGATCCATTCGCAGCTGCAGTCGGACTGGGGCTGGGTCGGCCGCTGGGTGATCCAGTCGCCCCTGCACCACCGCCTGCACCACAAGCTGGACATGACCTACCCCACCGGCCACTTCGCCATGGCCCCGATCTGGGACCGGCTGTTCGGCACCTGGTATGGCGGCGCCAGGCGCGACCTGGTGATCGGCGTCAGCCAGCCCTACCGCCACGGCTTCTGGATCGTGCCGGACCTGCTGCGGGACTACTGGCACTTCTGGTCGGGCTTCGTGATCAAGCGCACCGACTAAGGACTCCGCCCGCGCGCGATGAGCGTGTGTCAGCAGGCCGACGCAAGCGCTAGAACAGCTTCAGGCCTGCCGCGCCACGACGGGGGCAACGCCAGGAGCGCCCGATGGCAACGACAGAGACCGAGTACCGCACCCACGGCTGGCACGAGCAGCTGCTGGCGCGCTGTGCGGGACAACCGCCCATCGCCACCGCTGTCGTCCATCCCTGCGATCCGACCAGCCTGCAGGCCGCCGCCGAGGCCGCGTCGCTCGGCTTGATATCGCCGATCCTGGTGGGGCCCGAGGTGAAGATCCGGGCGGCAGCGGCTGCGGCCAAGACCGACATCTCCAGCTTCCGGCTGGAGCCGACCCCCCATAGCCACGCCGCCGCCGCCCGCGGTGTCGCCCTGGTTCGCGCCGGCGAGGCTCAGCTGCTGATGAAGGGCTCGCTGCATACCGACGAGCTGATGGAGGCGGTCATGGACGCCCAGACCGGCCTGCGGACCGGCCGGCGGATCAGCCACGTCTACATCATGGACGTGCCCATGTACCCGCGGCCGCTGTTCATCACTGATGCGGCGATCAACATCGCTCCCACCCTGGAGGACAAGCGCGACATCGTCCAAAACGCCATCGACCTGGCCCATGTGCTGGGGGTGGAGCATCCCCGCGTCGCCATCCTGTCGGCCGTCGAGACGGTGACCTCCAAGCTGCAGTCGACCCTGGACGCCGCGGCCCTGTGCAAGATGGCCGACCGGGGGCAGATCACCGGCGCTGTGCTCGACGGCCCGCTGGCCTTCGACAACGCCATCAGCCTCGAGGCCGCGAAGGACAAGGGCATCGTCTCGGAGGTGGCGGGCCGGGCCGACATCGTGGTCGTTCCGGACCTGGTCTCCGGCAATATCCTCGCCAAGCAGTTGACCTTCCTGGCCGGCGCCGACGCCGCCGGCGTCGTGCTGGGCGCCCGGGTCCCGATCATCCTGACCAGCCGGGCCGATGCGGAGAGCGCCCGTGTCGCATCCTGCGCGGTCGCCGTGCTGATGGCGCGCGCCGCCCAGACAGCCGGGAGGCCAGCGGCTTGAGCGACGCCGTCCTCACCCTCAACGCCGGCTCATCCAGCCTGAAGTTCGCGCTCTACACGGTGGGGGGACCGGCGCCACGCCTGATGTCGCGGGGCCAGATCGAGGGTGTCGGAACCGCGCCGCATCTGGTGGCAAAGGGGCCTGACGGGGCGGTGTTGGCCGAGCGGCGCTGGACCGACGCAGACCTGGATCACGAAGCCTTCTTCGCCACGCTTCTGGCTTTCGTCGATGATCACCTCGGGGGAGATCGCCTGTGCGCGATCGGCCACCGCATCGTCCACGGCGGAGCCGACTTCTCCCGCCCGGTCCTCGTGGATGACCGGGTCCTGGCTCGCCTGGAGGTCCTCAGCCCGCTGGCGCCGCTCCACCAACCTCACAACCTGGCTGCGGTGCGGCTCGCGCGGAGCGGCCGGCCCGGCCTGCCTCAGGTGGCCTGCTTCGACACTGCGTTCCATCATGGCCACGCCTCCGTGGTCACCCGCTTCGCCCTACCCCGGACCTGGCATGAGCAAGGCGTTCGCCGATACGGCTTCCACGGCCTTTCCTACGAATTCATCGCCGATGAGCTCCGTGGGCTTGATCCGGCATTGGCGGCCGGGCGGGTCATCGTCGCCCATCTCGGAAACGGCGCCAGCCTGTGCGCCATCCATGACGGCCGCAGCGTCGACACCACCATGGGCTTCACGGCCCTGGACGGCCTGATGATGGGCACGCGGTGCGGAGCCCTGGACCCCGGCGTCATCCTCTATCTGCAGCAGCAGGGCCTGACGCCCGACGCGGTGCAGACACTCCTCTACGAACAGTCGGGCCTCCTGGGGGTCTCGGGCCTGTCGAGCGACATGCGGGTGCTGCTGGCCAGTCTCGAACCCGCGGCGAAGGAGGCGGTGGAGCTGTTCGTGTATCGCATCGTTCGGGAAATCGGCGCCCTGGCCGCTTCCATGGGCGGCCTGGACGGCCTCGTCTTCACCGCAGGCATCGGCGAGAACGCGCCGGCCATTCGCGCGGGCGTCGCCGAGCGCCTGGGCTGGACCGGCCTCACGCTTGACGGCGCGGCCAATCGCGCCGGACAGGGCCTGGTCAGCGCCACCCAAAGCCGCCTGAAGGCTTGGGTCATCCCCACGGACGAAGAGATGATAATCGCCCGACACACGATGGAGGTCGTCGAATCCGGGGGCGCCTAGATCCAGGAGTTTAGAGCCTGCTTCAGGCTTCGATAGAAGCCATCAGGCTCTAGGCTGGGCCGGGATCTCCGGCTCCGCCAGACTCGATTTGGTGCCCCAGGTCGGACTCGAACCAACACGCCTCTCGGCAACAGATTTTGAGTCTGCCGCGTCTACCATTTCGCCACTGGGGCTCCAGAGCGGCCGGCAATGTAGCGGCGAGACCTGCCGCCGCAAGCCGCTATTGCGCCGCGGCCTCATCCTCGTGGCGATTGAGGGCGGCGTGGGCGGCCAGCAGGATGTCGACGGCGACGATGGCCCCCACCACGGCGGCGGCGGCCATGGCCGCGCCGCGCCTCGGGTTCTCGCGGCCCGTCGCCTTGGCCAGGGTGATCAGGTCCATGGCGTCGCCGCCGACCCGCAGCCAGAGCCACGGGCCCGGCCGCACCGGCGACAGCAGGCCCGCGCCCGCCGCGATTTCGCGGGCTCCGAAGGCGGCCACGGTCTCCTCGTCGGAGGTCAGGCCCACGAACCTGGCGAACGGACGGGGCGCGGCGACGGCGGCGAGACCGAGCCCCAGGCTGACGACGCCCAGGGCGCGCTTGACGATGACCAGGTCCAAGTCCGTTTCCTCCAGCTGTGGAGCAGCCAATTCCTGATCCCGCGCCCGGTTCCGGCGAGACGCTTCGCCGCAAGCGCACTCTCGACGCGACATCATCCGAATGATAATCACTCGCAACGAGTGAGGGTGTCCGCATGAACAATCTGTCGATGGACAGGGTGGCGATGGCCGAGACGATCCCCGAGGTCGGGATCACGGTTCGGCTAAGCGACGCCTCCGTCGGCGACCGGGGCGTCATCATCGACGTCCGCGCCGAGGATGACGGCAAGGACCACGGGGTCGATATCGAGGAACTGCAGCGCCGCCTGCTGGAGTTCGGCTTCGTCGAGGGCGCGCGGATCGAGGTGATCCACGAGGGCGCCATCGGCCACGACCCCATCGCCGTGCGGCTGGACGACATGCGCGTGGCCCTGCGCCGCCGCGACGCCGGCGACGTCATCATCCTGCTGGACCGCCCATGACCGACGTCGCCCTGTCTCCGGCCCGGGTCGCCCTGGTGGGTAATCCCAATTCCGGCAAGACCGCGCTGTTCAACGCCCTCACCGGCGGCCGCCAGAAGGTAGCCAACTACGCGGGCGTCACCGTGGAACGGAAGGAAGGCACGGTCACCACCGCGTCGGGCCGCACGATCCACGTTCTCGACCTGCCGGGCACCTATTCCCTGCGCGCCCGCAGTCCCGACGAGGTGGTCACCCGTGACGCGGTGCTGGGCCAACTGGCCGGCGAGACTCCGCCCGACGTCATCGTCTGCGTGGCCGACGCCACCAACCTGCGGCTGGTGCTGCGGCTGATCCTGGAGCTCAAGCAGGTGGGCCGCCCGCTGGTGCTGGCGCTCAATATGTTCGACATCGCCCAGCGCCAAGGCCTGCGCATCGACCTGGAGGGTCTGGCCCGCGACATTGGCGCGCCCATCGTCACCACGGTGGCCACCCGCAAGCGTGGCATCGAGGAACTGGTGGCCCAGATCGACGCCACCACCCTGGAGGCCGCCGCCGCCGGGGCGCAGGACTGGCGCGAACCCGACGCCGGCGAGATCCGCGACGCGCACCGCGAGGCTCAGCGCCTTATGAAGGCCCACGTGCGGCCGCCAGAGCACCCCGACACCCTGACCGGCAAGGTCGACGCCGTCCTGCTGCACCCCGTCTGGGGCCTGCTCATCCTGTTCGCCCTGCTGCTGGTGATGTTCCAGGCGGTCTTCACCTGGGCCACGCCGCTGATGGACCTGATCGACGCCGGCATGACGGCGCTGGGCGGCCTCGTCGCCCTGGCGGTTCCTGAAGGCCTGGTCCGCAGCCTGCTGGTCGACGGCGTCATCGCCGGCGTCGGCAGCGTGCTGGTCTTCCTGCCCCAGATCCTGATCCTGTTCCTGTTCATCATCATGCTGGAGGACTCCGGCTACATGGCCCGGGCGGCCTTCCTGATGGACAAGATTATGGGCGGGGCGGGCCTGCATGGGCGCGCCTTCATCCCCCTGCTCTCCTCCTTCGCCTGCGCGATCCCCGGGATCATGTCGACGCGGGTGATCGACTCCAAGCGCGACCGGCTGACCACCATACTGGTGGCGCCGCTGATGACCTGTTCGGCTCGCATCCCGGTCTACACCCTGATCATCGGGGCCGTCGTCCCGGCCAGGGTCGTGGGCGGGGTGTTCAGCCTGCAGGGCCTGGTGATGTTCGCCCTCTATGCGGCGGGGATCTTCTCGGCGCTGGGGGTATCCTTCGTGATGCGGCGCTTCTTCTGGCGGGGGGTCAGTGAGCCCTTCATGATGGAGCTGCCCACCTACAAGAAGCCCGACCCCACCAACGTGGCCCGCAACCTGCTGCTGCGCGGCCAGATCTTCATGAGCCGGGCCGGGCGGATCATCCTGCCGCTGATGGTGTTGGTCTGGTTCCTGTCCACCTTCCCCTATGCGCCCGTGGGCGCCACCGCGCCGGCCATCGACTACAGCTTCGCCGGCATGATCGGCCACTTCATCCAGCCGGTCCTGGCCCCCATCGGCTTCAACTGGCAGATGTCGGTGGCCCTGGTCCCCGGCATGGCGGCGCGCGAGGTCGCGGTGGCGGCGCTGGGCACCGTCTACGCGGTGGGCGACGCCGATCAGGCCAGCGGCGGCCTGGCGGCCAAGCTGGCCCAGCAGTGGTCCCTGGCCTCGGGCCTGTCGTTCCTGGCTTGGTACGTCTTCGCCCCGCAGTGCGTGGCGACGCTCGGGGTCGTGAAGCGCGAGACCAATAGCTGGGTCTGGCCCACGGTCATGTTCGCCTACATGATCGCGCTGGCCTACATCGCCGCCCTGATCGTCTATCAGGTCACGGTGGCGCTCGGCGGCGGGTAGAACGTCGCAAACACAAGTTAAGCGTGAGCTTTAACGACGCGATAAACGGCCTGCGCGCAACCTCCGCCTATGGGAGGCGTGATCATGGAAAAGATCCAGACCGAACGGCGGCGCAAGCCACGACCCAAGACCAGCGCGGAGGCCGTGGCCGAGCGCATTCGACAGACCCTGCTGATGTTTGGCGGCGAGGCGCACCGCCGGGAGGTCATCATGCAGATGGCCCGCGACTCCGGCCTCGACGTCCGCAACATCCCCGAGGAGCTGGAGACCACGGTCATCACCAGCTTCGAGGCGGCCTGGGCCGATGCCGAGCAGCGCGAGACCTTCGGCTTCACCCTGCGGTTCGGCGAAGGCTCCCACCGTTGGGGCGTCCGGATGCCGGAGACGGCGCACTAGAGCGGGATGCCAAAAAGTGGGAACCGGTTTTTCGCGTCGATCCCGCTCCAGATATAAGCAGCGATCACGTTTCATGATTTGGATCGAACGATCCAAATCATCGTGATCTGTGCGTAGGCGCGCCGTCGCCGGCGAGCGCGTTGGCCGCGCTCTGCAGGCGGTTCAGCAGCCGCTTGAGCAGCAACACCTCGTCGGGCGCGAGCCCTGAGATCAGCGCCGCCTCATAGGCGAGCGCCAGAGGTGCGATCTCGGCATGCAGCCGCGTCCCCTCAAGGGTCAGAGCCACGACGTGCGACCGGCCATCGGCATGGTGGTCGGAGCGTTCCAGCAGGCGGCGCTTGAACAACCCCTGGGCCGCGCGGCTCACCGTCACCTTGTCCATGCCGGTGCGCGCCACGATGGCGCCCTGGGTCAGGCCGCCATCCTCCGCCAGCACGCAGATCAACCGCCACTGCGGAATGGTCAGGGCAAACCGGTCCTCATAGGCCCGGGCGATCAGGCCTGAGACCGCGTTGGAGGCCACCGACAACCGGTAGGGCAGATAGGCGTCCAGCTTCAGCCCGGTGGCGGCCGCGGTATCGGTGGGCTGGGACTGAACCGTCATCTGGCCGCGACCTCCTGTTCGATGGCGCCGAAGATGGAGTGGCGGCGGGCGTCGCGCATTTCAACCCGCACGCGATCTCCGGCCTTGAGGAACGGGGTCTTTGGCGCGCCATGGGCCAGGGTTTCGATGGTCCGCAACTCCGCGAGGCAGGAATAGCCTACACCACCTTCGGCCACCGATTTCCCTGGACCGCCGTCGGGGCCGCGATTCGAGACGGTGCCCGAGCCGACGATCGCGCCGGCCCCCAGAGCGCGGGTCTTCGCGGCATGGGCGATCAGGGTCCCGAAGTCGAAGGTCATGTCGACGCCGGCGTCGGCCTCGCCCAGCGGCTTGCCGTTGAGCTCCACCTCCAGGGCTCCGGAGAGCCGGCCGTCCTTCCAGGCGTCGCCGAGGCTGTCGGGGGTCACCGCCACCGGCGAGAAGGATGAGGCGGGCTTGGACTGGAAGAAGCCGAAGTTCTTCGCCAGCTCGTCGGGGATCAGGTTCCGCAGTGACACGTCATTGGCCAACATCACCAAGCGGACGGCGGCCAGCGCCTCCTCGCGGCTCGCCCCTTGCGGCACGTCACCGGTGATCACCGCGATCTCGCCCTCCATGTCGCAGCCCCAGGCCTCGTCGGCCAGCGGGATGGGATCACGCGGGGCAAGGAAGCCGTCGGAACCGCCCTGGTACATCAGGGGATCGGTCCAGAAGCTGGCGGGCATCTCGGCGCCTCGCGCCTTCCGCACCAGCTCCACGTGGTTCACATAGGCCGAGCCGTCCGCCCACTGATAGGCGCGCGGCAGGGGGCTCTCAGCGTCGTGCTCGTGGAAGCGCACCCGCGGGATCGAACCGTGGTCCAGGCTCTCGGCCAAGCCCTTTAGCAACGGCTCGCACCGCTCCCAGTCGTCGAGGGCCGCCTGCAGGGTGGGCGCGATATTGGTCGCCTCCACACACCAGGCCAGGTCGCTGGACACCACCACGAGGCGTCCATCACGCCCCCACTTCAGTGAAGCGAGCTTCATTCCTGGTCTCCCATCATTTCTGTTTTCGTTGAATCGCGGCGCGGGATGACGCGGGTCAGGCGGACCCCACGCTCATAGGCTTCCGGCTGGTAGACGATGACCTCGACGCAGATGTCGCCCTTGGGCTCGTCGACCCAGAGGTAATTTCGCTCAAACTGGGCGGAGCGGCCGGCGGGCGTGAAGCCTTCGTAGGTGTCGCCCCAGGGGGTGACCTGGGACAGGTCCCGCCAGCCCAGTTCACAGGCTCTTGCCAGTTCTTCCTCGGCGGCGTCCGCCAAATCCTGCTGGCGGTCGACGCTGGGCATTCAGATACGCGCGTCCATGGGGACGGCGGCGAGCGAGCGCTTGTTGCGGTCGAGGGGGACTTTCACCTAGGCGGTCTTCCAGCTGTCGACATAAGCGGCATTCTCAACCGTCGCGGCGGCCTCGCCAACCTCCAACGGGTCGCGAGTGTCGATCATCACGGCATATTCATCGGTGGCCGGCTTGGGCTGGCTGAGCATGTTCTTCAGCGCCTTGGGGTGCGGACCGTGGGTGAAGCCGGACGGATGGAAGGTCATCATGCCGGCGTCGATGCCGTCGCGGCTGAAGAAGTCGCCGGCGTGGTAGAACAGCACCTCATCGAAATCGTCGTTGTTGTGGAAGAACGGGACCTTCAAGGCCCCCGGATCGGTTTCGAACGGCCGAGGCGCGAAGGTGCAGACCACGAAACGGTCGGAGACGAAGGTGGTGTGGACGCTGGGGGGCAGGTGGTAGCGGTGGCTGACCACCGGCCGCAGGTCCTTCACGTTCAGGCGTACCGGCGCCAGGTCGCCGTGCCAGCCCACCGCGTCGATGGGGTTGTAGGGATAGGTGACCACCGAGACCTCGCCGCGCTTCTTGATCTCCACGCGGTATTCGCCGGGTTGCGCCTGGTGGGCGCGGAAGGCCTCGTCCATGGCGGGCGTGTCCAGCATGGCCGGATCGAACAGGGCGTGGCCGCCCAGCAGGCCCTTGTCGGGCAGAGAGAAGTGGGTGTTGGTGGCCTGGATCATCAGCACAGCCGTGGGCGCGCTGGGCGACAGCCGCCACATGGTCCCGCGCGGCAGGTAGAGATAGTCGCCGGCGGCATAGCCAATGCGGCCGTAGTCGCAGAACAGGTCGCCGGCCCCGTCATGGACGAACAGCAGCTGGTCGCCGTCGGCGTTGCGGGCCAGGGCCGGCATGGGTGCCGCCAGCTTCCAGAAGCGCATTTCCACGGCGGCGTTGTGCAGCACCACGGGCGCGCTCCACGGCGAGCCCGGCGCCTCGTTCAGGCGGGCGAGGTCGAAGGCGCGGGGCCGCAGCGGACCCTCGAAGTTGGTCCAGCCGGTGGGCGGGCGGGGGTGATGCAGGAAGGCGGCGGGGCCGAAGAAGCCCTCCTTGGAAATCTCCCGCTCATAGGTCCCCTCAGGCATGTCGGCATGGGCCTGACGGGAGTGTGTCCCCTGCGCGCCGCGAACCGGGATCCAGTTTCGAGCCATCAGAATTCGTCCCTGTAGATACCCACGGTCATCGGGCGGCCCTCGGAGGCCTGGGCGCGGTACATGCCCGAGGTGTTGAAACTCCAGGCGATCTGGCCGTCGGGGGCCACGCAGATCACGCCACCATCGCCGCCCAGCGCCGTCAGCCGGTTCTGGATCACCTCGTCGGCGGCGGCCTGTAGGCTAAGCCCCTTCAGCTCCACCAGGGCGGAGATGTCGCGCGCCACGGTCAGGCGGATGAAGTACTCGCCGGTCCCGGTGGCCGAGACCGCGCAGCCGGCGTTCGACGCGTAGGTCCCCGCCCCGATCAGCGGGCTATCCCCTACCCGGCCCCAGCGCTTGCCGGTGGTGCCGCCGGTGGAGGTGGCCGCCGCCACGTCGCCGTGGATATCCAGCGCCACGACGCCGACGGTGCCGTGCTTGCCCTCGTCGTGGGCCAGACCCTGAGCCGGGTCGGGCCGGTCAGCGCCGACCGGCTCGGGCGGGATCGGCAGGTTCTCGGCCTTCAGGAAGTTGATCAGACTGCGCCAGCGCCGGGCGGTGTGGAAGTGGAAGGGCTCCACCAGCTCCTCGCCCTGGTCGGCGGCGAAGTCGTCGGCGCCCTTGCCGATCAGCATGACGTGGGGCGAGCGCTCCATGACCGCGCGGGCCAGGCTGATAGGATGGCGCGCGTGGGTGACGCCGGCCACGGCGCCGGCGGCGAGGGTGCGGCCCTCCATGATCGCGGCGTCCAGCTCGTTGCGCCCCTCCGCGGTGAAGACCGCGCCCCGGCCGGCGTTGAACAGCGGATCGTCCTCCAGCAGGCGGACGGCGGCCTCGCAGGCGTCCAGCGCCAGGCCACCGGCCTTCAGCACCTGGGCGCCCGCCTCCGTCACCTTGGCCAGGGCGGCGCGGTAGGCCGCCTCCTGCTCAGGCTTGAGGTGGGCGCGTTCGATCACGCCCGCCCCGCCGTGCACGACAATGGCCCACTTGCGCGCCAATCAGCCCTCCTTGGCCGGCAGCACGCCCCGGCGGACCTGGTCCAGCTCGATGGACTCAAACAGCGCCTTGAAGTTGCCCTCGCCGAAGCCCTCGTTGCCCTTGCGCTGGATCAGCTCGAAGAAGATCGGCCCGATCATGTTCTCGGTGAAGATCTGCAGCAGCAGGCCCTGGCCCTCGGTAGGGGCGCCGTCCATCAGGATCTGGTCGGCGCGCAGGCGTTGCAGGTTTTCCTCGTGGCCCTTCACGCGGTCGGGAAGCTGCTCGTAATAGGTCTCCGGCACCGACTGGAAGCGGACCTCGCGGTCCCGCATGGTCTCGACGGCGTGGTAGATGTCCCCGGTCCCCAGCGCCACGTGCTGGATGCCCTCGCCGTGGTAGTCCTTGAGGAACTCCTCGATCTGCGAGTGGTCGTCCTGGCTCTCGTTCAGCGGGATGCGGATCTTGCCGCAGGGGCTGGTCATGGCCTTGGAGATCAGGCCGGTCTGGGCGCCCTCGATGTCGAAATAGCGGATTTCCCGGAAGTTGAAGATGGTCTCGTAGAAGTCGGCCCACTTGCCCATGTTGCCGCGGAACACGTTGTGGGTCAGGTGGTCGAGATAGGTCAGGCCGACGCCGTTCGCAGCCTCCGCCTCCGCCGCGCCCGGGATCGGGATGAAGTCGACGTCGTAGATCTCCTGGGCCCCGTAGCGGTCCACCAGATAGAGGTTCGAGCCGCCGATCCCCTCAATGGCCGGGATGTTCAGTTCCATCGGGCCGACCGGACCCTCAACCTGTTTGGCGCCGCGCTCCAGCGCCAGCTTCATCGCCTTGGCGGCGTCCTTGACCCGGAACGCCATGGCGTTGGCCGAGGGGCCGTGGATCTGCCGGAAGTCGGCCGGCTGTCCGGCCGGCTCCATGTTCAGCAGGAAGTTGATGTCGCCCTGGCGCATGCGGATGACGTTCTTGGAGCGGTGCTTGGAGACCGCCGTGAAGCCCATCTTCTCGAACAGGCCCTTCAGCAGGTCCGGCTCAGGGGCGGTGAATTCGACGAACTCGAACCCGTCGGTGCCCAGCGGGTTGTCGAACAGGTCGCGGGAGGGGGCCTGGGCGTTCATGTGCGTGCTCTTTCGAGGAGAGATAGTATCATATGAAACCAACTGCCTGATCCGAGCCGGCGAGACAAGTCTTGCCGCGCCTGCTAGCAAACGTGTGAACAGCCTCCTCGGATCACAATGCTTCGCAAACTCTACGACTGGGTCATGGGCCTGGCCGGGTCTCGCCACGCGCCCCTGATGCTGTGCGGGGTGTCCTTCGCCGAGAGCTCGTTCTTTCCGATCCCGCCCGACGTCATGCTTGCGCCGATGGTGCTGGCCCGTCCAGAGCGGGCCTATGTCTATGCCGGCCTCTGCACGATCTCCTCGGTGCTGGGGGGCTGCCTCGGCTATTTCATCGGCTACCACCTCGGCGACCTGGGCCACTGGCTGCTGGCGCTGATGGGCCATGCCGACGGCGAGGAGGCCTTCCGCGCCTGGTTCGCCAACTGGGGTCTGTGGGTGATCCTGATCAAGGGCCTGACGCCCATCCCCTACAAGCTGGTGACCATCGCCGCGGGCCTGGCGCAATTCTCCTTCGTGACCTTCCTCTGGGCCTCGGTGGTGACGCGCGGCGCGCGCTTCTTCCTCACCGCCACCCTGCTGAAATATTTCGGCCCGGCGGTGCGCGAGGAGTTCGAGAAGCGGCTGACCCTCTACACAGTCATTGGCCTGACGATCCTGGTGTCGGGGCTCGTCGCGCTGAAAGTCTTGGGCTAAGCCCCGTTTTGCGCTCATATCGCGCGCCATGATGTCCTTGATCCGCGCCGTTCTCGACCGCTGGGCCTTCTGGGCCCTGGGATCCTCCGCCCTGATGCTGGCGGCCGCCCACGCCTTCGAGACCTTCGGCGGTTACGCCCCCTGCACGCTCTGCCTGCGGGCCCGCGAGGTCTATTGGGTCGCCGGCGCGGTCGCCCTGGCCGCCATCCTGGTCCGCAAGCTGCCCCGCGCCGCGCGCTGGCGCTGGACCTTCGACGCGGCCCTGGCCCTGATCTTCGCCGTCGGCGTCGGCGTCGCGGTCTATCACTCCGGCGCGGAGTGGAAGTGGTGGCCCGGCCCCACCACCTGCTCGTCCACCGGGGCCTCGGTCAGCACCCAGGCCATGGCCGACCTGCTGGGGGGGGCCAAGATCCGGCCGCCTGCCTGTGACGAGGCAGCCTGGCGATTCCTCGGCCTCTCCATGGCGGGCTGGAACGCCCTGATCTCCCTGAAGCTGACGGCCTACAGCGCCTTGGCAGCCATTCATGATCGGCGCCGGCCATGAGCGACAAGCCCATTCCCCCGCGCCCCGGACAGGGCGCTGTCGCCGCCCGCCTCGCCGAGATCCTGCGGGTCGACCACGCTGGCGAAATGGCGGCGGTGCAGATCTATCGCGGCCAGCGCGCCGTGCTCGGCGGCTCCAAGGGCCACGAGCGCATCAGTGGCCAGCTGGCGGAGATGGAGGGGCACGAGGCCGTCCACCTGGCGCGCTTCGACGCCCTGCTCACCGACCACGGAGTGCGCCCCACGGCCATGACCCCGGTCTGGCGGCTGGCGGCCTTCGCGCTCGGCGCCGGCACCGCCCTGCTCGGCGAGAAGGCGGCCCACGCCTGCACCGAGGCGGTGGAAGACGTGATCGAGCAGCACTATGCCGGCCAGGTCGCCGAACTGAAGGGCCGCGAACCGGCGCTTGCCGCCGAGCTCTCCAAGTTCCGCGACGAAGAGCTCGCCCACCGCGATCACGCCGTGGCGGAAGGCGCCCGCGAGGCGCCCGGCTATCCGATCCTGGCCGCCGTGATCCGCGCCGGCTGCAAGGCCGCCATCAAGATCAGCGAAAAGCTATGACCGACGCGCAGATCGAAGCCCTGCGGCGCGGCGCCGAGGTCCCCGTCACCGCGGGCCTCGCCGACCTCAACGCCGTCGCCGACGATCTGAGCGCCGCCTTCCGCACCGATCCTCAGTTCTGCTGGTTCCTGCGCGACGACGCCGGGCGCGAGGCCGCGCGCCTGCGGTTCATGAAGATGCTGCTGAAGGAGATCGCCCTGCCCACCGGCGAGGTGACCCGGCCCGCCGGCGGCGGCGCGGTCTCCATCTGGATTCCGTCGCAGGCGCTGGCCCCCAACAGCCTGTTGCAGGAGCTGCGGGTCTTTCCCACCATCCTGGGCGCCACCGGCCTTGGCCGCATCGGGCGGCTGGCGGCCATGCGCAAGGTGATGGACGAGCTCCACCCCATGGCGCGGCCCCACGCCTATCTGTGGTTCCTGGGTGTGCGCCCCGAAGCCCAAGGCCTGGGCGTCGGCTCGCGGATGCTGAAGGCCGGCCTGGCCAAGGTCGACGCCGCGGGCCTGCCCGCCTACCTGGAATCCTCCAACGAGGCCAACGTCCCCCTCTATCGCCGCTGCGGCTTCGAGGTGATGACCGAGTTCCGCGCCCGCCCCGACGCCCCGCCCGCCTGGGCCATGTGGCGCGAACCGCAGGCGGTGTGACCGGTTCGGCCCGCACCCTGCTGCTGACCCGGGGCCTCCGCGCCTTCGGGGACGGTTTCGTCGCCCTGCTGCTGCCGGTCTATCTGATCGCCCTCGGCTTCTCGCCGCTTCAGGTGGGGATGCTCACCACCGCGACCCTGCTGGGTTCGGCGGCCCTGACCCTCGTGGTCGGCGCCGTGGCGCACCGGGTCAGCACGCGCCGCCTACTGATCGCGGTCTCGGCCCTGATGTGCCTGACCGGCCTGGCCTTCGCAGGCCTAGGCGGCTTCTGGCCCCTGGTGATCGTGGGCTGTATCGGCACCCTCAATCCCTCCGGCGGCGACGTCAGCCCGTTCCTGCCGCTGGAACAGTCGATGCTGGCCCACAGCGCCCCGGACGCCGAGCGCACCAGCCTGTTCGCCCGCTACAGCCTGACCGGCTCCCTGATGGTGGCGGGCGGCGCGCTGGCCGTGGGCCTGGCCGAGCAGCTGGGCCGCCACTTCGCCTGGACCCATCTCGACATCGCGCGCGGCATGTTCGGCCTCTATGCCATCCTGGGCCTGGTGGTGATGGGGCTCTATCGCGGCCTGCCGGCTGTGGAGAGCGACGCCGAAAAGGCGCGGCAGCCGCTGGGCCCCTCCCGCAACCGGGTCTTCCTGCTGGCCGGCCTGTTCAGCATCGACAGCTTCGGCGGCGGGTTCCTGGTGCAGTCGCTGCTGGCCCTCTACCTCTTCCAGCACTACGGCCTGTCCCTGACCACGGCCTCGGCCCTGTTCTTCTGGATGGGGGTGCTGACCGCCTTCTCGCAGCTGGCGTCGGGGCGGCTGGCCCGGAGGATCGGCCTGGTGAACACCATGGTCTTCACCCACATCCCGGCCAATATCTGTCTGATGCTGGTGGCCTTCGCCCCCAGCCTGCCCGTCGCCATCGGCCTGCTGCTGGTGCGCTCCACCCTCTCGGCCATGGATGTGCCGGCGCGCTCGTCCTACGTCATGGCCATCGTCACCCCGCCCGAGCGCGCGGCGGCCGCCAGCCTGACCAATGTGCCCCGCAGCCTGGCCTCGGCGCTCAGCCCCTCGATCGCCGGCCTGTTGCTGACGCTCAGCCCCTTCGCCTGGCCTCTGCTGATCGGCGGCGGCCTGAAGATCGGCTACGACCTGCTGCTGCTGCTGATGTTCCGGACGGTGAAGCCGCCAGAGGAGATGGACTAGCGCGTCCCGAGCGTCCGGCGTCCGATGGCCAGCAGCACGGCCAGCGTCGCCTCCACCGCCATGGGCATCACCATGTCGGGCGCCAGGCCTTCCATGCCAGCGGTGATCAGCCGCCCCACCAGGGCCAAGCTCACCAGCACCAGCGGCACGGTCACCAGCCTGCGGTCATTGCGGATGGCGGCGGCCAGGGCGAAGGCCCCCATGCCGCCGAAAAAGCCGGCGACATCGGCCCTCAGGGTCGCCAGACCCAGGCCGCCGATGGGCGACAGGCCGAGCGTCGCCGCGGGGATCGCCGGGTCGGTCCAGAGCCGCAAGAGCCCGATCAGGGCGAGCACGCCCAGGGCGCCGACGAGCAGGCGGGGCAGGAGACGGAGCATCGGACGATCCAGACAGCTTGATTGTGGCGCGATACATGCCACTATTTCCCGCAGAAGCGAAACCCGCAGGCGGCAAGACCATGACCCTCACCTACGACCTCTACTGGTCCTTCCGCTCCCCCTACTCCTACATGATCATGCACCGGCTGAGGTTGCTGGAGCGGGACTACGACGTCAGGTGCAATGTGCGGCCGGTCTATCCGCTGGCGGTGCGCACGCCGGAGTTCTTCGACACCCGCGACCCACTGTGGTTCAGCTACTTCATGGCCGATATCCACCGCGAGGCGCAGTTCCTGGGCCTGCCCTTCCGCTGGCCCCGGCCCGACCCGGTCTACATGGACATGGCCACCCGGACCTATCCCAAGGAACAGCCCCACATCCACCGCCTGACCCAGATGGGGGCGCTCGCCGCCGAGCAGGGCAAGGGGCTGGAATTCCTCGACGAGGTCAGCAAGACCATCTGGAGCGGCACGGTGGACAACTGGCATGAGGGCGACCACATCGCCCAGGCGACGGCCCGCGCCGGCCTGGACCCGGCCACCTTCGCCGCCACCGTGGACGGCGAGTCTAGCCGCCTCAATGCGGTGATCGAAGCCTCCCAGGTCGCCCAGCGCGCAGCGGGCCACTACGGCGTGCCGATGATCGCCTTCAACAACGAGCCCTTCTTCGGCCAGGACCGCTTTGACCAGTTCAAGTGGCGGCTGGAGCAGCAGGGCCTGGCGAGGCGCTAAGCCTCCAGCTCAATGTCCCAGTAAAGGTAGTCGAGCCAGCTCTGGTGCAGGTGGTGCGGCGGGAACTTGCGGCCGCGTTCCTGCAGTTCGTGGGCGCTGGGCCGCCGAGCCTTGTGGCGCGGGAACATGTGCGCCTCCTGCGGGGTGCGGCCACCCTTGGTCAGGTTGCAGCGGGCGCAGGCGGTGACGATGTTTTCCCAGGTCGTGCGGCCGCCGCGCGAGCGCGGCACCACGTGGTCGAAGGTCAGGTCCGAGCCGGAGTGGCAGTACTGGCAGGTGAAGGCGTCACGCAGGAACAGGTTGAACCGCGTGAAGGCCGGCGGCCGATCCTGGGTCACGTACTGCTTCAGCGAGACGACGCTGGGCAGCTTCATGGTGAAGGACGGAGAGTGGATCTCCTGGTCGTAGGTGGAGACCACGTCGACCCGGTCGAGGAACACCGCCTTGATCACATCCTGCCAGGGCCAGAGCGACAGCGGATAGTAGCTGAGCGGGCGGAAGTCCGCGTTGAGCACAAGGCAGGGCCAACCGGACGGCGGGTGGGTGAGCACCTTCATCGCCGGCTGTCCCGGTGCGCTACAGCGCCAGATGGGTACGCGTGAAAACTGAAGACGAAGCCCTCACTCTCAACCGCGCTATCGGCGAATTGGTTGGAGCCGTGAGGCCCCAGATTCCCGACGCAGGAGAACTATAGGAGAGATTCTGAGACATCGCCATGACGGCGAAGCGGCCTGCACCCCGCTCGCGACCTCTTGGGTTCAAGCGAGCGGGGAGATGCCGGAGGGCATTAGGCGCCGACGATGGCGGTGGCGCCGGCGAGCGTCAGGCTCAGGGCGACAAAGGCGAAGACGACGGCGGTGTCGAAGAACCGGGCGAAGGCGTGGTCGGTGTGGGTGAACATTGTGGTGGTCCTTGGTCTGCCGGAGCCCCCCGGCCGGGTTGTTCATGTGAACAACGCTAAGATAGCAATCATCTGAACAATGTACAGATACATTTTACAGTGTACGCTATGCGTTTATGCATAGGCTTGAGTATGGGGTTTCGTGCAACAAAAAGGGCCCCCGAAGGGGCCCTTGCGATCAAGGATCGACTTTTGCTTTTAGACGCCGACGACTGCGGTGGCGGCGGCGACGGTGAGGCCCATGACCAGCAGGATGGCGGGGGCGATACGGTCGAAGAAGCGTTCGAACTTTGCGAGAGACATGACACACACCTTGTAAGTTTGAACCCGCGGGGAGGCGGGGCGTTTGTTATTTGAACGATGCTAAGATACCACCCATCTGAACGCCGTCAAGATGATCTTTACGGCGTCCAGATATACTTTTACAGTGAGTGCGATGAGAGAAGCTGAAGCCTCCGAAGCCCGCCCCTATCACCACGGCGATCTGAGCCGCGCCCTGATCGATGCGGCTCGCCGCCTGTTGGAGTCCGAAGGGCCTTCGGCCTTGTCGCTCCGGGCCGTGGCCCGGGAGGCGGGCGTCAGTCCGGCCGCGCCCTACCACCACTTCAAGGACAAGGGCGAACTGCTGGAGGCCGTGGCGACCGAGGGCTGGGACCTGCTCAACGACTCGCTGTCGGCGGCCCGGAAGTCGGCCCATTCGGTGAAGGACAAGCTGACGGCGCTGGGCGTGGCCTATGTGGTCTTCGCCCGGGAGAACCCCAGCCTGTACCGCATCATGTACGACGGCTCGCGCAACAAAGAGGAGCTGCCCTCCCAAGTCCACTTGGAGGACGACAGCGCCTATTGTCAGGTGCGCGACACCCTGGTGGAGGCCGGCGCCGACCCCACCGACGAGATCGCCCTGGAACTGGCCACGACGGCCGCCTGGTGCGCCGCCCACGGCCTGGCCGAGATGGCCTCCTTCAAGCAGTTCGACGTGCTGAAGACCGCGCTCGGCAGCGAGGAAGCCTTCCTGCGCGGCGTCTTCGAGCACATGAAGATTTTCGCCGACGACCACGGGAAGTAGACAAGGGGCGTGACCGCGCCCTTCACCACCCGCTTCGCCCCCTCCCCCACGGGATTGCTCCACCGGGGGCACGCCTTTTCGGCGCTCACCGCCCATGACGCCGCCGGCGCGGCGAACGGCGCCTTCCTGCTGCGCATCGAAGACATCGACGCCACCCGCTGCCGCCCCGAGTTCGAAGCCGCGATCATCGAGGACCTGGCCTGGCTGGGCCTGACCTGGGAACAGCCGGTGCGGCGCCAGTCCGAGCACCTGGCCGAGTACCAGACCGCCCTCGACGGTCTCGCCACGCGCGGCCTGCTTTACCGCTGCTTCCGAACCCGCAAGGAAATCGCCGGGACAATCGCCTCGGCGCCGCATGGGACCATGGACACCTGGCGCGGAGCCCCCCTGCCCGCCGACGAGGAGGCGCAGCGGTTGGCGGCGGGCGAGGCCTTCGCCTGGCGGCTTTGGCTGGACGCCGCCCTGGCCGAGGTAGGGGCCCTCACCTTTGTCGAGGAAGGCTCAGGCCCGAACGGCGAAACCGGTGTCATCGACGTCCGCCCCGAACTCGGCGGTGATGTGGTGCTGGCCCGGCGCGATGTCGGGGTCGCCTATCACCTGGCCGTCACCCTGGACGACGCTCTCCAGGGGGTGACCCACGTGATCCGCGGCCAGGACCTCTTCGAGGCGGCCCACGTCCAGCGACTTCTGCAGGCCTTGCTGGGACTGCCCGCCCCGGTCTATCGCCATCACCGGCTGCTGACGGGTCCGGACGGCAAGCGCTACGCCAAGCGCGACCACGCCCAGACCCTGGCCGAACTGAGGGCCGGCGGCGTCACGCCGGAGCAACTCCGCGCGGAGATGGGACTTTGACCGATACGCCTGAGGATCGCGGCAAGGCCCTGGCCATGCTGCTGCTGGGCGCCTGCGTCATCGGGGTCGGCCCGGTGCTGGTGCGGCTATCGGAGACCGGGCCGGCTGCGGCGGGCTTCTGGCGGCTGGTCTTCGCCCTGCCCCTGCTGGCCCTGATGGGCCAGACCACCGGCGGCCTGGGCAAGCCGCCCGGCGCCGCCGTCCTGGCCGGCGTCGCCTTCGCCCTGGATCTTGGCTTCTGGCACTACGGCATCGCCAACACCTCGGTGGCCAAGGCCACGGTGCTATCGAACCTGACGCCGGTGCTGGTGACCGCCTTCGCCTGGATCTTCCTCAAGCAGCGGCCGCGTCGGCTGTTCCTGCTGGCGGTGGCCTTCGCCGTCGCCGGCGCCTGGACCATGGCGCTTACAAAGGGGGCCGGATCGATAGGGGTGAACCCGCCCCTGGGCGACGCCCTCTCGGCGGCCACAGCCATCTGGTACTCGCTCTATTTTCTGGTGGTCTCCAGCGCCCGGCAGACCATGTCGGCGACGCGGATCATGTTCTGGTCGACCCTGGTGGGCGCGCCGCTGATGCTGGTGGCCGCGCTCGCCCTCGGCGAACAGATCCTCCCCACCGGTCTCGGCGGCTGGGCCGCCTGCGCAGGGCTCGGCCTCATGCACGTCGCCGGACAGGGCTCCATCGCCTGGGCTCTGGGACGGCTGCCGGCCGCCACCGCCTCGGTGGTGGTCCTGGTCCAGCCCGTGGTGGCCGCCCTGCTGGGCTGGCTGTTGTTCAACGAACTGCTGGGAACCTGGCCCGCCGTGGGCGCGGCTGTCGCTCTGGGCGGCGTGGTGCTCGCCCAGTGGGCCAGCCGCCCGATCGCCGCTAAGCTCGCCTAGAGGTCCCAGGCCTTCCGGGCGGTCTCGATCCGCGCCAGCTTGGCGTGGAAATCGGTCCAGTCGTCTTCGGCCGCGATGCGATCCCAGATGGCCTCGATCTCGTCGATCAGCAGCTCTTCCGGCTCGGCCTTGGCGAAGTAGGGATCGAGCAGGCGGCCGGGACGATCCGGCTCGGTCTCGGCCACCCGGCGGCGGAAGTCGGCGAAGGGTTGGCCGCCATAGATGTCGCCCCGCGGACTGGCCATGGCCCGGCCCACATCGCCGCAGAACCAGTCGAAGAAGAAGGGCTCCCAGCGCAGCCGCTCGCCTCCGGCCGCCAGCGCCGTGAAGGCGGCGTTGACCAGCCCTGCGTCCAGGTCCCGGCCCCGGCTCTTCAGCCCAAGGCGCTTGAGCATGGCGGCGGCCAGCCCACCGCGATAGGCGTCGGCGAAACCGTTCAGGGCGTCCACCAACGGCTGCTGCTCGCCCACCATGGACAGACAGCCGCCGAGGTTCTGCAGGTTCCAGAACACCGCCTCCGGCTGGCGGCCGAAGCTGTAGAGGCCCTGGCTGTCGAAATAGGCGGCCACGAAGTTGGGGTCGTTGTGCGGCAGGAACCGGTAGGGGCCGTAGTCGAAGCTCTCCCCGGTGATGTTCATGTTGTCGGTGTTGAGCACGCCATGGACGAAGCCGGCCGCCATCCAGGAGGCCGCCAGGGTCCCGGCCCGCTCCACCACCGCCGTCAGCAGGGCCGAGGTGCGGTCGGGCGCATGGTCCAGCTCGGGGTAGTAGGTCTCGATCACATAGTCGACGAGGCGGACGATCTCGCGCGGCTGCTCCAGGAAGGCCTGGCGCTGGAAGGTGCCGAAGCGGATGTGGCTGTGGGACAGCCGGGTCAGGACCGCTGAGCGGGTGGGGCTGGGCTCGTCGCCGCGCTCCAGGGCCTCGCCGGTCTCGATCAGCGAGAAGGACTTGGAGGTGGGCACGCCCAGCGCCTCGAGCATGGCGGTGGCAAGCACCTCACGCATGCCGCCCTTCAGGGTCAGGCGACCGTCGGCGGTGCGCGACCAGGGCGTGGTCCCAGAACCCTTGGTGCCGAGGTCCAGCAGGCGGTCGGTTCCGACCTCCCTAAGTTGGGCGAAGGTGAAGCCGCGGCCGTCGCCGAGGTCGGGGTTGTAAACCCGGAACTGGTGGCCGTGATAGCGCTGGGCCAGGGGCGGATCGATGTTGCCCGGCAGGGGCTGGAAGCGGCCGAAGTGGGCCACCCACTCGGCGTCGGTCAGAGTGTCGAGGCCCACCGTCGCCGCGGCCCGGTCATTGCGGAACCGCAGCAGGGTCTGGGGGAAATCGGCGGCCGCGACGGGATCGGCGAACTCCGGGCCGAGGTCGGGCAGGCGGGGATCGGGGCGGTAGGCGGACGAGACGGGCATGGCCGCCAGATGGCGCTGAAAACCCGCCACGGCAAGCGCGGTTGTGATGCACGGGGGCGCAAAGCCATGCTACCGCTCGGTCATGGCGCGACGCATCACCCTCGACTTCCTCAAGACCGAAGCCGCCTCGGGCATGATCCTGGCGGGCGCGGCCCTGGCGGCCATCCTCCTGGCCAACTCCCCGTGGTCACAGCACTATTTCGGCTTCATCGCCCACAAGCTGACCATCCAGGTGGGGGCCTTCGACGAGACGCACTCGGTTCTGGACTGGGTGAAGGAAGGCCTGATGGCCATCTTCTTCTTCGTCGTCGGGATGGAGATCAAGTACGAGATCCTGCGCGGCGAACTGTCCAACCCGCGCCGCCTGGCCCTGCCCGTGCTGGCGGCGATCGGCGGCATGGCGGTCCCGGCCGGGGTCTATCTGGCGTTCAATCTGGGGGCCGGAGGATCGCCCCAGGGCTGGCCCACGGCGACGGCCACCGACATCGCCTTCGCCCTGGCGGCCCTGGCCATCGTGGGCAAGAAGCTGCCGCCCTCGCTGCGGATCTTCCTGCTGACCCTGGCCATCGCCGACGACCTGGGCGCGGTGGCTCTGATCGCCATCCTGTTCACCGCCAAGGTCAACCTGCTGGCGCTCGGCGGCGCGCTGTCGACGCTCGCCCTGATGTTCCTGCTGGGACGCTGGAAGACCGCGCCCTACTTCTTCTACGCCTGCTGCTTCGTGCTGATCTGGGCCTTTACCCTGAAGAGCGGGATCAACACCTCGCTGGCCGGCGTCGCCGCCGCCATGACCGTGCCCGTCGAGCCGCGCAGGCCCGGCCAGACCGGGGTGCTGCACTACTTCATGGAGAGCCTGCACGGCTATGTGGCCTTCCTGATCCTGCCCCTGTTCGCTTTCGTGGCGGCGGGGTTCAGCCTCAGCGGCCTGTCGCTGCGGGAGCTGTTCAGCCCCGTCGCCCTGGGGGTCGGGCTGGGCCTGTTCCTCGGCAAGCAGGTGGGGGTGTTCGGGGCCGCGGCCCTGGCTATCGGGCTGAAGCTCGCCCGCCGGCCGACCGGGGCCAAGTGGATCGAGCTCTATGGGGTGGCGCTGCTGTGCGGGGTGGGCTTCACCATGAGCCTGTTCATCGGGGCCCTGGCCTTCAGCCCCGCCGACGTCGCCGCCCAGACCGAGGTGCGGATCGGGGTGATCGTGGGCTCGCTGCTGTCGACCCTGGTGGGGATGGCGGTGCTGGGCTGGTCCCAGGCGCGGCGCAATCTAGACCAGGGCTGAGGCCCAGGTCTCGTCGTGGCGAGGGGCGGCCAGGACCGGGACATCGCCGGCGAACTGGGCCACGGCGGCCACGGTCTGGGGGAAGTCCGGGGCGTCCGGATCGGCGCTCTGGCTGACCACGATCCCAAGCACCGCAAGGCCGCGCGCCCGCAGCACCTCCAGGGCCGTGAGCGTATGGCTGACCCCGCCGAGGTAGGAGCCGCCCACCAGGATGGTGGGCAGACCGAGCGCCAGCTGCAGGTCCAGGCCGGTGGCGTCTTCGGCCAGGGGGCTCATCACCCCGCCCGCGCCTTCCACCAGCAGCAGGTCGGCGGTCTGGGCGGCCAGCACCGGACGGCAGACGGCCAGCAGGTCGGCCAGGGTCAGGGTTCGCCCCTCCAGCCGGGCGGCCATGGGCGGCGACAGGGCGGCTTCGAAGCGGAGGGGGGACATGGCCTCCAGGGCGCCCGCCGTCAGGTCCCGCCCGAGGGCCGCCAGCAGCCGTCCGGGATCACTGGTGACGGCCACGGATGGAAGATAACCGGTTACGACGGGCTTGAGGGCCGCCACAGACCAACCCTTGGCGCGCGCGGCCTTCAGGATGGCGCAGGCGGCCCAGGTTTTTCCCACATCCGTATGGGATCCGGCGATGAAGACGGTCCTCATGCGGCCAGGCCGACGATGGCCGACATTAGACCCTCAATGTCCCGCGACGTGTGGCCCGCGGTGAAGGCCAGGCGCAGGCGGGCGGTCCCGGGCGGCACGGTGGGCGGACGGATGGCGACGGCCAGGAAGCCTTGCGCTTCAAGGGCTTGGGCGGCGGCGAGCGCGCGGTCGGCCTCGCCCATCAGGATGGGGACCACCGCCGAGGTGGCGTCCGGAAGATTGAGCCCGCGGGTGAAGCGCCGCGCGTTGGCCAGCGGCGCGGCCACCAGGTCCGGGTCGGCGGCGATCACGTCGAGGGCGGCGAGCGCGGCGGCGGCGTTCGCGGGGGGCAGGCCGGTCGTATAGACGAAGGTCCGGGCGCGGGTCTTGATCAGGTCGATGACGGCCTGGCTGGCGCAGACATAGGCGCCGTAGCCCCCCAGCGCCTTGGAGAAGGTGCCCATGGAGAGGTCAATGTGGGCGGTGGGGTAGACAGAGCCCGACCCCGCGCCACCCACGCCCACCACGCCCAGGCCGTGGGCGTCGTCCACCAGCAGCCAGGCCTCGTGCGCGCGGGCCAGATCGCTGATCTGGTCCAGTGGCGCCAGGTCCCCGTCCATGGAGAAGACCCCGTCGGTGGCGATCAGGCAGCGGGCGGCGACCCCGCGATGGGCGGCGAGCTTGGCGGCCAGATCGGCCATGTCGTTGTGGCGAAAGGCCAGCACCGTGGCCCCCGACAGCTGGGCGCCCGACCAGATGCAGGCGTGGGCCAGCTCGTCGGCGAGGATCAGGTCGCCTGGCCCCATGACGGTGGGGATGATCCCGGTATTGGCGAGATAGCCGGAGCCGAAGACACAGGCGGCGGCCTTGCCCTTCAGCGCCGCCAGCCGCGCCTCCAGCTCGCGAAAGAGCGGGTTGTCACCGGTCACCAGCCGCGAGGCGCCGGCGCCCACGCCATAGCGCTCGACGGCGGCGATGGCCGCGGCCTTCACCGCGCGATCGTGCGACAGGTTCAGGTAGTCGTTGCAGGAGAAGGACAGCAGCCGCCGCCCGTTCCGCTCGACCCAGATCCCGTCGATCCGGTCGGTGGGGACCAGCCGCCGCCGCAGACTGCGGCTCTCCAGCTGATCGAGCTTCTCGGCGGCGAAGGCGGTGAGGCTGTCGGTCATGGGGCGGCGATATGCACCCGGTTGCGGAGCCGGGGAAGGGCGTACGCAACGTCACTCCGCTCATCCCGGCGACCCGACCTTGTTCGCAAGATAGTGACACTCTTGACGTCGAAATTTACTCGCGGTTGACGGCGACGACCCATATTGGGTCACGGCTCAGTATGCCGTCCGGAGTCGCCTCGCCCATGTCATCCGCCCCCAGGCTGGACGATGATCTTTCGACCTTCTTTGATGTGTCGCTGGACATGCTCTGCATCCGCGACAAGGCCGGTTGCTTCGTGCGGGTCAGCCCCTCCTGGACCACGGTCCTGGGCTGGAGCGCCGAGGAGCTGATCGGCAAGCCCCTGCTGCCGTTGATCCATCCCGACGACGTCCCGGCCACCGCCGACCTGATGCAGGCCATCAACAACGACGGTTCGATCGTCGGCTTCGTCAACCGCTACCGTCACCGCGACGGCCGCTATCGGCAACTGGAGTGGCGCGCCCGTCTGGCCGGCGACCAGGTGTTCGCCGTGGCCCGAGACGTCACCGACCGGCTGGCCGCCGAAGCTGAGATGAAGGCCGCCCATGCCGCCGCCGAGGCCGCCAACCAGGCCAAGACCGACTTCCTGGCCAATATGAGCCACGAGATCCGCACACCGCTGAACGGGGTGATCGGGGTGGTGGCGGCGCTCGCCCAGACCGATCTCTCCGCCGACCAGCGCGAGATGGTGGGACTGATCGAGACGTCAGGTCTGACGTTGGAGCGGCTGGTCTCCGACATCCTCGATTTGTCGAAGATCGAGGCCGGCGGGATGGAGATCGAGACCGCCCCCTTCGACCTGGAGGGCGCCCTGGAAGGCGTGCTGCAGATCAACCGGCTGAAGGCGCAGGACAAGGGCCTGGCCTTCGAGGCCGACTTTGACGAGGCCGCGCGGGGCGAGTTCCTGGGGGACGCGGTGCGGCTGAGGCAGGTGGTGGGCAACCTGCTCTCCAACGCCGTGAAGTTCACCGACCAGGGCGGGGTGCGCCTGCGGGTTGGGGTCAGCGAGGGCGGCGATGCGGTCGCCCGCGTCACCGTGGAGGTGCGCGACACCGGGGTGGGGTTCGACGCGGAAGCCGGCGCGGTCCTGTTCCAGCGGTTCAGCCAGGCCGACAACACCATCACCCGGCGGTTCGGGGGTACGGGCCTGGGCCTGTCCATCTGCAAGGCCATCGTCGAGATGATGGGGGGCGAGATCGAGGCCAGCTCCGAGCCGGGGCGCGGCAGCCTGTTCCGCGCGACGTTCCCCCTGCCCCGGGTCCGCAGCCTGGCCGATCATGACGCCCGGCCGGCCAACGACGCCGAGGCGCCCGAGCCGCTGGCCCGGGTCGACGCCCTGCGGGTGCTGCTGGCCGAGGACCACCCCATCAACCAGAAGGTCGTGCAGCTGATCCTGGCGCCCCTGGGGGCGCAGATCGTGATCGCCGAGGATGGGGCCCAGGCGCTGGCGGCGTTCCGGGTGGGGGTCTTCGACCTGGTGCTGATGGACATGCAGATGCCGGTGATGGACGGCCTGACCGCCACCATGGCGATCCGCGACGAGGAGCACCGGCGCGGGGGCGGGCGCACCCCGATCATCATGCTGAGCGCCAACGCCATGACCCAGCACCGCCGCGACGCCATGGCCGCCGGCGCCGACCACCACATCGCCAAACCCATCACCGCCCACCTGCTGATGGACGGCATCGAGGCGGTGTTCGAACGAGTGGGGGCCGAGGCGGTGGGGTAATAACCACCGCTCATCGCTCCCCGCTCATCCCGGCGAAGGCCGGGACCCAGATTCATCCCGGGTGCTCAGGCCTGATCCAGGTTCGTGTTGTTCGTGAGGTTCGTGGTCAATCTCATGAGCCTCCGCGGCGTCGCGGCTGGAAGAGTTGGAACCACGAACCTCACGAACGACACGAACGGGATCCTGATCAGAAGCTCATGTTGAATCTGGGTCCCGGCCTTCGCCGGGATGAGCGGATTAGGGGTGGGATGAGCGGAATGCGGGATTCCGGCCCGGTCCGACCGATGCGCGGCCAGGAGGTCGGTCCAGCGCCAGGCGCCTGTGCCAAGCGCCAACCGCCCTGCCCCGGCGCCGTCGCCCGGGGATGACGGTTGGGGGTGGTGGATGTGGGTCGCTACCGATGCGCGGCGCGGGCCGAGGCGGTGCGGCGCTATCTGAGCCAGCAGGGCGTGGCCCTGAACCGCATGGCCACCATCAGCGACGGGGAAGAGACCCCGGTGGCCGACAACACCACCGCCGAGGGCCGGGCCCAGAACTGGCGCGTGGCCATCGTGGTCCTGAGCTAGCGGGCGAGCGCGCGGCGGCCGGGGTGCGGGCCGTCGTGTGGGGAGAGCTTAAAGGCAGCCCAAGTCATTCAGCGCTACCCGAACGCGCTCCTCGAAGGCTCGGAACGACGCCGATCTACGAAGCTCAGCGAAACTTTGACGCTGAGCAATAGCGGGAAAGATTTGAGCAAGATCGATAGGTCGACGTCGACCACGAACCTGCGCAACCGCTTGTTGTAGTGTCGCCTTTGGATCTGGAAGCCGCTCGGCAGCTGCAGGGCTTGCTGGTAAGCCAATCGACGCGGCGGTCCCTGTGTAGCCCAATGTGGCGGTAATTGCGGCAGGGTCCGCGAGAATCCAGGCTTCAGTCTCATGTCGCGGCGCGATGACTATGCACCGATCGGTCGGCCACTCGCAGAGTCGCCGCATCTCCTCACAATACGCGGTTGATCGTTGCTCAATGCCTCTCTCGAGGGCGCGCCCCCCGGTGTCGGCATGAATGAAGACCAGGAAGAATGAGTCAGAGGTAGCGCATGCTTCCTTTGCAACGTCCTCGGGCCCAGCCCGCTTGAAGCGAATTGCAGGAAGCTGTGGAATGCTTGGCAGCTTCGTGCCCGCAACTACCAGATCCTCCATCAACCGAGGGATCAGGACGTTGTAGTATGCAGCGTCTGTGTCACCCTCATATAGGACCGCCCAAGCTACGTAGGTCATGCGGCGTCGGTGGGCTTCTGCAGCAGGCGCTCCACTTCCGTGCGAGTGAGATAATGTTCCGGATCGAATAGGTCACTCTGTGAAGCGACCCCCGTCCGCATTCGAGTGCGGTTACTCTTCGCGCGGGTCTCGGCGTCGATTGTCATCACGCTGTCAGCAGCGACAATTTCCTCATCCTTGAGGGCTGCCATTACCTTCGGCGAGTGGGTATTTAGTAGAATCTGAAACGGTCGGTCGTCCCCTTCGGCGTGAACTTGGGCTGCGTTCCGCAGGAACTCGACCAGCATCGGTACGCGACCCTCGTGAACCCCATTTTCAGGTTCTTCGAAGCAGAGCGTACCTCTACGACGTGGGTCATCGAGAACAGTCAGCAGCGCGAGTAGCCTGAGCGTCCCGTCAGAAATGACGCGCGAACTAAAATTAAGGGAATCCGCAAAACCTAAGCTGAATGAGAATTGACGCTGGCCGACGTCATTGCTTACCTCAAGGCGGCAAACAGACGGGATCAGCGACGAGAGATCAGCGGCAATGTCAGAGAGGACGCCCTCTGGCCTCATGTCCGTCGCCGTCTCGCTCTTTAGGTGCGCGAGCACAGCCGCCAAGTTTGATGCATCTGGCTTCAGAATGCGGTCCTCGAAACGGTCGTTAGTGCTGCGAGCCGCTTTTGGATTGATTTCTAGGAACCTGAGATCGGCGAGTGCCTCCCTCAACGCATAAAGATGGGGAAATTCTGCAGTAGTTACAGTCGAAAGCGCCGTTCTGGAAGCCTCAGTTAAGGATAGACTAATTGGTCGACCATGTTTCTGGCGGCCATCCTGCCTAATTTCTATGGCATCGTGGCTATCATTCACTCGAATGAACGGACTAATCCGAGCGTTGTAGTTTATCTTCTGACTCTTCAGATAGGTCGCGCGATCATCACGACGAGCAATAGGAAAACAACGCTCGTCTCGCACGTACACACTTCTCGGCGACCCATCAGAGTCTCGCTTCAGCTCGAGCTTCAGTTCGTATCTGAGCCTTTGAGCCGGAATTTCGTACGTCCGCCCGAAGGCATCTGTACCCCGACGCTCAAGCAACACTTCGACTGCGAAAGACATGCAATCGGCGCTCTTAGTTGCAGTCTGTCGGAATAATTCCTCGGGTAGCCCCCTCAAGTCCTGCATGGCAGTCCTGATATCAACTTGCGCGAGGAGGGATAAAAATCTCAACGCATCGAACAGGTTGGACTTTCCGCTGGCATTTGGCCCGACAATGGCGGTGAAGGGCTGAAGATCCAGCGAGAAATGTTCGAACGTTTTGAAACCGTCGATCTCAATTCGCGTCAGCATAATAGATTGCTAGTTGCTGACGGGCGGCATGACAACGCTTACGGCGTAGGTCACCGAATTGCTGGTAAAATTTCTCCGAGAGGATATCGCACCAACCCGGTTCCCCCAGTGTCAACGCCCCTACAGCCCCTTCTCCATGAACACGTTCGTCTCGTGCTCGCGGTGCTGCGCGAAGGCCGCCCTCCGAACATAGCCGTTGCGTTCGTAGACCCGCAGCGCGGCGGGCTGCCGGGGGCCGCAGCGGAGCAGGAGGGTTTGTGCGCCCTTGGTGCGGGCGGCGGCTTCCAGGGCGGCCAGGATCTGGTCGGCGAGGCCCGCGCCGCGGTGGGCGGGGCGGACGTACATGCGGACGATCTCGAGGGCTTGCGGACCCTCCATGGGGGCCAGGCCGCCGCAGGCCGCGGGCTGGCCGTCGATGCGGGCCACCAGGAAGGCGCCGAAGGCCGCCAGGCTGTCGAGGGTCCAGGGGGCGGGCGCGTCGTCTTCGTCCTCGGGGTAGAGGTCTTCCAGGTCGATGACGAGTTCGGCGATCATGGCGGCGACGGCCGGGTCGCGGGGGTCTTCAAGGGCGAGGGTCGTCGTCATGGCATGAGGGTGCATGCCGTCGGGCGTGGAGTCACGCGACGGCCGCGCTTGATCGGGGGGCGGCGCGCGATATGGTTTTGGCATGACCCAAGCCCCCGTCCTCGTCATCGACCTGCAGACCGGCATGTTCGACGGCGTCCATGAGCCGCCGATCCATGACGCCGAGACCCTGGTGGCCCGCACGCGGGCGGTGACGGCGTGGGCGCGGGCCCAGGGCCATCCGGTGGCCTTTGTCCGGCACGACGGTCCGGGCGGTGATCCGCTGGCCCGCGGGCAGCCGGGCTGGCCGGTGTGGCCGGCCCTGGGGCAGGCGGCCGATGAGCCGACCTTCGACAAGAGCGTCGGCGACGCCTTCAGCAACCCGGCGCTCGGCGCCTGGATCGCCGGGCTGGGCGCCGATGAGGTGGTGCTGCTGGGCGCCCAGACCGATCACTGTGTGGCCGCGACGTGCAAGGGCGCGCTGGCGGCGGGGCTGAAGGTGACGGTGGTGGCCGACGCGCACGGCACCTGGGACTATGGCGGCGAGACCGCGCCGCAGATCATCGCGCGGCACAACGCGGCGTTCGCCCAGGCCGGGGCGCGGGTGGTGACCACGGCGGACCTGACGGGGGGCTGACCCCCTCCCCCGCTCACCCCGGCGCAGGCCGGGATCCAGGTGAAACCCACGAAGCGCTCCGAGTGAATCTGGGTCCCGGCCTGCGCCGGGATGAGCGGTTTTGGGGGTGGCAAGTCGGTGCTAGCCTGCTCCCAACAACAGATCAGGGAGGGCGGCATGAGCGCGCTGGTGAAGGTTTCCGACGACGGGCATGTGCGGACGATCGCGCTGAACCGGCCCGAGAAGATGAATGCACTGAGCCAGGAGCTGGCCTGGGGCGTGGTGGCCGCCGTTGACGAGGCGGCGAAGGACGACAATGTCTGGGTCGTCGCCATCACCGGAACCGGCTCGGCCTTCTGCGCCGGGCTGGACCTGTCGGGCGCAGAGCCCTATTCGCCGCATCCGGCCATGACCGCCCAGCTGGACGACATCAGCTGGGTCGGCCAGTTCCTGCTGTCGATCCGCAAGCGCTGCGACAAGCCGGTGGTGGGCGGGATCAATGGCGTGGCGGTGGGGGCGGGCCTGGGCCTGGCCATGGCCACCGACGTGCGGCTGATCAGCTCCAGCGCGCGGTTGATGGCCGGCTACACCCGCATCGGCGGCTCGCCGGACGCGGGGCTGACCATCACCCTGCCCCAGGTCATGGGCTATGAGCGGGCCATGCGCTTCATGATGGAGAACCGCACGGTCACCGGGGCGCAGGCCATCGACTGGGGCATGGCCGGCGAGGTGGTGGACGAGGCCTCTTTCGACACGCGGCTGGCGGAATACTGCGCCTCGCTGTGCGAGTGGTCGCCCATCACCCTGCGCCTGCTGAAGCGCGGCATGGTGAAGTCCTCGGAGAGCCACGACATGGAGCAGCAGCTCCGCTACGAGGTCTCCAACATCGGCCGCGCCTTTTCCAGCCAGGACGGCAAGGAGGCCCGCGCCGCCTTCCTGGAAAAGCGCAAGCCGGTGTTCACCGGGCGGTAGGGGCCGCAGGCGCGGGCGCGGGGACCAGCTCGCCCATCACGGCCCGCAGAACCTTGACCTGCGCGGCCTCGGTTCCCTCGCTGGCGGAGTTGGCGGCGACCAGGACGCCCGACTGCAGGTCGGGGAGCAGGCCGATCAGGGCGTTCCAGTAGCCGTTGGAGCCCGAGTGCGAGAGCATGCGGGTCGGCGCCCCCTTGGGCCAGGTGCGCACGCCCCAGCCGAGCGCGGCGTTGGTGTCGCCCTGAGGGGTGTGCAGCAGGCGGTAGGTCGCAGGCTTCAGCAGCTTGCCGCGCCCCTGCTCGCCGGCCATCTGGTCGATGGCGAAGAGGGCCCAGTCGGCCAGGGTCAGGCGCACTTCGCCGGCCGGGGCGACGAGGCGGGGATTGTCGGACTTCAGGCCGGTGAGCGGCTTGCCGTCCAGGTGGCCCAGCACCTCGCCGGGCTTGGCAAGTTCGTAGCTGGTGCGCATGCCGAGCGGGGCGAACACCTCCTGCCGCATCAGGGTCTCGAAGGGCTTGCCTGTGGCGCGCTCGGCGATGGCGCCGGCCAGGACGTAGCCACTGTTGGAATAGGAGCTCTCAGCCCGAGCCGGGCCGATGGGCGCCTCGTTCAGCACCAGCTTGGCGAACTCGGCGCGCTGCACCGGCAGAGGCCGGGTGTCGGCGAACGCTGAGGCCAGCAGCCCCGCGTCGACGGTGTCGTCGAGGTCGCGCAGGCCCGCGCGGTGGGAGAGCAGCTCCAGCAGGGTGACGTCCTGGAATTCCGGCCGCATCGGGGTGTCGGGGAGCAGGGTTTTCAGCGGCGTGGTCCAGGAGAGGACCCCGCGCTCCACCAGCCGGGCGATCATCGTGGCGGTCATGGCCTTGGCGTCGGAGCCGATGTGCCAGGCGTCGGTGAGCCGTGCGGGATCAGGGGAGCCCACGGCGCGGACGCCGCGCACGGCCTGGCCCTCCACCTTGCCGTCACGGATCACCAGCACGGTCATGGCCGGGATGGCGGGGTCCTGCAGGGCGCTGGTCAGCAGGGCGTCGAGGTCGGCGGCGGCGGCGGGGATCGGCGCGGCGAGCAGGGCGGCGGCGAAGGCGAGCGCGATGCGGAGCTTGTTCATATAACAGTTCTATCTGAAATTCAGGCGCGGGGCACGCGGATCAGGCCGACGCCGGTGGCGATCAGCCAGAGGGTCAGGGCCAGGAAGCCTGCGATGGTGGTGAGCGCGAAGGCCTCACCGGAGACTCCGAGCGCGACGGCCGGGCCTTCCGCCGCCCCGGCGAGCAGCAGGGCGGTGGTGGTGAGGCCCAGCAGGCCGGCGATGGTGCGCCGCTCAGCCCGCTGCAGCAGGGCGACCTGCAGGACGAAGGCCGCGGTGAGCAGCTGGCCCAGATGCTCTCCGATGGCGACGCCGCCCCAGGCGTTGAGCAGGTCGAAGGCGTGCTCGGCCGACAGCCGCGCCTCCGGCGAACCGGTCAGGTGGGCCTCCGCCAGGGCCGGGACGGCGAACACCCAGCGCGACAGACCGATGGCCTGGGCCAGGCCCGCCAGGGCGCCGCTCACCGCCGCGCCCACGGCCAGGGCCGGGCGTGCGGTCAGCCGCTGCGGGGTGATGGCCAGCGCGGTGGCCAGCGGGACCATGGCCAGGGCCGCCAGCATGAAGCCTATCCAGGCCAGGACCAGCGGCGGCCCGCCGGCGGCGAACAGGTCCAGCGCGTCCGCGGCCGGCCGGCGCAGGATGGCCGGATATTCATAGAGCGAGGCGAGCGCCGCGTAGGGGATGTTGAAGCCGACGGCGAGGGCTATGGCCGCCAAGCCGGTGATCGTCTGTCCGCGCATCTCTAGGTCTCCAGTTGGTGACAACGGCAAATATCACCGACCGGTGACATGTCAACACGATTTATCACCGACCGGTGACAACGCGCCGGAATCGGCGCTTAGCTGGCGCCATGGCCACCGACCCGAAAAGCCGCGACCGCGCGAAGACACAGACCGCCATCGTGGCGGCGGCGCGCGACGTGCTGGCCCGGGACGGCTTCCAGGGGTTCGGGATCAATGCGGTGGCCCGGGCGGCGGGCTGCGACAAGCAGCTGATCTATCGCTACTTCGGCGGGCTGGAGGGACTGGTGGACGCGCTGGGCGCCGACTTCGCCACCTGGCTGGAGGACAGCCTGGGGCCGGCCACCCCCGCCGCCACCTATGGCGAGCTTTCGGAGCGGCTCATCCTGGGGTTCATGGAGGCGCTGCGGGGCAATGTCCTGGTGCAGAGGATCGCCGCCTGGGAGATCGCCGACCCCTCCCCGCTGGTGGCCCGCCTGACCGTGGCGCGGGGCGGCGCCATGATGGCCTGGATGGCCAAGACGCGGGGCGACCTGGTTCCACCGGCAGGTGTCGACGCCCCGGCCCTGAACCTCTTCCTGATCGCCGGCGTGCAGCAGCTGGTGCTGTCATCAGCCGCTGTCGGCAGCTTCTCCGGCGTGCCGCTGAAGAGCGACGCCGACTGGGATCGGGTGCGGGCCGCCGCCGTGCGGATCATCCGGGCGGTGTATGGGGCTTAGGCCACCCCACAAATCCTCTTGAACGTCATGGCCGGGCTTGTCCCGGCCACCCATGATCTCCGTCGTTCAGCAAGCTGACCTGGCATTGGCCGCGGGGCCTGCGGTCAGGCGGAGATCATGGGTCCCCGGGATAAGCCCGGGGATGACGGATGTTTGGCCCCGCCGCCGACGCGCGCCCGCCGAGGCCCTCAATCGCGCCGCAGGACCTCCTGCATCGCACGGGCCAGGTCGTCCTGCAGGAAGGGCTTGGTCAGCCGCGCGAGCCTGGACTCGGATCCGGCCGGCAGCTCGGCGTAGCCGGTGGCCAGGATCACCGCCACGCCGGGGTGGCTGGCCGCGATCTCGTCGGCGAGCTGCAGGCCGGTGACCTGGGGCATGGCGAAGTCGGTGATCACCAGGTCAATGGTCTCGCGCTTCAGGACCGCCAGGGCGTCGCGCACCGACATGGCGGGGAAGACCGTGTGGCCCAGGTCCTCCAGCATGGCGACGGTGTTGAGCAGCACCAGGCTGTCGTCATCGACGGCCAGCACGGTCAGCGGGGCGATGGGGTGGATTTCCTCCACCGCGCCGGCGCCGGAGAAGACCTGCCGCTCGTCGCCGGCCAGCACCTGGGGCAGCCAGAGTTCGACGGTGGTCCCCTCGCCTGCCTGGCTGCGCATCACCATCCGCCCGCCGGACTGTTCGGCCAGGCCATGGATCATGGAGAGGCCAAGCCCCGTGCCCTTGCCGATCCCCTTGGTGGTGAAGAAGGGCTCGGCGGCGCGGGCCAGGGTGGCGGCGTCCATGCCATGGCCGGTGTCGGAGACCGTGAGCCGGACATAGTCGCCGGCCGGGAGCCCGATGCTGGCGCTCTCCGTCAGGGTTTCGGGGAGGGCCTCGATACGGATCGCGCCGCCGTCGGGCATGGCGTCGCGGGCGTTGACCGCCAGGTTCAGCAGGGCGTTCTCAAGCTGGTTGGGGTCGGTGCACACCAGGGGCAGGCTGCGGGGGAAATGGGTCTCGATCCGCATGGCCGGGCCGAGCGAGCGCTGCAGCAGGCTGGTCATGCCGCGCACCAGGCCGGCCAGATCCACCGGATCGAGCTTCAGTTCCTGCTTGCGGGCGAAGGCCAGCATGCGCTGGGTGAGCGCCGCGCCGCGCTGGGCGCCCTGCATGGCGTTGTCGATCAGGGGCGTGATGCGGGGATCGTGGGGCAGGCGCTTGCGCACCAGTTCCAGGCTGCCCAGGACCGCCATCAGCAGGTTGTTGAAGTCGTGAGCGATGCCGCCGGTGAGCTGGCCGATGGCCTCCAGCTTCTGGGACTGCAGCAGGGCCTCGCGGGCGTCGTCCAGGGCCTTCTGGGCGGCGCGGCGCTCGGTGACGTCGCGGGTGATCTTGGCGAAGCCGATCACCGCGCCGCCGTCGTCGCGGATCGGGTCGATGATCACGTGGGCCCAGAACTGCGTGCCGTCCTTGCGGAGCCGCCAGCCCTCGTGCTCGTAGCGGCCCTCGGCGGCGGCGGTGGCCAGGGCGCGTTGCGGGCCGCCGGCGGCGCGGTCTTCGTCGGTGTAGAAGCGCGAGAAGTGCTGACCGACGATCTCATCGGCCCGGTAGCCCTTGATGCGCTCGGCGCCGGCGTTCCAGTTGGTCACCTGGCCGTCGGGGTCCAGCATGTAGATGGCGTAGTCGGTGACCCCCTGGACCAGCAGCCGGAACTGCTCCTGGCTGGCGCGCAGGGCGGTCTCGGCGATCCTGCGCTCCGTAAGGTCGCGGGTGATCTTCGCATAGCCGATCAGGCTTCCATCCTCGGCGCGGATCGGATCGATGATCACGTGGGCCCAGAACCGACTGCCGTCCTTGCGGATCCGCCAGCCTTCCTTTTCGAAGCGGCCCTCCTCGGCGGCGGTCCGCAGGGCGGCGGCCGGCGCGCCGGCGGCGCGGTCCTCTTGCGAATAGAAGCGGGAGAAGTGCTGGCCGATGATCTCGGCGGCGGCATAGCCCTTGAAGCGCTGGGCGCCGGGATTCCAGCTGGTCACCCGGCCGTCGGGGTCGAGCATGTAGATGGCGTAGTCGGTGATGGCGTCGATCAGCAGCCTGTAGCGGTTCTCGTCGGTCAGCGACGGCGCCACCTGCTCCTGGTCGTCCATGCAAGAAAGTCCCCTCAGCCGGCACTAAACGGATGAGGGCGATCAGGGTTCCGCAGAAGCGCTAGACGCCAGTGGGCCGCACGCCCAGCTCGGCCAGGCGGGCGAGATAGGCCTCGGTGCGGGCGGTCAGTTCGCCGATGCCGGCCAGCACCTGGGGGCGGGCGCTGACCCGCTCGGGGACGATCACGCCGCCCCCCGACTTCTCCAGCAGGCCTTGCTCCATCAGGCGGCGCACGTGGCGGCGCGTGGTCTCGTAGGGCAGGCTCAGGGTCTTGGCGACGGCATAGACCGAGACCGGCTCCCGCTCGCCGTCGGAGGGGCCCACCGGCACGTCGGGATAGGCTTCGGGAGCGTAGGCGTGCTGCTCGATATTGACGAAGGACACCGCGCGCATGACCAGGGCGGCCAGGGCGTCCACCTCCAGGGTACGGCCGATCAGGGCCAGGACGTCGAGGAAGTAGTTGACCCCCAGGCGCACCACCTGACGGCTGACATCCCCCAGAGGATCGCCGCTGATGGGGGGGGTGGCGGAGCCGCCGGCGCTGTTCACCAGGTCTTGGGTCAGGGCCCAGTGGGCGGAGACCGCCTCCAGCATGCCGGGATACAGGAAGGCGCTGTTGGGGATGATCAATCCGCCGGGAACGGCTTCGCACAAGCCTTCCTTGCGCAGCTTGGCGGCGTGGCGGCGGACAGTCTCGTACGGAATGCCCAGTTCCTTGGCGATGGCGTAGACGGTGACCGGCGTTCGCTCGCTGTCTGGCGGAACGGCGTCCATCGCCGCGTAGCGCATGGCGCGCGCCGGGTCCGTGGTGAACACGCGCATATTGGCCCGTGCGATCGACAGGAAGGTAAGCGTCGTCACCAGGTCACGGTCCACGGCCTTGTCCAGCAGGCGGACGATATTGAGGAAGTATTCCGCGCTCTGCCGGGCGGTCAGCCGGCGGCTGTCGATCGGCGAGGACGCCGAATCTTGAGGCGGATGAATCATTTCCACAGCTTAGGCCCCGTCGCGGACCCGGTACACAACATGGGTATCTGGGGTTGCATGGTGGATCATCGGCGGCTTGCCAGGGCCGGGCGGCGCTCACTACCAAGCTCGCCACATCCGCGGAGGACACCCCCATGCCCCAGTGGCTCACCGACGGCGCGGCCCATGTCTGGCGCCCCTATTGCCAGATGAAGACCGCGCCCGCGCCGCTGGCGGTGGCGCGGACGGACGGCGCGCGGATCATCCTGGAGGACGGCCGCGAGCTGGTGGACGGGATCGCCAGCTGGTGGACCGCCTGCCACGGCTACAACCACCCCCACATCCGGGCCGCCGTTACGGCCCAGCTGGAGCGCGCGCCGCACGTGATGTTCGGCGGCCTGGCGCATGAACCGGCCTATCGGCTGGCCTCCCGGCTGGCGGCCCTGCTGCCGGGCGAGCTGGACCATGTGTTCTTCGCCGAGAGCGGCTCGGTGGCCGTCGAGATCTCGATGAAGATGGCCCTGCAGTACTGGATCAACCGGGGCGTGGCGGGGCGCACCAAGTTCGTCAGCTTCCTGGGCGGCTATCACGGCGACACGCTGGCCACGATGACCATCTGCGATCCCGAGGAGGGGATGCACGGCCTGTTCGCAGGCGTCATGCCGGCGCAGCACGTCGTCGCCATGCCCCGCGACCTCGGCAGCGAGGCGGCGCTGGACTCCCTGCTGAGCGCGAAGGGTTCGGAGATCGCCGCCCTGATCGTCGAGCCCCGGGTGCAGGGGGCCGGCGGCATGGTGCTGCACGACGACAGCGTGCTGGCGACCCTGCGACGGCTGGCCGACAAGCACGGCCTGCTGCTGATCTTCGACGAGATCTTCACCGGCTTCGGGCGGACCGGCGACCTGTTCGCCTGCACAGGCTCTGGCGTCATTCCCGACATCGTGACGCTCTCCAAGGCGCTGACCGGGGGCACCTTGCCGCTGTCGGCGGCGATCGCCAGCCGGCGGGTGTTCGAGGCCTTCTGGTCCGACGACGCGGGCGCGGCCCTGATGCACGGGCCGACCTACATGGCCAATCCGCTGGCCTGCGCGGCGGCCAACGCCTCGCTTGACCTGTTCGAGGACGGGGCCTGGAAGGCCGATGTGGCGCGGATCAATGCCGCTCTCGCCGAAGGCCTGGAGCCCTGCCGGAAGGCGCCGGGCGTCGTGGACGTCCGCACCCTGGGCGCCATCGGGGTGGTGGAGTTCGAGGACGCGGTGGACACCGGCGACCTCTGCGTGAAGTTCGCCGAGCGCGGCTGCTGGATCCGGCCCATGGGCAAGGTGGTCTACCTGACCCCGCCGTTCGTGACGTCGGACGCCGAGCTCTCCCGGCTGACCGGGGCGATTTGTGAGGTGGTTGCGGGCTCTTAGCCTTCTCCCCTTGCGGGAGAAGGTGGCCGGTCAGCGACCGGTCGGATGAGGGGTCGCGCTCCCCTATCCGCGCGCATCCAGCCGCCCTAACCCGAGAGGCCTATCGACCCCTCATCCGACCCTGCTTCGCAGGGCCACCTTCTCCCGCAAGGGGAGAAGGTTTCTCTTTGCCCTAGGCCAACGCCGCCTTCAGCGCCGCCGCGACCTCATGCGCCGCCACGTCTATGGCCGGGGAGACGTCGCCCATGATCAGGAAGTCGTGGACCATGTCGGGGTATTCCTTGTGGGTCGCCTTGACGCCCGCGGCATTGAGCTTGGCGGCGAAGTCGCGGCCTTCGTCCTTCAGGGGATCGTAGCCGGCGGTGACCACCAGGGCGGGCGCGACGCCGGCCACATCGGCGGTTCCCAGCATGGCGCGGTGAGCCTGGGGGTGGCCGAGGACCGCCAGGCACTTGTCGAACCAGGCCAGCGCCGCCTTGGTCAGGACCGGACCGTCGAGGGTCTTGCGCGACTGGGTTTCAACCTCGGGCCAGATGCCCGGATAGAGCAGCAGCTGGAAGGCGATCTTCCGCGTCGGATCGTTCTTCATGTCGACGCTGATCGAGGCGGCCAGGTTGCCGCCGGCCGAGCAGCCGCCGACGGCGATGCGGGCCGGATCGACGCCGATCTCCGACGCGTGGTCGAAGGCCCACTTGGTGGCGGCCAGGCAGTCGTCGTGCCCCGCCGGGAAGGGATGCTCGGGCGCCAGGCGGTAGTCGATGGCCAGGACCCGGATGCCGGCATAGGCGGCCATGCGGCGGCAGTGGCCATCGTGGGTCTCCAGGTCGCCGATGGCGAAGCCGCCGCCGTGATAATAGACCAGCAGCGGGGTCACGGCCGGGGCATTGGCCGGCACGTAGAGCCGGGCCGGGATCGGGCCTTCGGCGCCGTCGACCTTGATGTCCGTGGCGGTGACGTCCTTGGGCGCGTTCAGGTTCTGGGCCTGGCGCTGCATGCGGTAGCCGGCGCGGATCATCTCCGGCGGGATGGCGTCCAGCGGCGGCGGCGTCTGGCCCGCCGCGGCGGCGTCGGCGGCGTCGAGCATGGCTTTGATGTGCGGATCCATGGGTCTCTTTCCTTGTGTCAGCCGACCTGGCGGTCGCGGCCTTCCCAGTAGGGGGCGCGCAGTTCGCGGCGCAGCACCTTGCCGGAGGGGTTTCGGGGCAGGACGTCGATGAAGTCGACGCTCTTGGGGACCTTGTAGCCGGCGATCAGCGGCCGGCAGTGGGCGATGATGTCGGCGGGGTTTCCGACGGCGCCGGGCCGCAGCACCACCATGGCCTTCACCGCCTCCCCCCAGCGGTCGTCTGGCACGCCGACCACGGCGGCGTCGGCCACATCGGGGTGGGCGAAGAGGGCGTTCTCCACCTCGGCCGGATAGACATTCTCGCCGCCGGTGACGATCATGTCCTTCACCCGGTCGTGGATGAACAGGTAGCCGTCGGCGTCGAAGAAGCCGGCGTCGCCCGAGCGGAACCAGCCCTGCGCGTCGATGGCCTGGGCCGTGGCGTCCGGGCGGTTCCAGTAGCCCTTCATGATTCCCGGCGAGCGGATCTCGATCTCGCCGACCTCGCCGGTCTGCGCGTCGCGGCCATCGAGGCGGATGCGGACCTCGTAGCCCGGCGAGGGCTTGCCGCAGGCGCGCAGCTTGCCGAGCTTGGGATCATGGGCCGAGGGCGGCAGATAGGCGCCGCCGCCGATGGTCTCGGTCAGGCCGTAGAGCTGGGAGAACTCCGAGCCGAAGCGGTCCTGGGCGCGCTTGAGCACCTCCTCAGAGATCGGCGAGGCGCCGTAATAGACGTGTTCAAGGGTGGAAAGATCCGCGGTCTCCATGCTCGGATGCTGCAGCAGCATGTTGATCAGGGCCGGGGCGAGGAAGGCGTGGCGGATCCTGTGCTGGCCGGTCAGGGCCAGCAGCACCGCGGGATCGACCTCGCGCATGATCACCGTGCGCGCGCCCTGCAGCAGGGCCAGCATGCCCAGATTGGCGCCGGCCACATGGAACAGCGGCATGGCCACCAGGACCCCGTCGCCGGGCTCGAACCTGGCCCAGACCTTGGTGGCCCCATCGAAGCAGTGGGCGTAGTTGGTCTCGGTGAGCTGGACGCCCTTGGGCAGGCCGGTGGTGCCCGAGGTGTAGAGCTGGATGACGTCGTCTTCGGGCCGCGGCGCGAGGTGCGGGTCGGTGGCCGGTTGCGTCGAGAGCCAGGCGCGGAACTCGTCGCCGAACACGATGGTGGTCGTGAGGTCGGGCAGGTCGAGGCCGGCCAGGAGGTCGGTATAGTCGGAGCCCGCCACCACCAGGCGGCAGCCGGCGTCCTTGAGGATGAACTCCACCTCCGGCGGGGCCAGGCGCCAGTTGACCGGGGTCAGGCAGACCCGGGCCTTCAGGCAGCCGAACCAGAGGACGAAGAAGTCGTCATTGCCCTTGGACAGGGTCCCGATGCGGTCGCCAGGCTTGGCGCCCGCCGCGATCAGGGCCTGGGCGCAGCGCGAGGACAGGGCGTCGAGTTCGCCATAGGTGGTGGCGGCGCCCTCGAACCACAGGGCCTGGGCGTCGGCGCGCACGCGTCCATGATGACGGGCGACGTCGGCCACGCTCGAGATGTCCTGGGACATCGATCCTCCCGGCTCGCCGGCCCCTCAAGGCGGGGGCCCGGCGCATCTGAATTCGCACCAGATGGCCGGGTTGGCAACGGGCGCCGCCGCGTCAGGCCGGGCGAGCGGGATGAGGAAAAGTGGGAACCGGTTTTCCGCCAGCATCCCACTCCACTTTTTATGCCGCCGGGAGATCGTAGGGGCTGGCCTTGTTCTCGCTGATCCAGCGGGCCTCGGCGTCGGAATTGGCGGGCGGCGGGCGCAGGCCCTGGATCGACCAGAGGTCGAAGGGGGTCTCGTCGATGTGGAATTCCCAGTCGAAGCCACGGTCGCGGATATAGGGCGCCATGGCGTCATCGCAGGCCTTGATCCACCAGGCCTTGGCCTCCGGGGTCGGCAGGGTGCGGGCGATGTGGTCGACCCAGATGCGCACGAAGTTATCCGCCGGCTCCCCGCCCACGAAGAAGGAGTCGGCCGGCACGGGCTGGAACACCACGCCGACATAGAACTTCGGCAGGCGGCTGTAGAGGGCGGTGATCGCCTGGGACAGCGCGTGCTTGTCCTGCACCGAGAAGGCGTTTTCGGGGTGGTAGATTTTCCAGAGCGGCATGGGTCCCTCCAAGCTTTATAATGATGACCATCATCATAAGGGCGGCGTGGCGGATTGATCAAGCCCCGTCGGGATTCTATTGATGACGTCCGTAAGCAAAGAGGAGGTTCGAGATGCGCATCAGCCGCGAGCAGGCGCAGGAGAACCACGACAGGGTGGTGACCACGGCGGCCAAGCTGTTCCGCGAGCGGGGCTTCGACGGGGTGGCGGTGGGCGACCTGATGAAGGCCGCGGGCTTCACCCACGGGGGTTTCTACAACCACTTCAAGTCCAAGGACGAGCTCTCGGGGGAGGCCCTGGACCAGGCCTTCCGCCAGATGGACGCGCAGCGGGCGCGGGTGGAGAGCCTGGACGAGCTGCTGACCCAGTACCTGTCGGACGCGGCGCGCCGGGCGCCGGGCCGCGCCTGCCCCGCCGCCGCCCTGGCCGGGGACGCCTCGCGTCAGGGGGCGCCGGTGAAGCAGGTCTTCGCGCAGGGCTTCGAGCGGATGGTGGCCTCGATGGCGGACCGCCTGCCCGAGGGGCCGCAGGCGCGTGGCGAGGCCATCGCCCTGCTGTCGCGCATGGTGGGCGCGCTCGCCCTGGCCAGGGCGATGCCGGAGGATTCTGATCTGGGGAGAGAGGTGCTGGCCGCCGCGCTGGCCGGCTGCCGGAAGGATGTCGCGCGCGCCTGAGGGCGGGGCGAACCAAAAACCCCCGGAGCCTAAGCTCCGGGGGTCTGGAAGATCAGATTGTGACGCGGACTATTCCGCGGCGGGCTTCGGCGCGTAGCCGAGGATCGCCTTGGTTTCCAGGAACTCGTGGAAGCCGAAGTCGCCCCACTCGCGCCCGTTGCCGCTCATCTTGTAGCCGCCGAAGGGGGCCATCATGTCGCCGCCGCCGCCGTTGATCGAGACCTGGCCGGCGCGCAGCTTCTTGGCCACGTCGCGGGCCTTGGAGAGGTCCTCGGCCTGCACATAGGCGGCCAGGCCGTACTCGGTGTCGTTGCCGACATCGATGGCCTGTTCCAGCGTCTCGTAGCCGAGGATCGACAGCACGGGGCCGAAGATTTCTTCCTTGGCGATGGTCATCTCGCTGGTGACGTTGGCGAAGATGGTGGGCTTCACATAGTAGCCCTTGTCCAGGCCGTCCGGACGGCCGACGCCGCCGGAGACCAGGGTCGCCCCCTCGTCGATTCCGGCCTGGATCAGCTTCTGGATCTTGTTGAACTGGACCTCGGAAACCACGGGACCCAGCTGGCTGTTGCCGTTCGGGTCGCCGACGGTGACGGTGGAGACCGCCTCGCGGGCCACGGCGATCGCCTCATCCATGCGGGTGTGCGGGACCAGCATGCGGGTCGGCGCGTTACAGGACTGACCGGAGTTGGTCATCATGGTGGCCACGCCACGGCCCACGCCCTTGGCGAAGGCGCCGTCGTCCAGAACGATGTTGGGGCTCTTGCCGCCCAGTTCCTGGGCCACGCGCTTGACGGTCGGGGCGGCGTTCTTGGCCACCTCGATGCCGGCGCGGGTGGAACCGGTGAAGGAGACCATGTCCACTTCCGGGTGGCTCGACAGCGGGACGCCGACGCCGAGGCCGTCGCCCTGAACCATGTTGAACACGCCGGCCGGAACGCCCGCGGCATGCATGATCTCAGCGAAGATGTGGCCCGAGAACGGGGCGACTTCCGAAGGCTTCAGCACCATGGTGCAGCCCGTCGCGATGGCCGGGGCCACCTTGCAGACGATCTGGTTCAGGGGCCAGTTCCAGGGGGTGATGAACCCGCAGACGCCGATCGGCTCCTTCACGATGAGGGTCGGACCGCGGTCTTCCTCGAACTTGAAGGTCTTCAGCACTTCCACGGCGGTGGCCAGGTGGCCCATGCCGATCGGAACCTGGGCGCGCTGGGCGAGGTTGGCGGGGGCGCCCATTTCCTCGGTCACGGCGGTGGCCAGGTCGCCGAAGCGCTTCTGGTATTCGGCCAGGATGCGACCCAGGACTTCCAGGCGCTCCTCACGGGTGGTCTGGCTCCAGGCCGGGAAAGCGGCGCGGGCGGCCTTGACGGCCTTGTCCACGTCGGTGGCGTTGCCCAGCGAGATCTTGCCGCAGACTTCTTCGTTGGCGGGGTTGATGACGTCGAGGGTCTTGGCCTCGGTCGGCTCGACCCATTCACCGTTGATGTAGAACTTCAGGTACTCGCGCATGGGCGTCCTCCCGGGATTTCGTTGATGGTCTCGCCGGCAGGTCGCCCCCCGACTTCAAACAAGCATTTTAGTGATCGTTGATCACTGGGGAAGCCCCCAAAGCCGTATTCCGTAACGGCATGGAGACTTAGGTCACTGGTGGATATGCGGCTGGCCGGCCACCGGGCTGCGCCCTTTCAGGACGTAACCCGCGCGGATGGAGCCGATATAGAGGTCCTTAAGGTCGGCGCCGCCCCAGGTGATGTTGGTGGGGTGGTTGACGATCTCGCCCGACAGATCGTGGATCACGGTGACGACTTCAAGGCTCGGCGTGATGGCGACCACCTTGTTGGCGGCGGGCAGGCAGACCCAGAGGTTGCCCTCGGCGTCCATGCCCACCCCGTCGGTGTAGCCGAGGTCCTGCGCCGGCGGGGCCGGCACGTCCTGTTGCAGCTTGCCCAGCACCGGGCCGTAGCGGCGACCGGGGCCCAGGGTGGCGCCGGGCAGCACCGGGAAGGCCATGACGTCGGCGCCGCTGGTCTGGGCGCAGAAGAGGGTCTGCTCGTCGGCCGACAGCGCCAGGCCGTTGGGGAACTTCAGCCCCTCGGCGACGATGGAGGTCGCGCCGTTGGGGCGCATCACGAAGATGAAGCCGTCGGTGCGGCCGTCGAGCGCCTGAGGCCAGGTCTCGGCATGGGTGGAGTTGGCGCACCAGATGTTCCCGGCCCGGTCCATCACCGGATAGTTGGCGCTGGTCAGCCGCTTGCCGTCCACCTGCGCCACCAGGGTCTCGTGCTTTCCCGTGGCGGGGTCGAAGCGCTGGAGCGGCCCGTCTTCCTTGTCGTAGATGCCGAAATTGGCGATCAGCACGCGGCCCTCGCGGTCCATGTTGAGGCCGTTGGGGGCGCCGCCCTTGGGGCCCAGCCGCTCGAAGGACCCGTCGGCGAAGATCTCGGCCACCGCGCACTGGTGGTCGGAGGCGAAGACCCGGCCGTCCTTCCCGACCACCACGTCCTCGGGGCGGTCGATGCCCACGGCGATCTTGGTCAGGCTCTCGGGCGCGATGGGGGTCAGCGGCATGGGGTTTCCTCGCAGGGTCGTTTCTGTTTTCCGCCACGCTAGCGCGCGAGGACCGCCCGGGTCTTGAAATTTCCGCCGACCCCAACTCAAGAACGTCATCCCCGGGCTTGTCCCGGGGACCCATGATCTCCGCCTCGCCGTGGGTCGCGCGGTGTGCGCCCGAAGTGCTTGCTGAACCCCGGAGTTCATGGGTGGCCGGGACAAGCCCGGCCATGACGATCAAAGGGGAAAGCTTGCGGCCCCCGCCGCCGGTCGCTAACACCGGGCCAGCAAATCGGAGCCCGACCATGGTCGCCATCTACACCATCCTCGCCTTCCTCGCGGTGATCTTCGCCCTCAACTTCTTCGAGTTCGGCCGCTTCGACTGATCGGTCCTCCGTGCCGGAGACCACACGCGGCGCGGCCCTGGTCACCGGGGGCGCGCGACGTATCGGCAGGACACTGGTCCTGGCCTGCGCCCGGGCGGGCTATGACGTCGCCATCCACTGCCGGGCCGTCGACGACGACGCCCAGGCCGCCGCGGCCGATGTCCGCAGCCTTGGCCGCAAGGCCTACCTCCATCCCTGCGATCTGCGCCAGGAGGCGGCGGCGGCCCCCATGGTCGGCCACGTCGAGGACGAGCTTGGCCCCGTCACCCTGCTGGTGAACTGCGCCTCGGTGTTCGAGGACGACGGCTTTTCCACCATGAACCGCGCCTCCTGGGACGCGCACATGGAGATCAATCTGCGGGCGCCCCTGGTGCTGGCCCAGGCCTTCGCGCGGCGCCTCCCCGCCGACCGCAGCGGCCTGATCGTCAATGTGTTGGATCAGCGGGTGCTGGCGCCGGGCGCCGACTTCTTCAGCTACACCTTGTCCAAGGCCGCCCTGTGGAGCGCCACCCAGATGCTGGCCCAGGCGCTCGCGCCCCGCATCCGGGTCAATGGCATCGGGCCGGGGCCGGTGCTGGCCTCCATCCACCAGGACGCCGAGGCCTTCGCCGCCGAGGCGGCCGCCACCCCGCTGGCTCATTCCGTCGATCCGGCCGAGATCGGTCAGGCCCTGGCCTATCTGATTGACGCAAGGTCGGTGACGGGCCAGATGATCGCTGTCGATTCCGGTCAGCACCTGACCTGAAGGAGCCCACCTTGGCCCTCTCGCCGATCCAGGAGATTCCCGCCGAAACTCAAGCCACGCCAGCGGCCGCGGGCCGCATCGTCATGACCAAGATCTTCGTCACCGGACTGAAGGTCGACGCCCAGATCGGCGTCTATTCCCACGAGAAGGGCAAGGCCCAGCCCCTCGTCGTCGACGTCGAGTTGGACGTGCCGACCGCCGGCGTCGAGCGCCTCAAGGACACCGTCAACTACGAGATGGTGGGCGAAGCCGCCCGTGCGATCGCCGCCGAGGGCCATATCGGCCTGGTGGAGGCCTTCGCCGAACGGCTCGCGCGGGCCTGCCTCGCCGACCCACGGGTGACCCGGGCCCGGGTGCGGGTGGAAAAACCCCTGGCGCTGGCGCCCCACGCCGCCGCGGCGGGCGTCGAGATCACGGTGGTTCGGGGATAGCTCCCCCTTCAGCCCCAGTGGGAGAAACTGGCCGACGCCGGAGAGGACAGCCGAGTGAAAGACCTGGTCGCGGCACTGATCGGCGTCGTTGTGATCGTGATGGTCGCGCGAGATTTGGTGATGGGGTTTCGGAACGGCCGGATGGCGATATTGGCGACAGGCGCTCCAAAGGCCGACCGCGTCGCGAACCCGAACCTCTTTCGTGTCTACACGGCCTTCAACGTCTTCCTGCTCATAGCGATGGTCTTCGTGTTGTTCAGTCTGACGCGTGAGCGGCTGTGAAGGCCTCCGGCATCTCCCACAGCGCCCGGCTCTCGCCCCTGCAGGGCGAGACCGTGTGGACGCTGGACGGAGACGCCGTCACCGAGACGCGGGGACGCCGGAGCCGGCGGTTCGAGCTGGCGAAACTCAAGAGCCTGCAGAGCGCCGAGGGCGGGGCGGTGCTGACCTTCGCGCGCGGACGGCTGACCATTCCGGCCATGAGCTACACGCGGGGTCTGCGCCCCGAGAACCGCGCGGCCTCCTTCTCAACCTTCATCGGCGCGGTGGCGGGCGCCGCGGCGGTGACCACGCCCGGCGCGCGGTTCCGCAACGCCGGGTCGCCCATCGCCGAGCCGTTGATCTGGATGATGGGCCTGCTGGGAGCCGGCGCCCTGGTGCTGCTGCTGTTCGCCGCCACCGCCGGCGCCTGGTCCCTGGGCGTTGCGCTGGCCGCCAGGCTGGTCTTCGTCATGATCCTGGCGGCCGGGGCCTTGCCCTGGCTCAATAGAAGCGCGCGAAACATGGACGCGAATTAAACTGGCGCCGGGCCAAATCGGGGCCACATCATGATCTGGAGAGACGAAGAGGAGCCCGACATGAGTGAACGCCTAGATTCCGGCACAGTGGCCGCGACGGAAGACAAGACCATGCCGATGGTCGCCTATGTGATGTACCTGCTGACCTTCGCTACCGGCTTCACGGTCTTCATCGGCCTGATCATGGCCTATGCCAATCGCGCGGCGGCGGGGCCGAAGATGCAGAGCCACTACACGTTCATGATCCGCACCTTCTGGCTGACCATCGCCTGGGCCATCATCGGCGGCCTGCTGGTGCTGTTCGGCGGGATTTTCTCTCTGATCCTGGTGGGGGTTCCGTTCCTGATGCTCGGCTTCTTCATCTGCGGCGCGGTGGGAATCTGGTTCGCGGTCCGCTGCATCCTGGGCCTGGTGTACCTGTCCCGGGACGAAGCCTATCCCCGGCCCATGAACTGGCTAATTTAAAGGCAGAATCCGCACGCTTCGCCTAGGAAGCGTGCGGATCGACCCCATCGCCTCCCCTGCGGGTTGCATCGCCTCGACGCGCCCCACCCTGGGTCCCGAACCTCCACCGGTCGGCGCCTGGGGGGCGAGCGGCCGGGGGAATTCGTATGCTGGGTCGGATTTTTGGAATGCTGCTGGGCTTGGCGCTGGGAGGCGTCGGCTACGCCATTCTCCATCCGGGCGGGCTGGAGGGGCGAATTCCCCCGATCCCGCTGGGCGCCTTCGAGACCCTGCGGTTCATGGTGGCCGCGGTGGCGATGGGCCTGGGGGCGATCATCTTCATCGCCGCCCTGATGCCCAAGGGCCCGGGCGGCTCCGGCGGCGGCGGCAAGAAGCGCCGCAAGGGCAGCGCGCCCATCACCGTCGACTTCACCGACTCAGCCCCGATGGCCGCCCACGATCACGGCTCCACCCACGCCCATCATGAGGCGCAGGTGGTGGCCGCCGCGCCTGAACCGGTGGCCGTGGCGGAGGCCGCGCCCGAACCAGAGGTCCATTCTGGCGCGCCGCCCGGGGCCCCGGGAGCCTTCGCCGAGGCCAGGCGGGAGCTCCACGACCACACCAGGGCCGAACGCTGGTCAGAAGCCGCCGACAGTGTCCGGCGGCTTTCGTCGTTGGCGGGGGATGATCACGAACGGCGCATCGCCGCCCAGGACGCCGGGGACTTCGCCCGCGCCCAGGGCCTGACCGACCAGGCCGCCGACGCCTATGACGAGGCGCTCACCTATGCCCGCCAGATCGGCGAGCCGGCGGCGCTGGCCGATGCGCTCACCAATGTCGGCGACGTGGCCTATGAGGAGCAGCGGCTGGACACCGCCGTGGACGCCTATGAGGAGGCCCTGGCCCTGCGCCGCACCTTCGTCCAGGGAAAGCCCGCCGACCTTGCCGGAAAGCGGGCCCTGTCGCTGGCCCTGGAGCGCCTGGCCGACGCCCGCGAGGACCGCGGCCATCGGACGCGGGCGCTGGATCTCTACAAGCAGAGCCTGGATATCAGCGAGGCCCTGGCCTCGGCCGACCCCGTGGCCTACGGCGAGGACCTGGCGGTCACGCGGCGCCGGCTGGCGGAGCTTGAAGCAAAGGTGCTGGCTTAACGGCCCCACACCGCTCATCCCGGCGAAGGCCGGGACCCAGGTCATAGGTCACGACCTGGGCCAGCAATCAGGAAAGCGGTGGATGTATCTGGGTCCCGGCCTTCGCCGGGATGAGCGGTGTACTTACGCCGGAACCAGCTCGCGCCGCACCAGCTTGGAATAGTCGTCCATCAGCTCCAGCGAGAGCTTGCCGGGCGTGAAGGCGTACTCGCCGATCTCGGCCACCGGGGTGACCTCGGCCGCGGTGCCCACCACGAAGCATTCCGTGAAGCTCGACAATTCCTCGGGCTTGATGTGGCGCACGACCACCTCAACGCCCTTGGACTTGGCCAGAGCGATCACCGACTGGCGGGTGATGCCGTTCAGGAAACAGTCGGGCAACGGGGTGTGCAGCGCCCCGTCCTTCACGAAGAACACGTTGGAGCCGGTCGATTCGGCGATGTAGCCGCGATAGTCGAGCATCATGGCGTCGGTGTAGCCGGCCTTCTCCGCGGCGTGCTTGGAGATGGTGCAGATCATGTAGAGCCCGGCCGCCTTGGCGTGGACCGGCTCGGTCTCCGGAGACGGGCGCTTGTACTTGGCCCAGCACATGCGGATGCCCTTGGCGCGCTCTTCCGGCTTGAAATAGCTGGGCCAGTCCCAGACGGCGATGGCCACGTGGATCTTGGTCTGTTGCGCCGAGACCCCGATCATCTCCGACCCGCGCCAGGCGATGGGACGGATGTAGGCGTCGGTCAGGCCGTTCTTGGCGCAGGTGTCCTTGCAGGCCTGGTCGATCTCGGCCACCGTGAACGGGATCTCGAAGTCGAGGATTTCCGCCGAATTGAACAGACGCTGGGTATGCTCGGTCAGCTTGTAGATCTCCCCGCCGTACATCCGCTCGCCTTCGAACACCGACGAGGCGTAATGGAGGCCATGGGTCAGCACGTGCACCTTCGCCTCGCGCCAGGCCACGAACTGGCCGTCGAGCCAGATCCATCCGTCGCGGTCATCGAAGGGAACGAGAGACATGGGACCTCCTGCAGGGAACGCCTCCTTACAGCCCCCCACGCTTGCGACGTCAAACAAATTGGGGGTTTCCGATGAGCGCCGTGGCCGATCCGAGGCTGGTCCTGCGCGACGAGGAACTGGACGCCGGGCTTGAGCTGATGATGCTGGCCGAGGCCGCCATCTGGGCGGGCGTCGACGCGGGCCTGGAGGCTGAGGACCTGAACCTGGGGCGCTCCCACTGGCGCGCGGCCTTCCTGATGAAGCGGCGGCCCGGCCTGGGGGTGCAGGAGCTGGCCCACATCACCAGCCTGTCGAAACAGGCCGCCAGCCGGGTGATCAGTGACCTGGAGGGTCAGGGTCTGGCGGAGAAGGCGCAGGGCGACCTGGACGGACGGCGGCGCGCGGCGACCCTCACCGAGGCGGGCGCGGCCTTCGAGACGCGGATTTCCGAGCGGCTGCGCGGCCAGTTGGCGCGGGCCTATCGCACCGGCGGGCTGGACGGGGTGGGCGGCGCCCGGCGTATCCTGGCCGCTCTGGCCGGCGGCCGGACCAAAACGGGAGCTGGGCGATGAGCGAGACCGGAGAGCGCCACCTGCTGGTGGTGGACGACGACGACCGCATCCGCGAGCTGCTGAAGGAATACCTGGCCCGCGCCGGCTTCCGGGTGACCACCGCCCCCGGCGGCGCGCCGGCTCGCAAGCTGATGGAGACCCTGGACTTCGACCTGGCGGTGTTCGACGTGATGATGCCGGGCGAAGACGGCTTCTCGCTGACCAAATGGCTGCGGGAGCGCAAGGGCATGGCCGGGCGCACCCCGGTGCTGATGCTGACCGCGCGTGGCCTGCCGGAGGACCGGATCGAGGGGCTGAAGCTCGGCGCCGACGACTATCTGAACAAGCCCTTCGAGCCCGAGGAACTGCTGCTGCGGATCGAGGCGATCCTGCGCCGCGCGCAGGGGCGGCCGGGCGCCACCGCCAACGGCCCGGTCTCCCTGGGCCGCTGCAGGTTCGACGTGGAGCGCGGCGAGCTCACCTGCGAGGACGCGCCCGTGCGCCTGACCGAGGCCGAGGTCGCCCTGCTCAAGCGCCTGGCGCGAAGCCCGCACGAGCCGGTGGACCGCATGGAGCTGGCCCGGGAGACGGTCGATCCGTCGGGCCGCGCCGTGGACGTCCAGGTCACCCGCCTGCGCCGCAAGATCGAGACCGATCCCAAGACCCCGCGCTACCTGCAGACCGTGCGCGGCGTGGGCTATCTCCTGGCGCCCGACTGATGCGCCTGCGCCTCTCGCCCGCCCGGTTCCAGAGGCTGATCAAGCGCAGCCTGCCCACCACCCTGTTCGGCCGTTCGCTGCTGATCATCATCCTGCCGGTGGCGGTGATGCAGGTGGCGGTGACCTGGGTGTTCTTCGACGCCCACTGGCAGGCGGTGACCAGCCGGCTGTCGGAGGGGCTTGCCGGCGACGTGGCCTGGGCCGTTGAGAGCTACCAGGACGACCCGACCCCGGAGAGCTTCGCGCGCATCGCCAACCGCGCCGAGCGCTCGATGAGCCTGTCCATGGCCTTCCAGACCGGACGCACCCTGCCGGTGGGCCGCCGTCCGGCGCTGTTCGCCGTGGTGGACCGCTCCCTGGAGAAAGCCCTGGCCGGCCGCATCGACGAACCCTTCTGGTTCGATACCACCCGCTACCCCGCCTATGTCGACATCCGCGTCCAGACGCCCCAGGGGGTGATGCGGGTGCTGGCGCCCCGCGACCGGGCCATCGCCACGCAAGGGCACATCTTCGTTCTGTGGATGACCGTGGCGACCCTGCTGCTGACCGCCATCTCGATCCTGTTCATCCGCAACCAGGTGCGCGCCATCGAGCGGCTGGCCTCGGCCGCCGACGACTTCGGGCGCGGCATGGACGTGCCGTTCTTCAAGCCCACCGGGGCCCGGGAGGTGCGGCAGGCGGCCCAGGCCTTCCTTGCCATGAAGGCCCGCATCCAGCGGCATCTCGATCAGCGCACCGCCCTGCTGGCCAGCGTCAGCCACGACCTGCGCACGCCGCTCACCCGCCTGAAGCTGGAGCTGGCCCTGGCCGAGCCCACCAAACGCACCGGGGAGATGAAGCGCGACCTCTCCGAGATGGAGCACATGATCGACGAGTACCTGGCCTTCGCCCGGGGCGAGGGCGGCGAGGGCGTCGAGACCGTGCCGCTGAAGACCCTGATCGAGGAGGTCAGCGAGGGCGCGGTCCGGGCCGGCGCCCAGGTGAGCGTCACCGCCGAGCCGGACCTCACCGCCAGCGTGCGCCCCAATTCTCTGAAGCGGGCGCTGTCGAACCTGATCATGAACGCCGCCGTGCATGGCGAGCATATCCTCGTCACCGCCGCGGCCCGGGCGGGCGGCGGGGTGGAAATCCTGGTGGACGACGACGGGCCGGGCATCCCTGAGGACCGCTACGAGGAGGCCTTCAAGGCCTTCAGCCGCCTGGATGAGTCCCGTAATCAGAATGACAAGGGGGTGGGCCTGGGCCTGGCCATCGCCCGCGACGTGGCCCGCGGCCATGGGGGCGACGTGACCCTGTCCCGCTCACCCATGGGCGGACTTCGCGCCACCGTCAGATTGCCGGGTTAAGCCTGATCGCGTCGCGATCAGTTTTTTGCTTGGTCGCGCGATGGCCGCCGAAACCGGCATCCACTTTCGACTATCACGCTCCATTGTTCAGCCATCATTCAGCGCTTCAAGCCACAGCTAAGAAAACGAAGGACCCATGATGAAGCTCGCCTACCTCGCGCCCGCCGCCGCCATCGCGCTGCTGACCGCCACCGCCGCCCAGGCCGCCGATCCGGTGCTGGGGGACTGGATGACCGTGAGCGGGTCGGCCAAGGTCCGTATCGCCCCCTGCGCGGCCGACGCCGCCAAGGCCTGCGGGACCATCGTCTGGATGAAGAACCCCAAGGACAAGGCCGGCGGCCCGCAGAAGGACACCAACAATCCCGACCCGGCCCTGCGCACGCGCCCCGTCGTGGGCCTGCAGCTGATCCGCGACTTCAAGCCCGCCGGCCCCGGCAAGTGGGCGGGCGGCAAGATCTACGATCCCGGTAGCGGCAAGACCTACGGCTCCAAGCTCAGCGCCAATGCGAACGGCAGCCTGAAGGTCGAGGGCTGCATCGGCCCAATCTGCCAGGCCCAGACCTGGACGCGCTAGAGCAATATGCGATCAGGCGGAATCGCCCGATCGTTGAATCGTGCTATAGATTCAAGAGTTTAGAGCCTGATTCAGGCTTCGAGAGAAGCCATCAGGCTCTAGGCGCCCAATTCCCTGGAGCGCCGGATAGCAGCGGCGACCGCGTCGCGCAGCAGGGGTGAGAGGCCGCCCTCCCCCATCAGAACTTCCAGCGCCGCCTGGGTGGTGCCGCCGGGCGAGGTGACCTGGCGGCGGAGTTCCGCGGGCTCCTCGCCGCTCTCCGCCAGCAGGGCCGCAGCGCCGGCGATGGTGGACCGCGCCAGGCGTTGCGCCGCCTCGACCGGGAGCCCCGCCGCCACGCCGCCGGCCTCCAGGGCCTCGATGAAGGCGTAGAGATAGGCCGGCGCCGAGCCCGAGACGGCGGTGGCCGCGTGCATCAGCTCCTCGTCCTCCAGGTCCACCACCGTGCCGACGGGGCCGAACAGGGCGTGGGCGCGCGCCCGGGCCTCAGGGTCGGCGGCGTAGATGCTGGTGGTCCCTTGGCCAATGGCCACGGCAGTGGTGGGCATGACGCGCGCCACCTTGCGTCCGAAGGCGGCGGCGATGTCGGCGGACGGGACGCCCGCGGCCACCGAGACGATGACGGCGTCAGGGTGCAGCAGGCCGGCCACCTCACCGGCGGTCTCACGCCAGAGCTGCGGCTTGACCGACAGCAGCACCGTCCTGGCCTGCGCGAGGTCGGCGTCTGGCGGATTCAGCCGCGCGCCGTCGCGGGCCACGGCCTCGGCGAGCTCTGTGGGGTGAGGGTCGCGCAGGATCAGGTCGGCGGGGACGAAGGCGGCGGCCTTGCGCCAGCCCTGAATGAGAGCCCCGCCCATGCGGCCGGCGCCCAGGATCAGGATGGGGGTCATGGACGCTCTCCGGGGCTCAACGGGCCGGGAACCTAACCGCTAGGGCCCGTGTCAGCCAGGGGATTGCGGATGAGGCGAGAAGGTTGATACGAAGGGGGACGTAGCGGCGCCAAGCATCACGGAACAATGCGGAATGACTTGGAGGTCCTAGAGACGCAAGGCCCCGAGCGACCTCGGGCGCCTGAGGGGGTCGTTGTCAGGGAGCTGGAGCTTCACCGCGACGCACGCGGCGACTTGGCCGAGCTCTACCGGCAGGACTGGTTTCCGGACATTTCTCTGGTCCAATGGAACGTCTCCCGTTGCCTGAGCAACTCATTGCGCGGGGTTCACCTACATCTTCTGCACAGCGACTTCCTGACGGTGCTGTCGGGCCAATTCGTCTTTGGCCTGCGTGATCTCAGGCCCAGCAGTCCGACCTGCGGCCTTAGTGTCAGCCTTGAACTGCCGAACGCCTCAATCCTGATCCCTCCCGGCGTGGCGCACGGCTTCCACTGCGTCGCCGAGGGGACCCTGGTTTACGGACTGACCCACCCCTGGGACATCGCCGATGACCTGGCCTGCCGCTGGGACGATCCCGAGCTCGGGATCGACTTCACGGCGACGGACCCGATCCTGTCGCCGCGCGACGCGGCGGCGGGCAGCTTCGAGGCCATGCTGGCCCAGTACCAGGGGCGCTAGGGTGAGGGTTGGGCTCGTAGGCTGCGGCTACTGGGGCCGCAACATCCTGCGCGACCTGAAGGCCCTGGGCTGTGAGGTCGACGTCGCCGATCCAGGCAGCGCCTATCCTATCGCGGGCGCACGCAGGCTGGTGGCCGATCTCGCTGAACTCGCTGACGACCTCGACGGCTATGTGGTGGCCACGCCGGCGCCGACCCACGCGGAGGTGATCACGGCCCTGGCCGCGCGCGGCAAGCCGATATTCTGCGAGAAACCTCTGACCACAGATGCGGCCAGCGCAAGGACCCTGGCCAACACCTTCGGCGGCCAGCTCTTCGTCATGCACAAATGGGCCTATCACGGCGGTGTCCAGGCCCTGGCCGCCCTGGCGCAAGACGGTGAACTAGGTCCCGTCCAGGGGGTGTTCACCCGCCGTCTGCAATGGGGCAAGCCAGCGGCCAAGGCCGACGCCGTCTGGGAGCTGGCCGTTCACGACCTCACCATCATACAGGCTATCCTCGGGCAATTGCCGCCAGTCGTCGCCGCGCGCGCGGTGCTACGAGGCGATGAGATGGAGGGGATCGTGGCGACCCTTGGGCGCCTGCCCTTCGCCCACCTGGAGGTTGGAGCCCATTGGCCAGGGACGGAGCGCAAGGTGCGGGTGGCGTTCCGCGATGGCCTCGCCATGCTCGACGACCCGCTGGCTGACCATATCGCCGTGGTGCGCGGCGCCGCCCCGGCCGGCGAGCGGCACGAACCCGAGACCCTGGAGCGCCGGCCCATCGACACCGAATGGCCGCTGATCAAGGAGTTGCGCGTCTTCGTGAAGCACCTCGGGGGCGGCCCTCCGCCACCCACCGACGCCCATGCGGGGGCCGAGATCGTGGCCGCCCTGCAGAGTCTGCGCCAAGCTGCTGGCGCGGCGCGATGACTCCCCGCTTCACCATCCTCCTACCGGTTCATCGCGGGCCCGCTCTTCTGCCCTACGCGGTCGAGACGGTGATCGGTCAGTCGGAGAGCAGCTGGGAGCTGTTCATCATCTGCGACGGCGCCCCCGCAGCCACCGTGGAGGCGGCCCTGGCCTTCGCCGCCCGCGATTCACGCATCCAGGCCTTCGCCTTCGAAAAGGGGCAGCGGCTCGGGGAGGCGCACCGGCATCTCGTGCTGCAGCAGGCGCGCGGAGAGTTCGTGGCCCAGATCGCCGATGACGACCTTTGGCTGCCGCATCATCTGCGCGAACTGGCCGCCCTGCTGGCCACGGTGGAGTTCGGAAACCTCACGGCCGTCGAAATCTATCCGGACAAGCCCTGGACCTATTCGCGTCATCAGTTGGACGATCGCGCAGTCCGCGAGCGCATGCGGCGCGAGAGGTTCAATTTCTTCGGGCCCAGCGACGCCGGATACTGGCTATCGACCTATCGCCGGTTGCCGGAGGGCTGGGCGCCGGCGCCGCCGAACATCTGGGCCGACCTGTACATGTGGCGAAAATTCCTGGCCCTGGAACCCTTGACCGCCGGTTCGCGCCTGACCGTCCAGACGGTGCACATGGCCGCCTCGCTGCGCGGCGACATGGACTTGGCCGAGCGGGAGGCGGAGGCGAGGCGATGGATCGAACGCATCCGCCGCGGCCTGCGTTTCCAGCTGACCATCGAGGACGGGCCAGACAGGCCGCGCATCGCCGGTGGCATGTTGGTCTATGATCCAGGAGACGCCGCCGGCTCAGAGGCTTGCCGCCCCTCGCCAAGACCCGCTGAACCATGACCGCGCAAGACCCGACCGAAGGCTCCCACCAGCCCCTGCGCCTCCACGTCGCGGCCTTCGCGTCCACCCTGTTGGATATCCGCGGCCGTCTGCCCAGCGTGGCCCTGACCTCCGACCCCGCCCTGGAATCGACCTTCGCCCAAGGCCTGCCCATCGCCCTGCCCGCCACGCCGCCGGGCCAGCCCAAGGTGCTGGTGCTGCAACGTCCCTTCTACGACACCGAGGAAAGGATGCTGGGGGACCTGACCCACATCCTGGCCAACGGCTGGGTGGTGGTGATCGACGTCGACGACCACCCCGACTTCATCGCCGAGCAGCAGGGGCGGGCCAAGGCCCCGACCGACTGGCCCAAGTTCGCACACGTCCATGCGGTGCAGACCAGCACGCCGGCCCTGGCGCAGGCGTTCCGGACGCAGAACCCGGAGGTGAAGGTCTTCGAGAACGCCGTCTTCGACCTGCCGCCCTTCCCGGAGCGCAGCGGGTCGCCCAGCGTTTTCTACGGCGCGGTGAACCGGGGGTCGTTCCCGGTCCAGGTGGCGGCGTCGCTGAAGAACGTCCTTGGCGACAATCCCCGCACCAGCTTCGTGGTGGTGCACGACCGGGCGGTGTTCGATGCCCTGCCCACCAAGCGCAAGACCTTCCACCCGACCCTATCCTACGAGGCCTATCTGGAGGTCTTGGCCGGCTGCGACATCAACCTGTCGCCCCTGCAGGGCGCGCCTGGCGAAGCCTATAAGAGCGACGCCAAGTTCCTGGACGCCGCGCGCAGCGGGGTCCTGACCATCGCCTCGCCGACAGTCTATGCCGACACCATCCGGGATGGCGAGACCGGCCTGATCGCCAGCGACCTGCGCGACTGGGACAGGCAGTTGCGGATCGCCCTGCGCAACGGCGACAAGCGACGGGCCATGGCGCGGGCGGCCTGGGACTATGTGCGCGAAGAGCGGATGTTCGCCCAACAGGCGGCCGAACGGCGCGACTGGTATCTCTCGCTCTGGGCCAACCGCGAGGCCCTGACGCGGGACCTGCTGGCGCGGGCCCCGGCCTTGGCGGCGCGCTTGAAGGCCTAAGCCGAGGTTATGGATCCATCCACGTGAGAGCCGTCATCCCCGGGCTTGTCCCGGGGACCCATGATCTCCGCTTCGCCGCAGATCGCGCGATGGGCGTCAGGTCAGCTTGCTGAACATCGGAGATCATGGGTGGCCGGGACAAGCCCGGCCATGACGATCGAAGAACAGGAAGCGCTGCCTCAGGATAAGAGGTTGCGACTAAAGCTTAGGCCTCGCCCACCGTGTCGAACATGCAGGCGGCGATGGCCTCGGCGGGCGACTTGCCGCCGCGGGCCATGAAGTCGAAGGCCGGGTAGAAGCGGTCGGCGCCTTCCATGGCCACGTCGATCATGGCTGCGGCCTGGGCGAGCGTCGGGCGTTCGCCGGTCATCAGGGCCATGGCGTGGCGGAAGACGATCTCACCGTCGTCCCAGACCTCGAAGTGGCCCAGCCAGACGCGCTGGTTGACGGTCGACACCAGTTCGAAGGCCGCGGCGCGCTGTTCGGCGCGGACCTGGATATCCACTGACAGGCAGAGCTGCAGACAGTCGGCCTCGGGCCGCCAGGCGAACCAGAGTTCGTAGTCCTTCCAGTCGCCGGCCAGGGTGAAGGCCAGGTCGCCCTCTTCGGTGCGGTCGAACTGAAGATTTTCGGCTTGCAGAACATGCTCAACGACATCGAGCGGGTCGTGGGCGAGCAGGACGTCTTCGTCAGACTGAGGCGTGTCCATAAGACCCGTGGTCCTTTCGCGTACGGCGTCCGGAGGGAGCGAGCGCGCCCCGAATCGCCTGCGATCTTGAAACTAATCTGGTTCGCGGGTCGCCTGTCACCGGCTTCTTCCGGCGGGCGAGCCACATTCGTGTGTTTAGGTCTTTATGCCGCGCAATCAGGCTTTCTTGGCCGCTTTCTTCGGGGCGTCGGCGCCCTTCAAAGCGGCGATCTCAGCGCGCAGGGCGACGATCTCGGCCTTGAGCACTTCGAATTCATCGCGTCGGATCAGGTCGAGCTCGGCGACGATGCGGTCAGCCTGGGCTCGGAACGCGGCCTTGGCCTCTTCGCCGGCGCTCTGGGCGAGGCCCATCGCGGCTCCGGTCAGCTTGGCCATCTCGTCGAGGAAGGGGTTCTGGGTCTGCATGCTTCCTTATATGGGACCTGAGGGGATGAAAGCCACGGGGTTTCCGTCTAAACCGCCAGGACATCTTATCGGAGCGCCCTGGCCTTGCCCTTCCCGGACATCGACCCCGTCCTGATCCAACTCGGCCCCTTCGCCATCCGTTGGTACGCCCTGGCCTATGTGGCCGGCATCCTGATCGGCTGGCGCTACATCACCGCCCTGGTGAAGAACCAGGCGCTCTGGCCCCTGCGAGGCCCGCCGGTCAGCGTCGCCCAGATCGACGACCTGATTCTGTGGATCACCCTGGGGATCATCGTCGGCGGCCGACTGGGGCACGTGCTGTTCTACACGCCGGCCATGATCGTCGAGGCGCCGCTGGAGGTTTTCAAGACCTGGAAGGGCGGCATGAGCTTCCACGGCGGGACCCTGGGGGTGCTCGTCGCCACCCTGCTGTTCGCCCGGGTCAACAAGGTCGACGTCTTCCGATTGGGCGACGTGATCACGGCGGCCGCGCCCATCGGCCTGTTCTTTGGCCGCATCGCCAACTTCATCAACGGCGAGCTGTGGGGCCGACCAACCGACGTGCCGTGGGCCGTGGTCTTCCCCGACGCCGGGATCATGCCCCGCCACCCCAGTCAGATCTACGAGGCCCTGCTGGAGGGCCTGGTGCTGTTCATCGTCCTGCGGATCGCCACCCATCGCGCCAAGCTGCTGAACCGGCGCGGCGTCGTCGCCGGCCTGTTCTTCCTCGGCTACGCCATCTGCCGGATCGCCCTGGAGAACGTCCGCGAGCCGGACGTCGGCATGCCCGACTTCCCCTTCGGCCTGACCATGGGGATGATGCTGTCGATCCCGATGGCGCTGGGGGGCGCCTGGTTGATCTGGCGCGGGATGGGCGAGCCCCTGCCCGAGCCCGAGATCGGCCTCGAAGCCCAGGTCGAGGAGGTCGTGGAGGGCGAGCCGCCGGAGCGCGATCCGTTCAAGATCGAAGCCGATGGGCCTGCGTGACCGGCTGATCGCCCAGGTCCGCGAAAGCGGGCCGATGAGCGTGGCCCAGTTCATGACCGCCTGCCTGCACGATCCGCAGGACGGCTACTACGCCACCCGCCCGGCCCTGGGCGCGGACGGCGACTTCATCACCGCCCCCCTGGTCAGCCAGATGTTCGGCGAGCTGATCGGCCTGTGGGCCGTGGAGACCTGGGCGCGGCTGGGCCGCCCCTCGCCGGTGCGGCTGGTGGAGATGGGACCGGGCGACGGCACCCTGATGGACGACATGCTGCGGGCCGCGCGGCTGGCTCCGGCCTTCGTCGCCGCCGCCGATGTCTGGCTGGTGGAGACCTCCGAGCCGCTGAAGGCGCGCCAGCGCCAGGCGCTGGGCGACGGCGTGAGCTGGGCCACGTCCCTGACCGAGGTCCCCGACGACGCGCCGATGATCCTGATCGCCAACGAACTGCTGGACTGCCTGCCGCCGCGCCAGTTCGTGCGGACGGAGACGCGATGGGCCGAGCGGATGGTGGGTCTGGATGGCGCCGGCAACCTGGCCTTCGGACTGTCGGCCGCCGCCCTGGGGCAGGTCCTGCCCGACGCGCCGCCGGGATCGGTGCTGGAGCATTCGCCGGTCCAGGAGGCCCTGGGCTCGGAGCTCGGCGCGCGGATCGCCGCCGACGGCGGGGCCGCCCTGCTGATCGACTATGGCCGCGACGCCGCGGGCTTCGGCGATACCCTGCAGGCGCTGCGCCACCACGTGAAGGAAAGCCCCCTGGCCAGTCCGGGCGAGGCCGACGTTACCGTCCACGGTGACTTCCCCGTCGTCTTGGCGGCGGCGGCCCGGGAGGGCGCGGCCACGGCGGCGATCCTGACCCAGGGCGAGTTCCTGGTGCGTCTGGGGATCGGCGCGCGGGCCGAAGCGCTCACCGCCGCCCGGCCCGACCGCAGCGAGGTGATCGAACGGCAGCTGGAACGGCTGGTGTCGCCGGACCAGATGGGCGAGCTGTTCAAGGTTGTCTGCATCCACACCCCGGGCCTGGTCCCGCCCGGCTTCGAGACCTGAGATGAACGTTCTGACCTCGCCCCTGCTGGATCTGCCCGGCGTCCGCCACGCCTTCTTCACGCGCCAGGGCGGCGTCTCGACCGGCATCTATGACAGCCTCAATGTCGGGCGCGGCTCGGGCGACGAGCCCGGCGATGTTGCGGAGAACCGGCGGCGCACGGCCGGGCATTTCGGGTTGCCCGTCGGCGCCCTGTCCACCTGCTACCAGATCCACTCGGCCACGGCGCTGACCACCGACCGGCCCTGGGGCGACGAGCGGCCGGAGGGGGACGCGGTGGTTACGGCCACGCCGGGTGTGCTCTGCGGGGCGCTGGCCGCCGACTGCGCCCCCATCCTGATCGCCGACGCGGAAGGCCGGGTGGTGGCCTCGGTCCATGCCGGCTGGAAAGGCGCGCTGCACGGCGTCGCCGAGGCCGCGGTCGCGGCCATGACCACCCTCGGGGCCGAACCCCCGCGGATGGTGGCCGTGGTCGGCCCCTGCATCGGCCAGGCGTCCTACGAGGTCGGCCTGGAGTTCCTGGCCGCCTTCACCGCCAAGGACGCCGACCACGAGCGCTTCTTCGGCCCCGGCGAGACGTCGGAGAAGCGGATGTTCGACCTGCCGGGATTCGTGGTCTCGCGGCTGACGGCGGCGGGTGTCGGCACGGCGGCCTGGACCCGGCACGACACCTGCGCTGAGGAGGCCCTGTTCTTCTCCAATCGCCGCGCCTTCAAGCGGGGGGAGCCGGACTTCGGCCGGCTGCTGTCAGCGATTGCGCTGGTCTGAATCGCCGCCGGGCCTTGCCGCGGGCGGCTCGCCTGCTACAAGCCCCGCGCATCGGGCGAGACATTGCGGGAGTTCTCATGAAGCTGCTGGCTGGCAACTCCAATCGAGCGCTCGCCGAGGCCGTGGCCTCCCATCTCGACCTGCCGCTCACCAAGGCTCAGGTGAAGCGCTTCGCCGACAACGAGGTCTGGGTGACGATCGACGAGAACGTCCGCGGCGAGGACGTCTTCGTGCTGCAGTCCACCAGCTACCCCACCAACGACAACCTGATGGAGCTGCTGATCTGCATCGACGCGCTGCGACGCGCCTCGGCCAAGCGGATCACCGCCGTCATGCCCTATTTCGGCTACGCCCGGCAGGACCGGAAGACCGGGGGCCGCACGCCGATCTCCGCCAAGCTGGTCTCCAACCTGATCGAGCGGGCAGGCGCCGACCGGGTGCTGACGATGGATCTGCACTCGGGTCAGATCCAGGGCTTCTTCGACATCCCCACCGACAACCTGTTATCGGCGCCGCTGCTGGCCGCCGACATCAAGGAAAACTACGAGAAGACCAACGAGCTGATGATCGTCTCCCCCGACGTGGGCGGCGTGGTCCGGGCGCTGGGCGTGGCCAGCCGGCTGAACGCCGAACTGGCCATTGTCGACAAGCGCCGCTCGGGTCCGGGCAAGAGCGAGGTGGCCAATATCATCGGCGACGTCTCCGGCCGCCGCTGCATCCTGTTCGACGACATCATCGACGGCGGCGGCACCCTGTGCAACGCCGCCCAGGCCTTGGTGGACGGCGGCGCGACCGAGGTCTCGGCCTATGTCACCCACGGGGTGCTGTCGGGGGCGGCCATCGACCGGGTCAATTCCTCGATCCTCAAGGAGCTGGTGATGACCGACTCCATCTCCGCTTCCGACGCCCCCAGCGACAAGTCCAAGCTGCGCTATGTCAGCTGCGACAAGCTGCTGGGCGAGGCCATCCGGCGGATCGCCAATGAAGAGTCGGTGTCGAAACTGTTCGACTGACAGTTCATCCTGGATTCAAGAGCCGTTTCGGCACGGGACTTGCTGACCCACCCCTGAAACGGCCAAGCTTGGTCAATAAGGGTTAAGGACGTGCGGTCACATTCCTGCCCGCGCATCTGTTATAGTCTAGCGCGCTTATCTTCTGGGGAAGCTTCAGGATGACCTCTGCCATTCGCGTGACCGGCACGCTTGCCGCCATCGCCTTCGCGGCCCTGCTGTCGGCCTGTACGCCGCCCGTGCCGCCGCCGGCGCCCCCGCCGCCGCCGCCGGCCGTGAGCCTGTCGCCCAAGCTGATCGAGCAGGCGGCCGCCTATCATTATTACATGGCCCACGTCAGCGCGATCACGCCCGACTTCGCCGACGGCGACCAGATCGCCAAGGCTGTCACCGTGGGCGCCTCCTATGAGCCCAAGCAGCTTCAGCGCGGCGCCACGGCCTATGCCGCCATCGTCGCCCTGCAGGATCCGGCCTTTGTGGCCGGCGTCCGCACCTATGCCGTCAATGTCGACCAGCGCCGCGAAGTGGTCGCCGCGATCCTCAAGGACCCTGCCTATGTCGTGGGCATCGCAGGCTCGGCCAGCGCCGCGGGGCTGGTGAAGAACGCCCTCGGCGCCGAGGGCCAGCAGCTCTACGACGCCGGCAAGGCGGTCAAGCAGTCGGCCTACGACATCCAGAAGCAGAAGTGGTCGAAGTCGGACGTGGTCAATCGCGACCTGCGCCTGTCCCAGGCCAAGAATCTCTCCGCCACCCCGGTGGTGGGCGACCTGGCCGAGACCGCGCGCCTGCAGCAGGCCGCCCTGGGCGCCGCTCCGCTGGGGGTCACCGCCGAGCCGGCCGCCCCGCCCTACAGCCCCATCGTGATCCGCGGCATGGCCGTGGCGGCGCTCGCCGCGCTCGGCGAAGGCGGCGACGCCAATGTCGACACCCTGATGGCGGTGATGGCCGAGCCCAACGTGGCCTTCTGCATGAACATGGCCAAGCTCAACCTCTATCAGTGCTTGGCCGTCTCCAAGCCGCACTACGAGGACGTCTTCTGCCTGGGCCAGCACATCATGATGGACACCGGCCGCTGCGTGATTAAGGCCTCGGGGAACACCGAGCCCTACGAGGCGAAGTTCATTCCGAAGATCAAGGTGGCCGACGGTTCGGCCCCCTACCAGGTGACCCCGGCCAAGACCCCGGCCAAGGCCGCCACCAAGAAGCGCTAAAACATCTGCGCCCGCCCGTTGCCACGGGCGGGGCTTTTGTGTATTTACGCCCACCTTTCGACCCCAGGAGGGTCGTCCGTCGCCGCGCGGCACTTCGCGCGGCGGTTTCGTTTTGAGGCAAGGCCATGGCCGATATCATTCTGAACGTTGAAGTTCGCGATCGCACGGGCACCGGCGGCGCGCGCGAAACCCGTCGTGCGGGCCTGGTCCCCGGCGTGCTGTACGGCGGCGCCAAGGATCCGGTCGCCATCTCCGTGAAGGCCAATGAATTCCGCAAGGCGCTCTATACGGGCAAGCTGCTGGGCCACCTGGTGACCCTGAAGTACGGCGACGAGACCCAGCCGGTCGTCGCCAAGGCGATCGACATGCACCCGGTCACCGACGAGCCGGTCCACTTCGACCTGTACCGGGTCGATGAGCACCAGCTGATCAAGATCGAAGTGCCGGTGCACTTCAAGAATCAGGAAGAGTCCCCCGGCCTCAAGAAGGGCGGCACGCTCAACATCGTGCGTCACACCGTCGAGCTGGCCTGCCCCGCCGACCACATCCCGGAAGAGCTGGTCTTCGACCTCACCGGTCTGGAAATCGGCGACACCATCCGCATGTCGGCCTTCACCCTGCCGGAAGGCGTCAAGCCCGCCACCGACCGCGACTATGTGGTCGCCACCCTGGCCGGCTCGTCGGCCTCGGCCTCGGCTGACGCCGCCACCGACGACGCCGCAGCAGCGGCTGCGACCACCACGGTTTAAGGACTGGCCGGCCCCCTTCGGGGGGCCGAGCCGCCTGGCGCCATGCTGATCCTCGCGGGCCAAGGCAATCCCGGCGCCCAGTACGCCAAGAACCGCCACAACATCGGCTTCATCGCCGTGGACGAGATCGCCCAGCAATGGCGCTTCGGTCCCGAGCGCTCGAAGTTTTCCGGGCTGGCCCGGGAGGGCGAGATCGACACCCCGGCCGGGCCGGTGAAGACGCTGATCCTCAAGCCCCAGACCTTTTACAACGAGAGCGGCCGCTCCGTCGGCGCGGCCATGAAGTTCTACAAGGCCACGCCCGCCGACGTGGTGCTGTTCTATGACGAGATCGACCTGGCCCCCGGCCGCTTCCGGATGAAGACCGGCGGCGGGGCGGCGGGCAATAACGGGGTCCGCTCGGTCACCGCCCATATCGGCCCCGACTTCCGCCGCGCCCGGCTGGGCGTCGGACATCCCGGACATCCCGAGCGGGTCCAGGGTCACGTGCTGTCGGACTTCCACAAGGTTGAGCACGGCTGGGTCATCGACCTTCTGAAGGCCGTCGCCCAGGCCGCGCCCCTGCTGGCCGCCGGCGAGGACGACAAGTACCAGACCGAGGTGCTGCGCCTGGCGCCGGCCGACAAGGGCGACACCCGCCAGGCCCGCAACCGCGGCGACACCTAGCCACCACAGTTGGGCGGCGCGGGCAGACGTGCTAGTCCGCGCCCTCGTTTAGGAAATCGGACTCCCCATGGCCCTGAAAGTCGCGATCGTCGGCCTGCCCAACGTCGGCAAATCGACCCTGTTCAACGCGCTGACCCAGACCGCGTCGGCCCAGGCGGCCAACTATCCCTTCTGCACCATCGAGCCCAACACCGGCGACGTGGCGGTGCCCGAGCCGCGGCTTGATGCGCTCGCCGCCATCATCCCGTCCAAGGAGATCATCCCGGCGCGGATCAACTTCGTGGACATCGCCGGCCTGGTGCGCGGCGCGTCCAAGGGCGAGGGGCTGGGCAACCAGTTCCTGGCCAATATCCGCGATTGCGACGCCGTGGCCTTCGTCGCCCGCTGCTTCATCGACGACGACATCACCCACGTCGAGGGCAAGGTCGATCCGTTGTCGGACCTGGAGACCATTGAGACCGAGCTGATGCTGGCCGACCTGGAGAGCCTGGAGAAGCGGGTCAACAACCTGGAGAAGCGGGCCAAGGCCGGCGACAAGGAAAGCGCCACCACCCTGCGCCTGGTGCAGCTGGCCCTGACCGAACTGAACGCCGGCCGCCCGGCCCGCAAGGCCGCGGTGCCCGCCGAGGACGACAAGGCCTGGCGCATGCTGCAGCTGCTGACCTCCAAGCCCGCCCTCTACGTCTCCAACGTCGATGAAGGCTCGGCCGCCGACGGCAACGACATGTCGCGGCTGGTGGCCGAGCGCGCCGCCCGCGACGGCGCCGACCATGTCGCGATCTCGGCCCAGATCGAGAGCGAGATCGCCATGCTGGACTCAGGTGAACGCGCCGAGTTCCTGGAGACCCTGGGCCTCACCGAGCCCGGCCTCAACAAGCTGATCCGCGAGGCCTACCACCTGCTGGGCCTGCAGACCTATTTCACGGTCGGCCCCAAGGAGGCGCGCGCCTGGACCATCCACAAGGGCGACACCGCCCCGCAGGCGGCCGGCGTGATCCACACCGACTTCGAGAAGGGCTTCATCCGCGCCGAAACCATCGCCTATGAGGACTATGTCGGCCTCAAGGGCGAGGCCGGGGCCCGCGAGGCCGGGAAGTTCCGCCAGGAAGGCAAGGAGTACGTCGTCCGCGACGGCGACGTGCTCAACTTCCGCTTCAACGTCTAGCCCTCAGCCCTCGCCTCCCTTAGCTATGTCGGCAAAATCGGGAGAGACGTCATGGGTGAGTTTTCCAAGCTGAAGAGCGGGGCCGACGGCTTCGAGTTCGCGGTCTATCGCGCGGCGCCCACGGGCGAGCGCAAGGGCGGCGTGGTGGTCATCCAGGAGATCTTCGGGATCGACGAGCACATCGTCCGCGACGTGGATCGCTGGGCGTCGCTTGGCTACGAGGCCATCGCGCCCTCGCTCTATGACCGTCGGGAGCCGGGCTTCACCGCCGGCCACGATCCGGCCGGCCTGACCGCCGGGGTCACCCATGCCCGCGCCACCCCGCTGGACCAGGCGCTCTCCGACGTCGACGCCTGCCGCGCGGCCCTGGCGGACGCCGGCAAGGTGTTCGTGGTGGGCTATTGCTACGGCGGGTCGCTGACCTGGCTGGCCGCCTGCCAGCTGGACGGCTTCGCGGCAGGCTCGAGCTATTATGGCAGCCTGGTCCAGGCCAACGCCGACAAGACACCGAAGTGCCCGGTGATCCTCCATCTGGGCCGCAAGGACGCGGGCATCCCCGCCGACGAGGTCAAGGCCGCCGTCCAGGCCCACAACCCCGGCGTGGCGGTCTATATCTACGAGGACGCCGGCCACGGCTTCAACAACGAGGACCCGGAGCGGCTGAACCAGGCGAGCGCCGACCTGGCCCGCCAGCGCACCCTCGACCTGTTCGCCGGAGCCTAGGCGCCGTGGGCGAGACCATCCGCCTGACCAGCAAGTTCGACGGCTTCGAGCTGGCCGCCTATCACGCCCCCGTCGCCGATGCGCGCCGCGGCGGGATCGTGCTGGTCCAGGAGATCTTCGGGGTCACCGACCACATCCGCGAGCTGGCCGACGGCTTCGCCGAGGACGGCTACGAGGTGATCGCCCCCAGCTTCTACGACCGCCTGGAGCCGGGCTTCGAGGCTGACTACAGCCAGGCCGCCATCGCCAAGGGGGTGCAATACTCCACCGCCACCCCGTGGGATCAGGTGGCCGGCGACCTGCAGGCGGCCATCGACGCGCTCGCGCCCGCCGTCTTCGTCACCGGATTCTGCTGGGGCGGAGCGGCGGCCTGGCTGGCGGCCTGCCGCTGCACCGGGGTCTCGGCGGCCTCGGCCTTCTATGGCCGTCGCATCAGCGAACTGGTGGACGAGACGCCCAAGGTCCCCACCATTCTGCACTTCGGCCGTAACGACGCCTCCATCCCGATGGAGAAGGTCGAGGAGATCCGCGAAAAGCACCCGGACGTGCCCGTCCACGTCTATGACGCCGGCCACGGCTTCGTCTCAGACCGCCGCGCAGATTACAATCCCGACGCCGCGCGGCTGGCCCGGTTGCGGACCCTGCAGGTGTTCATGAACAACGGCGGCGGCCGGGGCGAGATGTAGGGCCTATTCCTCGATGCGTTTGCGCGCCTCGGGGTCCTTTTCCAGCCAGCGGACCAGCAGCGACTGGGCGGCCAGGATGCCGATGCCGGCGGCGTAGCCTCCGAACACGGCGGTCGGATAGCGGCCGCCCTGGGCGACGGCGGCCACCTGCCAGTAGATGAAACTGGCCGCGCCGATCAGCAGACCCACGCCGGTCAGCACCGAGACCGCCGTCTGGCCAAAGCCGGACAGGAAGCTCATCCAGACATAGCGGGCCAGCATGCGGCGCACGGGCAGGATCAGCAGCGGCAGGGCGAAACTGGCCAGCAGGGCGCAGGCCGGCCACAGCAGGGCGTGCTTGGCGATGGTCCCTGGCCCGCCGGGCAGCACGCTGAAGGCGTGGACCACCGAGCCCGAATAGATCAGGCACGAGGCCGCCACGGCCACGTCCTGCATGCGCCGGAAGTCGCGCCACGCCTTGGTGAACGCCACGTCAACGCCCGTCGGCTTGGGGAGGGATGCAGCGCATCGGCTTTTATCGCCGAGGCCGCCCGCCTTGGCTATGCTCGGCAACGCCCCTCCCCCTTGGGAATCGCCGTTGAAGCTCGTCCTGGCCCTCGCCGCCCTCTGGCTCGCCCCGGCGCCCGCGAATGCGGCGGCCTGCTGGTTCGAACAGGGCGTGGTCGTCGTCCCGGCGAGCGTCGCGGGGATCGCCGGCGACTATATCCTCGACACCGGCAGCGCCACCACCCAGCTCCACGAGACCCGCGCCCAGATGGAGGGCCTGCCGCCCGCCTTCCGCGGCGAGGTGCGGGTGGACGGTGTCCGCCTGCTCGACCGGGCGGTGTCGGTGGTCGACCTGGACGCGCGGACATACAGCTTTCCGACCCCCATCGCCGGGGTGATCGGCGCCGATGTACTGTCGGCCTATGTGGTGGATGTCAGCTTCGCGCCCTGCCGGGTGGAGATCTGGCGGGCGGGCAAGGCGCCGAGGGTGCGTCCGCTCAGCGTCCTGCCGATGCGCCTGGTTGGCGGCCTGCCGGTGGTCACGGCCGCCGTCGCCGACGGCCCCAGGACGGCCGTGGGCGGCTTTGTGGTGGCGACGGGCCTGGACAGCGCTACGCGGCTCGATGAGGCCCTGGCGGGCGCCCCAGGGGCCAAGGTGGAGGATGTGGCGCCCTACGGTGCACGCAGGGCCCGGCTGCGGGCGCTCTCCTTGGCGGGCGCGCTGTTCGAGAACCTGCTGGGCGGCCTCCAGCCCCATGTCGAGGGTGCAGTGGGCGCTGTGGGTCCCCCGGTGCTGTCGCGCTGGCGGCTGCGGTTCGACTTCCCGCGTGGACGGCTGATCCTTCGCAGGCCCTAGTGGACCGCCGGGGTGATCCCCGCCCAGTGGGTGAGGAACTCCGGCAGGAAGGGCAGGATGTCGATGGTGGCGTGCAACAGGACCACCAGCAGCAGGCTGCGGGTCCGCGCCCAGACCACGCCGAGCATCAGGGCCAGGGGCGAGAGCGAGGCGATGGTGAAGGCGATCACCTGGAAGAGGTCGGTGGAATAGCCGTCGTCACCCGGCGCGCCGCGCAGATAGAGTCCCGGCACATGGGCGAGCGCGAAGACCAGGGCGCCCAGGACGACGGCGCCGGTCTCGCTGCGCAGTACGGCGGCGAGCCTGGTCTGCAGCACGGCGCGGAACAGGAACTCTTCGGCCAGGCCCGCTTCCAGCGCGATCCAGACGAAGGCGGCGGGCGCGGCCCAGGCCAGGACCTGGATCGGGGCGTGCAGGTCGCCGATCTGCTTGAGGCTGGGGCTGACCACGCTGAGCAGGGCCAGGAAGATGGCGCCCATGACGATCAGGGTGGACCAGAAGCCCTTCCGGTCGAGGCCGGTGGAGAACAGCGGCGCGACCCGGCCTCCGAACGCCAGCAACAACAGGGCCGGCGCCACGACGTGGACCGCCAACTTGACGGCCAGGATCAGCAGATCGCGGGTCTGGCCGTCGGGCATGGAGGCCTTCAGGGCCTGCATGCCGAAGCCTAGGAAGCCCACGGCGTAGATCACCATGAAGATCAGCACCGCGGTGAGCTCCGCCACCGGACGGCGGACCCGCACCGCCGGCGGGTCGGACTTGCGTGTCAGGGCCCAGGCGACCCCTGACAGCGCGATGCCGAACACCCCCAGCGACACCAGCGGGAAGGTCCAGTCGGCCTGCTTGTAGAACAGGTAGGCGAAGGCGGCGCCCCAGAGCGCGGCGTACAAGGCCAGATATGCGACGACGCGTCCGCGTCCCGTCATGGCAGCCATGGTCGCCCCTTCCCGAATGAAACCCCGCGCCCCTATCGGCGAGCAGGACCTCACGGGCAACTTAGCGATTCTTCACAAGCTGGACGTCAGAATCGAAAAAGACCCCGGTTCGCACCGGGGCCTTGATCGTCTTGCGGAAGATGGCTGGGCTTAGTGCCCGACGTTCTTCCAGATTCGCCGGTAGCTGACGAACAGCAGGCCGGAGAAGATCAGCAGGTAGATCATGGCGGCCAGGCCGAACTGCTTGCGCTCGGTCTGCTTGGGCTCAGAGGCCCAGGCCAGGAAGGCCACGACGTCCTTGGCTTGCTGGTCCAGGGTCGACTTGGTGCCGTCGTCGAAGGTCACCTTGCCGGCTTCCAGAGGCGGCGGCATGGCGATGAAGCCGCCCTCCGGAACCGGGCCCTTGCCCTTGTAGAAGGCGCTCATGTCACCCGGCATGAAGGGATTGTAGTGCTTGCCTGGGGGCACTTCCATGCCGGCGGGGGTCGCCACATAGCCCGTCAGGATCGAGTAGACGTACTGGGGTCCCTCTTCCCGGGCCTTGGTGATCACCGAGAGGTCCGGCGGATAGGCGCCGCCGTTCGAGGCGCGCGCCGCGGCCTCGTTCGGGAACGGGTTGGGGAACTTGTCAGCCGGGGTGCCGGGACGCTGGACGACGTCACCGGTCTCGGAGTCGATATCGTTGACCTGGTAGTCCTTGGAGATCGACTTCACGTAGGCGTTGTCGTTCGGGTTCTTGTACTTCTCGTCGAAGAACGGACCGTTCTTCTGACCGAGGTTACGGAAGCTCAGCAGGTTCATCGAGTGGCAGGCCGCGCAGACCTCCCGATAGACCTTGTAGCCCCGTTGAACCTGAGCCTGGTCGAACTTGCCGAACGGGCCCTCGAAGCTCCAGTGCACATCCTTGGGTTCTTCGTGGGTGGTCGCCGCGAACGACGGACCAGCAACGAAAGCGAGCCCAAGCGCCGCGAGAATGAAACCTTTGCGCAGCATCTGAGGCTCAACCCCTCTTTTCAGGCGAAGCCGCGGCGCCGGCAGGCGCGTTGGCGGGATGCGACAGCACCGGCGCGGAGATCGATTCCGGCTGGGGCAGCGGGGTCTCGGTGAGGCCCAGGATCGGCAGCACGATCAGGAAGTACGAGAAGTAGTAGGCCGCCGCGATGCGGGACAGCCACACCATCGAATTCAGGTCGGCGTCCAGCAGCTGGAAGGTCGACAGGCCCGGGATCACGTGGTCGTCGGGCAGACGGCCGCCGCAATAGCCCAGGATCAGGCAGGCCAGGACGAAGATGCCGAAGTAGAGCTTCGCGGTCGGCCGGTAGCGCATGGAGCGCACCTTGGAGGTGTCGAGCCAGGGCAGGATGAACAGCATGGCGATGGCGCCAAACATCATCAGCACGCCGGTCAGCTTGTCCGGAACCGCCCGCAGGATCGCGTAGAACGGCAGGAAGTACCATTCGGGAACAATGTGGGCCGGGGTCACCAGCGGGTTGGCGGGAACATAGTTCACCGCGTCGCCCAGCGCGTTCGGAAGGAAGAACACGAAGGTGGCGAACATCAACAGGAAGACCGAAATCGCGAAGCCGTCCTTCACCGTGTAGTACGGGTGGAAGGGGACGGTGTCCTCTTTCGATTTCACGTTCACGCCGGTCGGATTGTTGTTGCCGGGCACGTGCAGCGCCCAGATGTGCAGGATCACCACGCCGGCGATCATGAACGGCAGCAGGTAGTGCAACGAGAAGAAGCGGTTCAGCGTCGGGTCATCGACCGCGAAGCCGCCCCACAGCCAGGTGGTGATGGAGGGGCCGACCACTGGCAGGGCGCCGAACAGGTTGGTGATCACCACCGCGCCGTGGAAGCTCATCTGGCCCCAGGGCAGGACGTAGCCCATGAAGGCCGTGGCCATCATCAGCAGGTAGATCACGCAGCCCAGGATCCACAGCACTTCACGGGGAGCCTTGTAGGACCCGTAGTAGAGGCCGCGGAACATGTGGATGTAGACCGCGACGAAGAACATCGAGGCCCCGTTGGAGTGCATGTAGCGCACCAGCCAGCCGTAGTTCACGTCGCGCATGATGCGTTCGACGGAGTTGAAGGCGTAGTCCACGTGCGGGACGTAGTGCATGGCCAGCACGATGCCGGTCACGATCTGGATACCCAGGCAGACCGCCAGGATGCCGCCGAACGTCCACCAGTAGTTGAGGTTCTTCGGGGTCGGGAAGTCGACCAGACTGTCGTACGCCAGGCGCACGATCGGCAGTCGGGTGTCGAGCCAGCGCTCGAAGCCGGTCTTCGGCTCGTAGTTGGAATGTCCGCTCATCGTCCTCAGCCCACCTTGACCTTGGTGTCCGTCAGGAACGCATAGTCCGGCACCGCCAGGTTCTTCGGCGCGGGACCTTTCCGGATGCGACCGGAGGTGTCGTAGTGCGAGCCGTGGCACGGGCAGAACCAGCCGCCGTAGTCACCGCCGCCGAAGGTCGGCACGCAGCCCAGGTGGGTGCAGGTGCCAACCAGGATCAGCCACTGGGCCTTGCCGGGCTTGTGACGTTCCTCGTCGGTCTGCGGATCGCGCAGGTCGGCTTTGTCGTCCTTGATCGCCTCGGCGATCTCCTTGCCCGTCCGGTTGCGGATGAACAGCGGCTTGCCGCGCCACTTGATGGTGACCTGCTGGCCAGCTTCGACCTTGGTCAGGTCGAATTCCACCGAGGCGAGGGCGAGGGTGTCGCCGGCCGGGTTCATCTGATCGATGAACGGCCAGGCCAACGCCCCTACCGCGCCCACGGCCATGACGGCCGCGGCGATGTGAATGAAATCACGCCGGTTCGGGTCTTCGCCCGAGGCATGAGGATCGGGTTTTGCGCCCACGACGGTGTCGGCCACCTTAAAGCTACCCTTCGTTTGCGGCCGCGGCTTTGCGCCGAGACCCGTCTTCGACCCTGCCAGACACTCTGGTAAGGGCCATTCGGAATTCATTGCTGGAGCAGGACGAATGACCGGAAGGAACAGCGATCGCGCATTGCGGTCGCCCCCTCCCGTGATTCGCGCCTGGCCCCGGCCAATCCCGTAGGCTGGATCGCTTAGAATGCTGCTGGCGCTTTTTCAACCGGACATTCCGCAAAACCTTGGGGCGGCTCTCCGTCTCGGCGCCTGTCTGGGGGTCGGTGTGCACGTCATAGAGCCCTGTGGCTTCCCACTTTCCGACCGCGCGATCCGCCGCGCGGCCCTGGATTACGGCGATCCGGGCGAAGTGACGCGGCACCCCGGATGGGCCGATTTTGCGCATAATAAGCCCGGAAGGATCGTTCTGTTCACAACCAAGGGCGCGACGCCCCTGCACGACTTCGTCTTCCAGCCCGACGACGTGCTGCTGTTTGGACGCGAAAGCGCCGGTGTTCCCGACGACGTCCACGAGAGCGCCGATGCCCGGGTTTATATTCCGCTGATACGTGGAATGCGGTCGCTGAATGTGACGGTTTCGGCAGCCATCGGTCTTTCGGAGGCGTTGCGCCAGACCGGCCAATTTCCTAATCCACCGTTATGAGCAGCCTCCCGCCCGAGATCGAAGACCGCCGCACCCGCGCCAAGGCGTGGTTCGAAGACCTGCAGATCCGCATCGTCGCGGCCCTGGAGCAACTTGAAGAGGAAGCGCCGCCGGAGTTCTACCCCGAGGAGCCGCAGCGATTCGACCTGCGGCCCTGGACCCGGGAGACCGGGGTCGGCGGCGGGATCGGCGGCCACTTCAAGGGCCGGCTGTTCGAGAAGGCCGGGGTCCACACCTCGGCGGCCACCAGCCGCTTCTCGCCGGAAATGGCCAAGGAGATGCCGGGCGCCGACAAGGACCCGTCCTATGTCTCGGCCAGCATCAGCCTGATCGTGCATCCGCGCTCGCCGCGCATTCCCACCGTGCACATGAACACCCGCTTCCTGTCGACCGCCGAGAGCTGGTTCGGCGGCGGCGCCGACCTGACCCCGATGGTGGACGAGCAGCGCAGCGAGGAGGCCGATGACGCGGTGCTGTTCCACGCCGCGATGAAGGCCGCCTGCGACCCCTTCGATCCCGACTGGCACGAGACGTACAAGGCCTGGTGCGACGAGTATTTCTACCTGCCGCACCGCAAGGAGACCCGCGGGGTCGGCGGCATCTTCTACGACCGGCATAATTCCGGCGACTTCGAGAAGGACTTCGCCTTCACCCGCGCCGTGGGCGAGGCCTTCCTGGACGTCTATCCGAAGATCGTCCGCCACCGCATGAGCGAACCCTGGACCGAGCAGGATCGGATGGAGCAGCTTGTCCGCCGGGGCCGCTATGTCGAGTTCAACCTGCTCTACGACCGCGGCACCATGTTCGGCCTGAGGGCGGGCGGCAACATCGACACCATTCTGTCGTCCATGCCGCCGGTCGCGGCCTGGACCTGACGCGCGGGGTCGTCTGATGGCGCAGATCCGGCCCTTTCGTCCCGAGGACCTGGAGGGCCTGTACGAGGTCTGCCTGAAGACCGGCGACAGCGGTCAGGACGCCACGTCCCTCTATCGCGACAAGCACCTGCTCGGGGCGATCTACGCCGCCCCCTATGGACGGTTCGCACCTCATCTCGCCTTCGTGGTTGAGGATGGCGGCCGGGTCGCCGGCTACATCGTGGGCACCGCCGACACCCGGGCCTTCGAGACCCTGCTGGAGGATCGCTGGTGGCCGATGCTGCGGGCCGCCCACGCCGATCCGCAAGCCACGCCCTGGGCCGAACGGACGACCGACCAGCACCTGGAGCGCATGTTCCACAAGCCCAACGCCGTGCCGGACGCCGTCGTCGCGGCCCATCCCGCCCACCTGCACATCAACCTGCTGCCCCATCTGCAGGGCCAGGGCCTGGGCCAACGCCTCATCGACACCCTGTCGGCGGCCCTGACCTCTGCCGGTGCTCGCGGCCTCCACCTCGGCGTCAGCGAGGCCAACACTCGGGCCCAGCGATTCTACGACATCTACGGCTTCACCCGCTTCTCCGAGCAATCGACCCCCGGGACGATCTGGATGGTGCGGGACCTGACCTAAACCGCCGGCTTCATCGACCCGGCCTCTGCCTTGAGGTCGTGGCTGGGCACCTTGGTTCCGCCGGGCGCCGGGCACTTGGCGCCGGTGTCGATCCAGGCCTGGATGAGTTCGCCGAGCTGGGCTTGCGTACCCGGCGCGGGCGTGCGGCCGAGGCCAGGGTTCCAACCCCAGGCCACCAGCTCATCATTGGCCATGTGGTCGTGGATCTGGGCCAGCGTCCGGCCGCCGTTGCGGGCCGGGTCCTTGATCTGGGCGCAGATCTCGCCCAGCGACTTGCCCTGCCATGCCATCGAGGCCGGGGCGAGCGCCCATTTCGGATTGCCAGGGATGGTGACGATGTGGGTCCCGCCGACCCAGACGTTCTTGGCGGTGTGGCACGACGCGCAGTGCAGGCCCTCACCATGGCCGTCCTCGCCGCGGGAGACCACCGGCATGTGGGGGTGGCGGTCATTGGCCTGGGCCGGATGGTCCACCGGGTGGCAGTTTGCGCAGCGCGGGTGGGTGATCACCTTGCCGGCCTCCTGGAAGAGGGCGACGGAGCGGGCGTTCTTGTCAGCGATCCTGTTGAACGACGCGGCGGGCTTGAGCGAGGTCCGCTGCTCCATCTCGGCCAGGACCGAGGCGGCGGTCTGGCTGGGCGCGGTCTGGGCCTGGGCGTTCAGGGTCGCGGCGGCCACCAGGCCGGCCGCGCCGAGGGACAGAAGCAGGGCGCGGGCGTGGCGCATGGGAGAACATTCCTGGCCGGCGCGAAGAGCGGCGCCGCTGACCAGAACGTCAGGAACGGCCAAGCGTTGCCTGGGCCAGGAACCGCTGAATCCAGCCGCCGACCTGGGCGCGGTCGTCGGGTTGCTCGAAGGAGAGGATCGCCTGGTCGGCCTGCTCGTCGGTGAAGCGGGTTCCGCGGCGGTTCTCGATCAGGGCCCGAGCATAGCCGGGCTCGAACTCCGGGTGCAGTTGCAGGGAGATGGCCGGCTGGTCGCCATAGGCCAGCATGCCGAAGGGGGTGAACTCACTGGCGGCGATCACCGTGGCGTCCGGCGGCGGCGCGACCACCTGGTCCTGGTGCGAGGCCGCGATGGTCAGGCGCGGCGCGTCCATCCAGACCTCAGGGTGTTGGACCTCGTAACGGTGCAGTCCGACGCCCCAGCCCTTGGGCGACTGGATCACCTTTCCGCCGAAGGCCTCGGCCATGATCTGGTGGCCAAAGCAGATGCCCACCATCGGCGTGCCCTTGGCGGCGCGCAGGAAATCCTTCAACGGCTCGATCCAGGCCAGCGGGTCATAGACGCCGGCCGACGATCCCGTGATGAGATAGGCCGCGCAGGCCTCAGCGCTGGCGGGCAGCTTGCCCGCCTGAACGTCGAAGGTCTGGTAGTCGTAGGCGTCCGGGCCGAACAGGGCGCGGAACATGGCGGGATAGTCGCCGAACTGGTCGACCTCGGGGGGCGGCTGGCCGGTCTCGAGGATGCCCAGCCTCAATAGGCCATGCCTTGTGCGACCGCCTTCAGCTTCTCGATGGCCGAGAATTTGTCGTCGATGAAGTCATGGTCGATCCACCACTCCTCCACCTCCCGCAGCACCTGGCCCACCATCGGACCCTTGGGCACGCCGGCATGGATCACGTCGTCGCCGGTCAGGGGGAAGGTCGGCGGTGACCAGCTTTCGGCCAGGGCCAGCAGCCCCCGCCACTGGTGGGTGGCCGAGGTGCGACCTGATTTGGCCCAGGCCAGCTTCACCCGATCGTTGAAGGCCGCCAGCCCGATGGCGTAGACGCCCCGGCGGGTCTCGCGCGGGCTCATCCAGCTGGTGATGCGGGGCGTCCTGCCCATGGCGGCCACCAGCCGGTCGCGGACCTCGTTGGAGAGCCGCAGGCGCTCGGCGATCTGGGCCGCGCCGACCTGATCCTCCGGGATCAGGGTGGCCAGGCGCAGGATGGGGTCGTTCTCGAACAGCTGCTCGGTCTCGATCTCGACGAGCTGGTTGAATCCCGAAAGGTCCGTGGCGCAGGGCAGGATGGCGGTGAGCACGCCGCTCTGGGCCATCAGCGCCAGGGCCGGACGCGGCTCCTCGGCGGCCAGCAGCTTGGTGAGCTCCTTGGCGGTGCGCTCAGCCGGTCGGCCCGAGAGCGATTCCTTAAGCGCCTTGCAGGCCGCCAGCGCCTTCTCGTCAGGGTCGCCCCGGCCGTACCAGGCCTGGAACCGGAAGAAGCGCAGGATGCGCAGATAGTCCTCGCGGATGCGGGTCATGGCGTCGCCGACGAAGATGATGCGGCCCGCCCTGCCGTCCTCCACCCCGCGGCCCGTGGGATCAAACAAGGTCCCGTCGCGGTCGGCATAGACGGCGTTCAGGGTGAAGTCCCGGCGCTGGGCGTCCTCGGCCCAGTCCTCGGTAAAGGCCACCACGGCGCGGCGGCCGTCGGTGGAGACGTCCCGGCGCAGGGTGGTGATCTCGAACGGCTGGCCGTGGGCCACGGCGGTGATGGTGCCGTGCTCGACCCCGGTGGGCACCGCCTTGATCCCGGCGTCCTGCAGCGCTTCCATGACCTGGTCGGGGGTCAGGGTGGTGGCGATGTCGATATCGTCGATGGGCCGGTTCAGCAGGGCGTTTCGCACGCAGCCGCCGACGAACCGCGCGCAGCCGGAAAAGCCGCGCGCCTCCAGGGCGTCCATCACGGCGATGGCCTGTGGGGTCTTCATCCAGGGCTTTTGGCCGATACTGTCGGTCATGGAATCTTGGGCGCTCTCTTCTCGTAGTGGCCGGGCGTGACGCGCCCGTCCGAGGCGGCTTCGGCGGGGACATAGACCTCGCCGCGGTTGTCGCCATGGAACACCGCCGTCGCCATCAGCGAAACCCCCAACAGCACCGCCCCGGCCGCGAACAGCCAGGCCCAGGGCGTCGATCCCATCTCCCGGCCGGTGCGCCGGGCGATCTCGCGCCACAGGAACCAGAGGCCGAACGGCAGGGCCATGAGCAGGGCCCGGGTGGCGATGACCTCAAGCAACGGCCGCGCCGTAGAGCCGCTCGTACAGCGCCCGCAGGACGCCGGCGGTGGCCCCCCAGATGAAGCGGTCGGCGTGGGTCATGGCGTAGAACCTACGCTTTTCCCCGGTGGGGGCCTCACGCTCATGTTCCTCGTGATTGGCCGGGTCCATCAGGAAGCCGAAGGGGGTCTCGAAGATGTCGGCCACCTCGTCGGGATTGGCCGTCAGGGTAAAGCCCTCGCGAATGAACCCAACCACCGGGGTGATCAGGAACCCCGTACCCGTGACGTAGGGCGAAGAGAGCCCGACCAAGGTGACGTAGTCGGGGTGCAGGCCCACCTCCTCGTGGGCCTCGCGCAGGGCCGTGCCCCAGGGCGTCTCCCCCGGATCGCGGCGGCCGCCTGGCAGGGCGATCTGGCCGGTGTGGCGGCGCAGTGTGTCGGCGCGGCGGGTGAGGATCACCGAATAGGCCCCTTCCCGCTCCACCAGGCCCACCAGCACCGAGGCGGGCGTCAGTTCATCGGGCTGGGCGCCGTAGTGGCCCGAGAGGTCGAAGTCCGAGCGGGTTGCGCCGGCCACGGGCTCGCGCACCTCCAGCGGGTCGAGATGCTGGGTGATCCAGTCGCGTGTGGCGGCCGACGCCTCTGCCGGATTCACAGAACGTGCGCTCCGGCCGGTCCCACCGGGAACCAGGCGCCGTTGGAGGAAACCCCCAGGCGCGGACCATCGGGCGTCTCGCGTTCCTGCGCCAGCTCCACCAGTTCGTAGAAGACCGGGCGGGCGATCAGGGCCTCCAGGCCGCGGCGGACGTGCAGGTAGGGGCGCGGCTCACCGGTGGCCGGGTCCATCTCGACGCGGATCTCGTTTTCGGGGCCGGCCTCGACCTCGTCACCGACATTGGTGAGGAATTTCAAGGTGTCGCCCACCTTGTCGACACGCACGGCGATGAAGGGGGCGTCCTCCACCGTGATCCTCATCTTCTCCACCGGGGTCACCAGGTGGAAGCCGTCGGGGTCCTTGCGCAGGACGGTGGAAAACAGCCGCACCAGGGCTTCGCGGCCGATGGGGGTGCCCTCGTGGAACCAGAGGCCATCCTTCTTGATGACGATGTCGATGTCGCCGCAGTGCGTGGGGTTCCAGAGGTGGACAGGCGGCAGGCCGCGGCCCGGCGCCTGCTTGGCGGCGGCGATCACGCCTTCGAGGCCGGATTTGCTGGGCGTATCAGTCATGGGATCAAGGTAGGGCGCTGGAGCGGCCGCCTCAAGCGCGACCCTAGGTCAAGGGTGCGGCGACCAGACCTTCCAGACCCTCGGTCCCGCCCTCGCGCAGCGGCTTGACCAGCACCCGGCGCTGATCGACCGGTCCCGGCAGGCGCACAGCCTTGGCCGGCGCGGCGGAGAATCCGAAGCGGCCGAAATAGGGTTCGTCCCCCACGAGCAGGACGTTGGCGAAGCCGGCGACCTGGGCGGCGGCGCAGGCGGCCTGCACCAAAGCGCCGCCGGTTCCGAACTTGCGCACGTCGGCCTCCACGGCCAGGGGACCGAGGAACACCGCCTGCGCCCCACCGATGCTGATCCGGGTCATGCGCACGCAGCCCACCAGGCGGACGCCGTCCCAGGCGCAGAACGACAGGTCCTGACGGAACTCGGCGATCTCGCGGACGCGTTCGGAGACCTTAGTGAAACGGCCCGGGCCGAAGGCGTGGTCCAGCAGGGTCTCGACAGCCGGGCCATCCCGGTCCTGTTCAAGTTTGAGGGTCGGCGCCTGCGCGGCGGCGGAGAGGGTCATGGGCATGGGATCTTCTTCGAAGTGCGACGGTCACCGGTCGCGCAACAATGCGCAGACCGGCGGGCGGTTCTAACTGGCGCGGCGGGCGCGCCCGGTTCGTCGCAGTCGTCGCATGACGTCAGGCCCAGAACTTCGTTCAACGAGGGTCGCGATAGGGCCATGGCGCACGCGCGTCAATCACGCGTTGCGAGCTGCGCCGTGGCGCCGCAAGGTCCGCCGCCCATGACTGAGACTCTCCCCGACGGCCCGGCCGAACCCACCACCCTGCGCGAGCTGATGAAGCGTCGCGACTTCATGCTGTTCTGGATCGCCCGGGTGGCGGCCACGCTCGGGGTGCAGATCCAGAGCGTGGCCCTGGGCTGGCAGATGTACGCCGTGGCCCGCGAGACCATGGATGTGAAGCAGTCGGCCTTCTATGTCGGCATGATCGGCCTGGCCGCCTTCATCCCCGTGTTGTTGCTGTCGCCCTTCGCCGGAGAGACCGCCGACCGGCACGACCGGCGCAAGGTGCTGCTGATCTGTTACGTCGGCGAGATCGCCACGGCGGTGACCCTGGCGGCGGCCTCGATCTACCACTTCGCCACCATTCCGCTGCTGCTGCTGCTCTCCATGCTGTTCGGCGCCAGCCGCGCCTTCATGGGTCCCTCCTCAACAGCGCTGGGCCCGATGCTGGTGCCGCGCAGCCTGCTGCCGCGCGCCATCGCTCTAAACTCGCTCGCCTGGCAGGGCGGGTCCATCGTCGGCCCGGCCATCGGCGGCCTGCTGCTGGCCCATTCGACGGGCCTCTCCTATTCGGTGACCACGGTCCTCTACGTGGTGGCCTTCGCCTGCGTCTTCATGATCTCCGGCGTGACCCAGCCCATCGTCCAGGCGGGCTCCCGCTGGGCCCTGATCAAGGAGGGGCTGGTCTATACCTGGACCAACCGGATCGTGTTCGGGGCCATCTCCTTCGACATGTTCGCGGTGCTGCTGGGCGGAGCCACAGCGCTGCTGCCGGTGTTCGCGCGTGATGTGCTGCACGTGGGCCCCGACGGCTTTGGCATCCTGCGCGCCGGGCCCGCCATAGGCGCGACCCTGGTGGCCGTGATCCTCGCCGGGCGGCCGATCAAGCGCCATGCAGGGTTGACGATGTTCGCGGGCGTCGCCGTATTCGGCGCGGCGACGATCGTCTTCGGGCTCTCCAAATCCCTGCCGCTGTCGGTCTTCGCCCTGGCCGTGCTGGGCGGCGCCGACATGCTCAGCGTCTATGTGCGCCAGACCCTCGTGCAGATCGTGACCCCCGATCACATGCGCGGCCGGGTGGCGGCGGTGTCCTCCCTGTTCATCGGCGCGTCCAACGAACTGGGGGAATTCGAGAGCGGCGTCGTGGCCCGATTCCTGGGTCCCGTGGGCGGCGCGGTGTTTGGTGGCGTCGGCGCGTTGATCGTGACCGGCGTCTGGGCGAAACTCTTTCCAGCCTTGCGCAAGGCCGACAGGCTCGAATAACAGTCGTCGAATTATTTTCAGGGAGATTGGTTCATGGGTGCTCTTTCAGGCAAAGTTGTTCTTGTTACGGGCGGCGGCAACGGTATCGGCCGCGATTGCGCTCTGATCGCCGCGCAGGAAGGCGCCAAGGTCGTGGTCAACGATCTGGGTGGCAGCCTCAAGGGCGAAGACGAAGGTTCGGCCGGTCCGGCTGAATCCGTCGCCCAGGAAATCCGCGCCGCGGGCGGTGAAGCGGTTTCCAATTCCGACAGCGTCACCGACCTCGACGCCGTCTACGGCATGGTCGAGCAGGCCAAGAAGGAATTCGGCGGTCTGCACGCCGTGATCAATCCCGCCGGCATCCTGCGGGACGTCATGTTCCACAAGATGACCGAAGCCGAGTGGGACGCCGTCATCGCCGTCCACATGCGCGGCTCCTTCAACGTGGCCCGCGCCACCATCGAGCTGTTCCGCGAGCAGAACGACGGCGCCTACATGTTCTTCACCTCGACCTCGGGCCTGCTGGGCAACATCGGTCAGGCCAATTACGGCGCGGCCAAGATGGGCATCGCCGGCCTGTCGCGCATCATCGCCATGGAAGGCGCCCGTAACAACGTGCGCTCCAACTGCGTCGCCCCGGTCGCCTGGACCCGCATGACCCAGTCGGTCCCGGTGAAGGATGAAGCCGCCGCCGCCCGTCGCGCCGTGATGGCCGAGAAGATCCGCGCCGACCAACCCGCCCGCTTCTCGGTGGCCATGATCACCCCGGCCGCCGCCAGCGTCACGGGCCAGATCTTCGGCTCCTCGGGCGAAACCATCACCCTCTACTCGCAGCCGCGGCCCATCGAGACCGTGACCAAGGAAGAGGGCTGGACCGTCGACAGCATCATCAAGGAAGCCATCCCCGCGATGGCCCCGAAGTTCTACCCGGTCACCCGCCCGCCGCTGGCGAGCCAAGGCGCGGCCCCGGCCACGGCGCCCGCCTCGTAAGAGGTCGCGTTCGCGAAACGATCAGGACCCCGGTCGCAAGGCCGGGGTCTTTTTCATGTTTGCTGCAGGGCCCGCCACTGGTCGCGCGTCAGCTCCCAATAGATGGAGCGGCGGATGGAGCCGTCGGGCCGCACGCTTTCGCGCTCGCCCATGCGGATGAAGCCCGCCCCGTCGATGGCGGCGGCGGAACGGACATTGTCCAGGGCCGCGGTCAGGCCGATCAGCCGGACCCCCAGAACCTCGAAGATCGCGCCCACGGAGTTGGCGACGCCCTGTCGGCCGCGCCCGGTGTTCTGCCGATCGGCGCGGGCCGCGCCCGCCAGCTCCGCCGAGGCGCGGTCGGGCCAGACGGTGATGCGGGAATAGCCGGCGACGCCGCCCGCCTCATCCGGAGTGACCAGCAGGACGCACTCGCCCTTCTGCCGCAGGGCCTCGCTCTCGGCGACCCAGCGGGCGACATTCTCGTGGGTGAAGGGCCGGGGCAGGTCGTAAATCGGGTCAGACACCCTGGGATCGGAGAACAGGTCCACCAGTCCCGCAACGTGCTGCGGGCCGGCGACACGGTCGGCGGCGAAGATCCGCACCACCTGGCGGATCGCGGCCTCTTCCTCGGGCGACGTGGTCAGGACCGTTTTCGGCGGCGCGCTCATGGCGTCCTCCCTGGCTGGGCTCTTGGTGGCCCGGAACTTGCGTAACCTTAACGGGAAGACCGGAGTTTCGCATGCCCATTTCCGCCCTCGCCGCCTCAGCCATCACCGCGCTCCTGCCCAAGGCGGTCGACGCCGTCAGCAAGGCCGTGAGCGGGGCGGACGCCGCGGCGATGAAGGTCGCCGACTCCAAGGCCAAGACCAAGGAGACCCTCGACGCCATACGCGACAAGGGAATCTACCAGTGGGCCAAGGAACAGCAGGTCGAGAAGCTGAAGGAAAAGATCCGCGCCCAGGTGCTGGCCGCCCGGGGAACCAGCGAGGGCGACCTGGCCAAGCTCGACCCGAAGTCCCGGGCTTCTACCGAGGCTTCGATCACCGAGGAGATCGCCCGCCGCATCAAGGAAGCCATGCTCCAGGAGCTCGAGCACCAGGCAAAATCCGGCAAGAACGGCAAACAAGGCCCGGCCATTATCGACATCAAGGTCTGATCTCAATACCGCTCATCCCGGCGACCGGGTGGGGTTTCAGCCCAGCGCCAATTTTCTCAACGCCTCGTCGGTCAGCCGGCGCACCGTCCACTCCGACTGCGAGGCTGCGCCGAGCCCGTCATAGAAGGCGATGGCCGGCGCGTTCCAGTTGAGCACCGCCCATTCCAGCCGCGCCAGGCCCTGCGCTTCGCAACGCTGGGCAAGGGCCCGCAGCAGGGCCTTGCCGGCCCCGATCCCGCGCGCTTCGGGGACCACGAACAGGTCCTCCAGATAGATCCCGTGACGGCCCCGGAAGGTGGAATAGTTGTAGAACCAGATGGCGAAACCCACCGGCGCGCCGTCCTGCTCGGCGATGTCGCAGAACAGGCGCGGGGTCTCGCCGAAAAGGTGCCCGGCGAGGTCGGCTTGCGTGGCCTCCACCTCGTGCAGCAGCTTTTCATACTCGGCCAGGGCGCGGATGAAGCCGAAGATGGTGGAGGCGTCGGCGGGAACGGCGGGTCGGACAGTGACGGTCACGGCGGCTATGGTTCTCTCTGGCTTGGCGAGGAGCGCATGGCGGTTTCAACCGAATTTGTCGACTACATCCTGGAGCAGCTCGCGCCTCTGGGCGGGATCACCCACCGCCGCATGTTCGGCGGGGTCGGCCTGTCGCGACAAGAGCTGTTCTTCGCCCTGATCGCCGAAGACACCCTCTATCTCAAGGTCGACGACGCCAACCGCGCGGACTTCGAGGCGGCGGGCTGCGAACCCTTCAAGCCCTTCGGCGGCGACAAGGCGATGAGCTACTGGTCGGCGCCCCTCGAGGCCCTGGAAGACCCCGACCTGCTGGCCGCCTGGGCGGGCAAGGGCGTCGACGCCGCCGCCCGCGCCAGGACAAAGCCGAAGCGAAAAACCTAGCCGATGACCACGCCGGGCGGCGGGACGGAGTCGGCCGGCACGAAGAAGTCGGGCATCAGCCGGGTGGTGGGATCGACCCGGTATTTGTCGAAGTCACGCTCCCCCTCTGCATCGAGGAAGCTGTCGTCGATCAGGAAGTTGCCGGTGAAATCACGGGCCGGCTTCTCGAAGATGGCGTGGGCGGCGTCGGCCATGATCTCCACCGTGCGGCACTGCTTCATGCCCTCGTCGCCGGCCAGGGCGAACCGGATGGCGGCCGTGGCGATCCCGGTACGGGGCCAAAGCGCGTTGAAGGCGATCCCGTCGGCCTTGAACTCCTCGGCCATCCCCAGGACGCACATGCTCATGCCGAACTTGGCCATGGTGTAGGCCACGTGGCCACCGAACCAGCGGGGGCTCATGTCCAGCGGCGGCGACAGGGCCAGGACGTGGGGGTTGGCGGCGTTCTTCAGGTGCGGGATGCAGGCCTTGGAGGTCAGGTAGGTGCCCCGCGCATTGACCTGGTTCATCAGGTCGTAGCGCTTCATGTCGGTCTGCAGAGTGCCGGTGAGCTGGATGGCCGAGGCGTTGTTGACGCAGATGTCGACACCACCGAAGGCGGCGACTGTTTTCTCCACCGCCTCGTAGACGCTGGACTCGTCGCGGACGTCGACGATCAGCGGCAGGGCCTTGCCGCCCGCCGCCTCGATCTCCTTGGCGGCGGAATAGATGGTGCCGGGCAGGTGCTTGTGCGGCTCGGCCGTCTTGGCGGCGATGGCGATATTGGCGCCGTCGCGGGCGGCGCGCAGGGCGATGGCCAGGCCGATACCGCGGCTGGCGCCGGTGACGAAGAGGGTCTTGCCTTGCAGGCTCATAGCTTCACTCCGGTGGTGTCTTCGGACAGGGCCCAGAGGCGCTCAGCGCTCTCGGGGTCCAGGGCGTGGGGCATCACCCCCTGATAGGGATCGGCGGGGTCGAAGGGGACGGCCTCGGCGAGGTTTTCGAGATAGAGGCCGCCGACGCCCTCCAGCTCCGGACCGATGGCGGCCCAGACGCTGGTGGAGGCGCCCTGGGCGGGGGTCTTGAAGCCCTCGCGGACCACGCCCTCGGCGTTCATCCAGCCCAGGGCGATCATCTCCTCCCGGGCCATGTGGCGCTGCAGCGGGGTCATGATGCCGCCCGGCATCACCGAGTTGGCGGTGATGCCGAGGTCGGCGAAGCGCTTGTGATAGCCGACCGCGAACAGGGCGTTGGCGGTCTTGGACTGACCGTAGGATTCCCACTTGTCGTAGGGCCGGGTGCGGTAGTGAACGTCGTCCCAGTTGATGCCACCCCGACGGTGGCCGCCGGAGCTCAGGGAGACCAGGCGGGCCGAGCGCCCCTCCTCCGAGCCGTTCATCAGGGCGCGCGTCAGGCCGACGCCCAGCAGGAAGTGGCCGAAGTGATTGGTGCCGATCTGCATCTCCAGATCGTCGGCGGTGTAGGTCTGCGGACAGGCCATGACGCCGGCGTTGTTGATCAGCACGTTCAGCGGCGCGTCGCCCCAGGCGCTGACGAAGCCGGCCACGGAGGCCAGATCGGAGAGATCCAGCGCGCCGACCTTGACCCGCTCGGAGCCGATGTCGCCGTTGATCTCGGCGGCCGCCTTCTCGCCGGCCTCGCGGTTGCGCACAGCGATGGTGACCTCCGCGCCGGCGGCGGCCAGCGCCCGGGCGGTCTCGATGCCGATGCCGGTGGCCGCGCCGGTGATCACCACCGTGCGGCCGGTCAGGTCATGGTCCTCGGCGATCTCGGCGGCGTCGGTGAAGGGCGACAGGCCTGTAGTGATGCGGGCCATCTAGGAGACCTTCGCAAAGTCGGGCGCGCGCTTCTCGGCGAAGGCGGCGAAGGCCTCCTTGGCTTCCGGCGACTTGAGCTGCGCAGCGAAGTGGCGGCCCTCCTCGTCCATGCGGTTGGCGATCGCCTCGCCGTCGCGCATCAAGGCCTTGGTGATCACCACGGCGGCGGGCGGCCGGGCGGCGACCGCATCGGCGGCGGCCTTGGCCCGGGCGCGGAGTTGGTCGGTGGGGACCGCCGCATTGGCGATGCCCCAGTCGACGGCCTTCTTGGCGTCCACGGCCTCCCCCAGCACGAACATCGAGAAGGCGCGCGCGTGGCCGATGCGGGCCGGCAGGGTCAGGCTGGAGGCGGCCTCCGGCACCAGGGCCAGGTTGACGAAGGGGGTGGTGAGCAGGGCGTCTTCGGAGATGTAGACGAGATCGCAGTGCAGCAGCATGGTGACGCCGACGCCCACAGCGCGGCCGTTCACGGCGGCCACCAGCGGGGTCTTGGCGCGCGCCAGGGCGGCCAGCAGCGGGTTGCCGCCACGGCGGGCCTCATTGGCGCTGGCGTCGCCCGAATTGACCGCGGCGAAGTCGGACAGGTCGTTGCCGGCGGTGAACATGTCGCCATTGGCCTGGATCAGGACGCAGCGGACCTCCCTGTCGAACTCGGCCTGGTCGATGGCGTCGCCCAGGGCCTGGTACATGTCCCGGGTCAGGGCGTTCTTCTTCTCGGGCCGGTTCAGCGTCAGGGTCAGCACCCCGCCCGCCTTCTCGCTCAAGACATGGTCACTCATCGTCCCACTCCCTCAATTTCTTACGTCGTATATTATACCGCCCGGCGGGATGCGATAGCGTCGCGCGGTGATTTCTTTGCAGGCCTAGGCGGCGCGATACCAGTCCACGCCTTGGGCGTCGGTCTCGCGTACCGCCTGGCCCCGGGTGATCAGGCAGTTGAGATGGGCCAGGCTCTCGCCCGTCGCCATGCCCAGCACCCACGCGTCGATCTTGCGCCGGAACAGCACCGAGAAGACGTCCACCGAGCGCTTCGGCTCGGAGATCAGCGCCTTCAGCCGGGTCAGTCCTCGCTCGTGCCCGCCGATCAGGTGGTCGATGCGGGCGTGCAGGCCATGGAAGGGGTCGTTGTGGGCGGGCAGGACGAGGACGTCGTCGGGCACCTTGGTCTTGATGCGGGCAAGCGACACCAGCCAGTCGGTCAGAGGATCGCCGCCGGGCTCGGTGGGGAAGACCGAGACGTTGGAGGAAATCTTCGGCAGCACCTGGTCGCCGCTGATCAGCAGCTTCAGGTCCGGGCAATAGAGGCAGGCGTGCTCCGGCGAATGGCCCGAGCCCACCACGATGCGCCAGGCATGATCACCGATCTGAATCTCATCGTCGTCCGACAGCCGCTGGAAGCTGGCCGGCAGGGCGTGCAGCCCCTTGCCGAAGCCGCCGAACCGGGCGCGGTAGGTTTCGATCTGTTCCTCGTTCCACCCGGCGCCGCGATAGAATCGCAGGGCGTCCTCCGGCGCCTCGCGCCCGGTGTCGGCCGCCAGGTTGTGGCACATCAGGAATTCCAGCCGGGTGATCCACAGGCGGCAGTCGAACTTTCGCGTCAGCCAGCCGGCCATGCCGATGTGGTCTGGGTGCATGTGGGTGACGAACACCCTGGTCACCGGCAGGCCGCCCAGGGACTGGGCGAAGGCCTCCCGCCAGGCCTGCATGGTCTCCGATCCGCCCATGCCCGTATCGACGATCGCCCAGCCCTCACCCTCACGAATCGCCCAGACATTGATGAAGGCCAGCGACCCGCCCAGCGGCATCCGCAGCCACTTCACGCCAGGCGCCACGTCCAGCGCCTCGCCGGTCCTGGGCCCGCGTTCGAAGGGGTAGACGAGCTTCGGACGTGGGTGCTCGACAATGGTCTCTTCGAATCCGTCCCGCATGCCCGCAGCTCCAACCGATGTTCGGTCATTGTCGCGCCACAGGCGGTCTCTATCAAACCGCAATACGGTCCTGCGCGGCTCAGTTCAGACGCCGTTCACGCCAAACTTGATTTGAGGGACGCAGGGGCGCTTAAGTCCGCCCAGAGGAACTACCCCAGGAGAGATCACGACCATGAGGTCATTTGGAATCGGGCTCGCCGCGGCCCTGTTTGTCGCGGTGATGGCGCCTGCCGCTGTCGTTATGGCGGCCAAGAAGCCGGTTGAAGAAGTCACCGCCGCGTCCCGCACCCAAGGCATGGCCGAGGCTCCGGCCATCGCGACGGCCGCCGGCATCGCCTGCAAGGTCGCCGACGCCCGCTTCATCGGCAAGATGAGCGACAAGAAGGCCAAGACCGAAACGGCCTACTACGAAGTCGACTGCGACAAGGGCCTCGGCTTCATCCTGTCGGCGGTGACCGGCGCCAAGCCGACCGCCTTCACGTGCGTGGAAGCCAACAGCCCACAGCCGGACGGCAAGCCCTCCAGCCTGCCCTGCAAGCTGCCGGGCAACGCTGATCCGAAATCCGATCTGGCCGGCTACATCGCCAAGGCCGGCATCGCCTGCACCCCCGACCAGGTCCGAGGGATCGGCCAGAGCACAACCCAGACCTTCCTGGAAGTGTCCTGCACCGGCGGCGCGGGCTATGTCCTGAAGACCAGCGCCCCCGCCGACGAAGCCAAGCCGGTCTTGGCCGACAACTGCCTGCTGTATGACGACAGCAGCAGCAACATTAAGTGCACCCTGCACGACAAGGCCTACCGCATGGCCATCGTCGACACCCTGGTGACCCAGTCCAAGAACGGCTGCACCGTCAAGGATCGCCGCTATGCCGGCGTGTCTCAGGCCGGCGCCATGTTCTACGAGACCTCCTGCACCGACGGTAAGGGCTATCTCTACAAGGTCGACAAGGGCCAGCTGACCCAGACCTATCCCTGCGAAAAGGCCTCCATGGTGATGGGTGGCTGCGAGCTGACCGACGCCAAGGAAGCCGAAACCGCCCAGGCCGGCCTCTACACCAAGCTGGCCAAGTCGGCGGCCTTCGAGTGCGACGTCTCCAAGTACGCCCCCTTCCCCTCGCCCGCCGGTCTGGACGTGGTGGAGATGGCCTGCTCGAACCGTCCTGACGGCGGTGTCGGCGTCTTCGGCGGCCCGGGCGTCAAGCCGCAGGTCTATGACTGCGCCCGCGCCCCCGTGGCCGGCTACCGCTGCTCCTTCACCAAGGCCGACTCGGCCTTCCCGCTGGTGACGGCGGACCTGAAGAAGATGGGCAAGAACGACTGCGCCGTCTCGGCCACCCGCTTTATCGGCAAGACCACCAAGGGCACCGGCTACCTCGAAGTCGCCTGCGCCGACGGTCTGAAGGGCTATATCGTGGAATACACCCCGAGCCCGCTTTCGGTGGTCGGCGTCATCGGCTGCGCCTTCTCGAAGGACTGCAAGCTGCCCGGCAACGTCTAAGGTTTCAGACGTCCGACAAGATCAAGGCCCGTGGGTTCGCCCCGCGGGCCTTTTTCTTTGCCTAGATGGCGGCTTCGATGAACTTGGGGCCGGGCTCGCTCATGGCCCGCGCAAAGGCGGTCTCGAACTGTTCGGCGGTCTCGCAGCGGACGGCCGGGACGCCCAGGCCCTTGGCCAGGGAGACCCAGTCGATCTTGGGGTCTCCCAGGTCCAGCAGCTTGGACGCCGAGGGGCCGGGATTGCCGGAGCCGGTGCGGCCCATCTCGATATTGAGGATGCGATAGGAGTGGTTGGCGAACACCACGACGGTGACGTCGAGGTTCTCGCGGGCCATCGTCCACAGGCTCTGGACCGTATACATGGCCGAGCCGTCGCCGTTCAGAGACACCACCTTGCGGCCGGGCGAGGCCACCGCGGCCCCGATGGCGAGCGGCATGCCGATGCCGATGGCGCCGCCGGTGAGCGCCAGGACGTCGTGCGGCCGGGCGGTCATGCAGGGCACGGCCACTCCGCCGCCAGAGGTCACCGAGTCATCGCAGATGATCGCCCCCTCCGGCAGGTGGCGAGCGATGGAGAGGCCCGCGCTCTGCGGGGTCATGCCGCCGGTCGGCGCCGTCTCGGGCAGTTTCAGCGGTTGGCTGGGACCCGTGGCCGGCGCACTGAGCGCATCAGCCAGGGCGGCGAGCGCGGCCACCGAATCGGTCTCGCGGTCCGCCAGGGTCAGGGTCGCGCAGCCCTCGGGCACGAGCACGCTGGGTCGGTCCGGATAGGCAAAGAAGGCCACCGGCATGGTGGTGCCAGCATAGACCATCAGGTCTGTGCCCTCGAGGTCGGCCAGGGCCGCCTCCCCGAAATATTGCATTCGGGCCGGCGCGAAGACCCCGGCCCCGCGCGGCTGGCGCGAGACGAAGGTGTCGGCCATGACCCGGACCCCGGCGGCCTGCAGGCGGGCGGCCTGGACCAGGGCCTCGGCGCGCACGGCGCGGCCGCCGATCAGCACCACCGGCTTTGCGGCGGCCTTGATGGCCTTGGCCACGGCCTCGACATTGGCCGCGTCCGGCTTGGCCGGCGCGGGGCGCGAGGCGACAGCCTTGGAGACCTTGGTCTCCAGCCAGGCGGAGTCGGCGGGCAGGATCAGGCTGACCGGACCACCGGGGGGGCCATAGCTGGCTGTGATGGCCTCGGCAGCGGTGGCGGCCACGGTGTCAGGGGTGTCGGCGGACTTCACCCAGACCGAGTTGGCCGCGACGATGGAGGGGATGTCGGAGTTCAGCGGCGCGTCGTACTGCCGGTGATAGGTGGCGTGGTCGCCGATCACGTTGATGATCGGGGTATAGGCCCTGCGCGCATTGTGCAGGTTGGCCAGACCGTTGCCATAGCCCGGCCCCAGGTGCAGCAGGGTGCAGGCGGGCGTGTCGCTCATGCGGCCATAGCCGTCGGCCGCGCCGGTGGCCACGCCCTCGAACAGGCACAGGACCGGGCGCATCTTCGGCTGGCGGTCCAGGGCGGCGACAAACTGCATCTCGCTGGTGCCGGGATTGGCGAAACAGGCGGTGACGCCGTTGTCCACGAGCGTCTCGATCAGGGCGTCGGCGCCGTTCATGTCAGAACACCATCACATCGGAGGAAGGGGGATCGGCGAACAGCTTCGCCACGGTTTCGGAGCGCCGTGAGCGGGCCAGGGCCTGGGCGATATAGCCCTTGTCGGTGATCTCGCCCGCGCCAGCGTCCGGCGGGCCGTCGAGGACGAGCGCTCGGCCGATCCGGCCCCCGGCGCCCTTGGCCTTGGCGTTGAAGGCCTCCAGGCCCAGGCGCACGGCGGCGGCCACCGCCACCGGCGCAATGTCGGGATTGGGATAGAACATCAGGCCGACGCCCTCCTGGTTCTCGCCGCACACCACCGCGTCGGTGACGGCGTCGCCGATCGCCGAGACGGCGGCCACCCGCAGGTCGCCGACGGTGACGAAGGTGCCGCTGGCCAGCTTGAAGTTCTCCGACAGCCGGCCGTCGAAGACCATGCCCTGGGCCGGGTCGGCGGGATCGACGAAGCGTGCGGCGTCGCCCAGCAGATAGAAGCCCTCCTCATCGCGGCTCTGGGCGGTGAGGTCGGGGCGGCCGAGGTAACCCGCCGTGATCTGCGGACCCTTGACCCGGAATTCCAGCTTCTCGCCCGAGGGCGCAAGCTTCACCGTCGTGCCCGGCACCGGCAGACCGATCAGGCCCATGCGGCCGTTGTGCCAGTGAACCGTCGCCGCCGTCGGCCCGGTCTCCGTCGCGCCATAGCCCGAAGCGAAGGAGATTCGCTCGCCGACCGTGCGGATGGCGACGGCCTGGATGCGGTCGTTGATCTCCTGGCCAAGGGCCGCGCCGCCGTACTGCAGCAGGCGAACCCGCGAGAAGAAGGTCCTCGCCAGGTCGTCGTCCCGCTCCAGCTCACCGGCGAACAGCATCCAGCCGGCGGGCACCATGTTCTGGTAGGTGGGCGCGATGTCCTTGAGGTTGCGCACCGTCTCGGCGAACCGCCCGGCCACCGGCTGGCCGGCGTCGATATAGACCGCCCCGCCTCGGTGGGTGGACATGTGCAGGATGGAGTTGGCCCCCAGACTGTGGCTCCAGGGCGCGGAGTTGACCATCACCGGGGCCTCATCGTCCTCGAAGCAGGCGCGGATCTGGGCGGCGTTCCAGGCCATGCTCCGATGGGTGCAGATCACCGCCTTGGGCAGGCCCGTGGAGCCCGAGGTCAGCAGATATTTGGCGTGGTCGTCGGGCTGGGCCGTTGGCGCGGCGGGCCGGGACTTCAGCAGCCGCTCCAGCGGCACGTCGCCCGCTCGCGCGTTCTTGCCCGCGATCACCGGCAGGCCGCCCAGGAACGGCGCCTCCAGGGCGGCGATGAACAGCTCGGCGTCCTCGGTGTAGATGGCGGCGGGCTTGAGCACCTCCACCGCATGGGCCAGCCGCGAGAGGTTGGCGCCCGGCAGGCCATATTGCGGCGAGACCGGCGCCACGGGCATGCCCTGGCTCATGGCCGCGTACTTGATGAGCGCGTGGTCGATGCCGTTGCGGGCCAGGATCAGCAGGGGCCGCTCGCTGACGACGCCCAACTCGCGAAGACCGCCGGCGATGGCGCTGACGGAACCCAAGGCCTCGGCATAGGAGATGGTCCGCCAGCCTTCGCCGAACCGCTCCGCCAGCCAGGTTGCCGAGGGCGTCCTGGCCGCCCAATGCGCCAGGGCCTCCGTCGTCGTCGTGAAGGCGGTGGAATAGGGCGTCGGGTTGCTGACGATGATCTCGCCATTGTCGCGATGCTCGATCTCGACCCGGCGGGGGGCGAAGCGTGCGTCGCGGAAGGGGGCGGTGGCGAGGTTCAGGTCGGCGTCCATGTCCCTAGGCTTATCGCTCCCCGGGCGAGGATGGAAAGCGCGAACCTTCAGCCCAGCCTCGCGAGCCGCCGTTCCAGGTAGAGCCGTTCGGCGGGCGCGGGACCCAGCGCCAGGGCCGCGTGATAGGCGGCGGCCGCATCCCCCTTGAGCCCCGCCCGCTCGCAGAGCCCGGCGCGCGCCGCTTGATAGGGCAGCCAGCCGGTCAGCCGTGCGAGGCCCGCAACCGCGTCCAGGGCCGCCAGTCCCGCTCGCGCGCCACGCGCCTCTCCCACCGCCACAGCGCGGTTCACCGCCGTCACGGCGTCGGGGCGGAACAGGGTGAGCGCCTCATAGAGTTCGACGATCTCGGACCAGGGCGTGACACCGGTTTCCCGCCGCGACAGGTGAAGGGCGTGGATCGCCGCCAGAAGTTGCCGGGGTCCCGTCCTGCCAAGGTTGGCGGCGGCGTCCAGCAGGCGCGCGCCCTCGCCAATCAGGTCGCCGCGCCAGAGGTCCATGTCCTGTTCGCTCGGCGGGACCATGGCGCCGGTGGCGTCAAGGCGCGCCGGCCGCCGCGCCTCGGCGAAACGGACCAGGGCGGCCAGGCCCAGCACCTCGCCCTCCTGCGGCATGAGTTCGGCCAGCAGGCCCGACAGCCGCAGCACCTCCTGGGCGAAGGGGGCGCCCTCGGCGGAGAGGGCTGCGTCCTCATAGGCCTGGGCGTAGGCGATCTCCAGGGTGGCCAGCACCGCCTCCAGCCGCTCGGGCCACAGGTCGCGGCTCGGCACCTCGAAGGGCACGCCGGCGTCGCGGATCTTGCGCTTGGCGCGGGTGATCTTCTGCAGCATGGCGGGCTCGGCCATCAGGAAGGCGCGGGCCAGGCGGTCGGTGGAAAGACCGCAGATCAGCTTCAGGGTCAGGGCCGCGCGGCTGTCGGCGGCGATGGCCGGGTGGCAGCAGACGAAGATCAGCCGCAGGCGCTCGTCGGGGATGGGCTCGTTGGCGGCGATCAGCTCGTCCTCCGGGCTGGGCGCGGGCTCGGGGTCATCAGGCGCCAGCCTTTGGCGCACCGAAGCCCTACGTTTCGCGTCCAGGGCCCGGCGCCAGGCCGCCCGCCATAGCCAAGCGGCCGGGTCGCGGGGCGGCTGGGCGCGCCAGGCCGGCACCGCCGCGGCGCTGGCCTCGGCGAAGGCCTCCTCGGCCTGGTCGAGGTCACGCAGGCGGGCGGCCAGGGCGGCCACGACGCGAGGCCGGGCCTCCGAGATCGCCCGCCCGATATCCATGGATCAGTGGGTGGCGACCGGCCGCACTTCGCACGAGCCGCCCGGCCGGACCGGCACCTGTCTCGCCCACTTGATGGCCTCGTCCAGATCCGCCGCCTCGATCATGTAGAAGCCCCCCAGGTGTTCGCGGGTCTCGGCGAAGGGGCCGTCGTGCAGGGTCTGGCCCCCGGCGGATGTGCGCACCGTGGTGGCCGTCGCCACCGGCTGCAGGCCCGCGCCGGCCTGCATGGCGCCGGCCTCGCTCATGGCCTTGGCCAGCGCCATGTGCTTGCCGCTAACCTCCATCAGTCTGGCCTGGCCCTCGGCGCCCTGGTTCAGGCGCTCGGGTTCATAAACCAGAAGCATGTACTGCATCGAAATCTCCTTTCAGCTTGTCGTCTGTGGGAGAGACGCGCCGCCCCACGCGGATTCGACAGGGTCTGCGAAAATTCCGCAACCGATGATCAGGCGCCCAGGGGGTCCTTGAGTATCCGCTCCAGGGTCCGCTTGGGTTTGTGGCAGGCCGCCTTGATCGCCGTCCACTCCGCAGGCGTGAAGGCCGCTGCGCCAGGATGGGCGCGAGCAGCGCTCTCATGGGCCCGGCGCAGGCTGTCAGGGTGGCTGGACATCAGCTCCTTTACGGCCGCGGCGTTGGGTCCATCACCCTTGGCGGCGATGCGCTGGAAGAAGGGCGCCATGCCCTGGGACGACAGGCCGCCCTTTTCCAGCAATTGCTGGCCGCGGATGTCGGCCTCGCGTTCGGCGCTGCGGCTGAACCGTAGGTCGGCCACCGAGCCCGCCAACAACACGGCCTGCTGTCCGGCCCCGCTGCCGCCGCCCACAACAGCGTCCAGCACCAGGCCGAGGCCCAGGGAGCGCCAGACGGCCTGCATCACGTGGCGGCGCTCCACATGGGCGGCCTCATGGGCGATGACGGCGGAAAGCTCGTCGGGAGTCTTGGCCATGTCGATGAGGTCATCGGTGACCATCACCGCACCGCCCGGCAGGGCGAAGGCGTTGGCCATCGGCGCCTGGACCGCGCGGACCCGGATATCGAAGGGGGTGTCGGCGGCGTCCTGCAGCCGGTGACCGAAGGTGGCCAGCGCCGTCTGACCCGCCTCGCCGTTGCAGCGTCGGAAGCCGAGGGAGAGCTGACCCTCGAAGTTGCGGCCCATGCGCTTTTCGATGTCCGGCGGGGTCGCCCGCGCCAGGGGACCCGAGGCGGCCGGGACACCGATGAACACCACCGCGGCTATGGCCAGGCCGGCCACGGCCAGGCCCACCACGAGCCGCGTCTCCCGCGACCGGTGGCGGCGCTCGGCGCGCACGCCACCGACCGAGGCGCGCCAGGCGGCGGCGTCCACGGTCAGGCGTCCGTCACCGATCTTCGGGTGCGACAGCCGCAGGCGTTCGCCCAGGTCCTCGATCTGCAGATCGGCCAGCGACCAGACATGGGCCTGGCCATCGGCGTCGAACGTCAGTCGCTCGCCCTCGACGATTAGCTCGACGGGCGCAGACCGAGCCGTCAGCCCGTCATTGAAACTGGCCTGCACGAGGGGTCAGACCGTGGCCATGCCGAAGGCGTCGGCCAGGCCTTCCCCGGTCCGCGGGCCCTGCTCGGCCTGGCGGGCGGCGGCCAGGTCGGCCACGCCCTCGCTGCGCAGGCGGCGGATGAGGAACCGGGCCGTGCGGGCCTCCATCACCGGGGTCAGGAACCCGAGGGTGAAGATCACCAGCAGCAGGTTGGTGAGCATCAGCCCCGCCAGTTCCACCCAGCCCACCTTGAAGCTGAACCTCGCCGCCTCCAGCGAGGTCCCGGCCGCCAAGGTGCGCAGGACGGCCGCTTGATAGGGCGCCGACAGGATCGTCATGATCACCACCCAGACGAACAGGCCGGCATAGACGAACCCGATGAAGGCCAGGCTCGGCTCCGTCGCGGTCTGCGGCATCATGGTCGCCATCCGGCCCACCATGACGCCGATGAAGACGCTGTAGAGGACAACGCCGCTGACCCAGAAGAGCGTGAAGGGGCCGTACAGCCCGACCTTCCGCGCCTGGTCGATATCGAAGTGGAACTCACGGTCGCCGAACCGCAGGCCATCCCACAGGGGCGCGGCCAGGCGGCGCTCCGCGGCCGGCGCGAACCAGCCAAGGCTTATCACGATCAGCAGCATGTTGCCGATGTAGCTCCAGGCGTATCGCCAGGGAGAGCCCTTCAAGGCGAACCTGACCCCTCGCCAGCTCGTACGGCTGGCCAGGTAGCGGAAGGCCGTGAACCGCCCGAACCCCATCAGGTAGAACAACAGAAGATAGACCGGCAGGATGATCAGGACGGCCAGTTTCGGGGCCAGGAACTGCGCGGTGAACACCACGATCAGCAGCGGCAGGACCACGAGCAGCAGGGCCAGCAGGAAGCCCAGGAACAGCTCCTTCCCGCGGCCGGTATATTCGAAGGCCTCGCCGTTGAGGGTCACGCCCTTCCAGATCCGCCGCCGAACCTCGGTCTTCGCCCAGAAGCGATAGAGGGTCAGGGTGACGATGTTCAGCAGGCCGTTCTTGAAGCTCAGGCCCACCAGGCTGCTGGGCTTCAGGCTCTGGCCGAACACCAGGCTCTCGCCGCGCGGTAGCGCGGCGTCATCGGATATGGACATGTAACCCCCCAGAACAAACCATGCACAGGTTTGCACGCCGGGGGTGTCCTGACAAGCCGACTCGCGTCAGCAGCGAGGCCGCCTCGGATGATCAGGTCTTGCTCATCCTGTCCTGGCCGTCGTCGCCAGCAGCTCCCGCGCGGTGGCGACCACGGTGTCGACGGGCAGGTCCATCATATGACAGAGCGCCTGCTGGAAGCCCGGATCGACCGCCTGGATGGCGGCGAAATCGCGCGGTCCCCGCACCACCCGGGTATCGGCGCCCCAGGGGCCGTAGAGGTTCTCATCAGAGGGGCCGAACAGGCCGACGGTGGGCACGCCCGCGGCGGCGGCGATGTGCATCAGACCGGAGTCATTGCCGATGAACAGGCGCGCATGCTTGAGGCAGGCATAGGCGGTGAGCAGATCGACCTTCCCCACCAGGTCGATGAAGCGGCTCTTGGGGACCACATTCCGCAGAGACTGGGTCGCCTGGGCGTCCTCGGGTCCTCCCAGCACCATCAGCCGCGCCCCGGCCAGCGGGCCGTCGTCACCGAGCAGCTGGATGGCGGTCTGGGCGAAGCGCTCCACGGGCCAGGTCTTGCCGACCCAGTTGGCCGACGGCGCCAACGCCAGGATCGGGCCCTCGCCGGCGGTCAACCCGGCGGCCATCTCCTCGGTCTCGGGAGAGGTGTAGAGGTGGGGTGCGGGGGGATCGTCCTCGATCTGCAGGACGCGGGCGGCCTCCACCACCTTGTGCATCGGGGTCGGCGGGCGCTTGAACACCGCACGGCGGTCGCGCTTCAGGAAGCCCGAGATGGCCGAGCCGCGCAGGTCCACCACCAGGCCCCAGCGGCGCTTGCGCACCTGGCGCCAGAGGCGGAACCAGTGGCGACCGTCCTTGGCCTTCTCAAAAACGATAATCTGATCGAGGTTCGGCACGTCCAGAAACAAGGGCGCAGCGACAGGCCCGGCGACGATGGTGAAACGGGCGCTCGGAATTTCGGCCAGCAGTTTCCGGATGAGCCCGGAAGAGAGCACGGCGTCGCCAATCCGCGTGGCGGTGATGAACAGAATCGGAAAGGACCCGGGGGTCATCTCCCCTCTATAAGGCTCCGCGCGCTGGCGCTCCACCCGTGCCGTCCCTAACTTCGACCCCATGACGACCGATCGCTCCTACGCCATTCTGAAGAGCCGCGCCCTGATCGCCCTCGGAGGCGAGGACTGGCGCGACTTTCTCCAGGGCCTGATCACTCAGGATGTGGAAACGCTCCAGGACAGCGAGGCGCGCTTCGGCGCCCTTCTCACCCCGCAAGGACGGCTTTTGTTCGACCTGTTCGTCGTGGGCCGGCCTGACGGCGCCTGGCTGGACGTGGGGGCCGAGTATCGCGCGGCGCTCATCCTGCGGCTGACCCTGTACCGGCTGCGGGCCAAGGTGACGATCGCGGCGGACGAGACACCGGTGGCGGTTCTGTTCGGCGGCGATGGCGCGCCGGAGGGCTGGATCGCCGATCCCCGGCTGGAGGCCTTGGGCTGGCGCGGCTACGGCGTGAGCGCGCCCTCCGACACCACGCCGGTCGACGAGGCCGCCTACGACGCTCACCGTCTGGCGCTCGGCGTGCCCGGCCCCGCCGACTGGGGCAGCGAGAAAACCTATCCCATCGAGGCCAATTTCGACCTGTTGAACGGCATAGACTTCCACAAGGGCTGCTTCGTCGGCCAGGAGACCACCTCGCGCATGAAGCGCCGGGGCCAGATCAAGAACCGCATGCTGCCGATCACCTTCGACGGAGCCCCGCCCGCCTTCGACGCCGAGGTCCTGCTGGGCGACCGCCGGGCCGGCGAGGTGCTGTCGGGGCAGGAGGGGCGAGCGATGGCCCTGGTGAGGCTCGACCGCATCGACGGCGAGCTGACCGTGGACGGCAAGACGGTGGCGGTCGACCGGCCAAGTTGGTTGCCGCTCTAGAGGAAGAACGCCCGCAACGCCTTCAGCGTCTCCGCCGGGTTCTCTTCCGGGATGAAGTGGCCGCTTTCGATGGCGTGGCCGGAGACGTCGTCGGCCCACTCGCGCCAGATCGCCAGGACGTCGTACCAGGCGGCCAGGGCCCCCTTCGACCCCCACAGCACCTGGACCGGGACCTTGATCCTGGTCTTGCCTCGGTCGGCTTCGTCAGCGGCGACGTCGTAGCTCGCCCCGGCGCGGTAGTCCTCGCAGATGGCGTGGACCATGGAGGGGTTCTGCAGGCAGCGGACATAGTCGGCATAGGATGCGGGATCGAACATCCCGCCCGAGCCCCGGAACAGGAAGTATTCCGGATCGGCGCCGATCACCGTCTCCGGGAAGGGATGGCGTTGAGCCAAGAATGACCAGTGCCAGTAGGCCAGGGCGAAGGCCTTGTTGGCCCGCTTCCAGACGTCCGCCGTCGGGATGATGTCGAGAATCGAGAGCTTCAGCAGAACATCGGGATGATCAAGCGCCAGGCGATAGGCCACGCGTCCGCCTCGGTCATGGCCCGCGAGATTGAAGCGGTCGAAGCCGAAATGATTCATCAGGGCCACGGCGTCGCGAGCCATCACGCGCTTTGAATAGGTCTCGTGGTCGGGCGTGGTGGCCGGCGCGGTGCTCTCGCCATAGCCGCGCAGGTCGGGCGCGATGACGGTGAAATCGCGGGCAAGGTCGCCTGCGACCCGGCTCCACATCATGTGGGTCTCAGGATAGCCGTGCAGCAGAAGCAGCGGCGGGCCTGAGCCGCCGTGGCGGACCCGGACGGTGACGTCGCCAAGATCCACCCGCGACAGGTTGAAGCCTTCGAACGCCATCTTGTCTGGTCCTGCTTGATTGGCCGCGGCCGCGCCTGCGAAAAGACCTGCCATGACTTCCGAACCGATTCGTTGCGGCTGGCGCGGCATGCAGGGCGATCCCCTGTACGAGGCCTATCACGACACGGAATGGGGCGTGCCGGAATACGATTCCCGCGCCCTGTGGGAGAAGCTGGTGCTGGACGGGTTCCAGGCCGGGCTCTCCTGGATCACGATCCTGCGGAAGCGCGACGCCTTCCGCGCCGCCTTCGCCGACTTCGATCCCGAAGTGGTCGCCCGCTATGGCGATGAGGAGCGCGCCCGGTTGATGGCCGACGCCGGGATCGTGCGCTCCAACGCCAAGATCGACGCCGCCATCAACGGCGCGCGCATCTATCTGGATATGCGCGACAAGGGCGAGGACTTCTCCCAGTTCCTGTGGAGCTTCACCAACGGCCGGGTGATCCACAATACCTGGCAATCCATCAGTGACGTGCCGGCCAAGACCGAGGTCGCCGAGCAGATGGCCAAGGGGCTCAAGCAGAAGGGCTTCAAGTTCGTCGGCCCGGTGATCGTCTACGCCTTCATGCAGGCCACCGGCTTTGTGAACGACCACCTGGCCTGCTGCCACCGCCACGGCCCCATCAACCGGATGAGCGCCTGATGCCCGATATGCTGCTGGAGAGCGCCTGTCCCGGGCCTGTCTGTGGCGTGGACGAGGCCGGCCGTGGGCCGTGGGCGGGACCGGTTTCGGCCGGCGCGGTGATCCTGGATCCCGACCGGCTGCCCAAGGGCCTGAACGACTCCAAGAAGCTCTCGGCCAAGCAGCGCGAAGCCCTGGAGATCGAGATCAAGGACATGGCCATCGCCTGGGGCGTCGGCTTCGCCTCGGTCGACGAGATCGCCGAGCTCAACATCCTGCACGCCGCCGGCCTGGCCATGTGCCGCGCCATCGGCGAGCTGTCGGTCACGCCGGCCTTCGCCCTGGTGGACGGCAACTACCGCTTCAAGCTGCCCTGCCCCATCAGGACGGTGATCAAGGGCGACGGGATCAGCAGCTCCATCGCCGCGGCCTCGATCCTGGCCAAGGTGGCCCGCGACCGGCTGATGGCCGAGATGGACGGCCTCTATCCGGGCTACGGCTTCGCCGCCCACAAGGGCTATCACGCCCCCATCCACGTCGAGGCCCTGCGCACCCTAGGTCCCTGCGAGATCCACCGCATGGGCTGGGCGCCGGTGAAGCTGGCCCTGATGGGTGAGCTGGGGAACGGCGAACTGGCGCTTGATCATCTGAATCAAGATTGACCCCCCGCCCGCCGCGGCGGGAGATCGCGGTCATGGACAATCCCGAACTTCCCCGCTCGCTACGCCTGCAGGCCGCGAGCTGCCGCAACCTCGGCTCGCCTTTCCATGGTGATCTTCTGGAGCTTGCAGCTCTGGACCTGGAGTCCGGCGGCCCCGTCGCCGCCCTGCTGGGCCCCTGGGCCAACGCTGATCTTCGCAGGCTGTTCGACGACGCCATGCCCCTGCGCCTGCTGGGCGGCCTGCACGACCTGGTGCTCAGCGGCGATGACCCGGCGCTGGCGGCCACCTACCCCAAGCCGGGGCGAGAGGCCGACGCCGCCTCCGCCTGGATCGCGGCCCGTGCGGCGCTGATCGGCCACCACGACCGGATCGCGGCCTTCATGACTCACGAGCCGCAGACCAACGAAGTTCGCCGCTCGGCCTGCCTGGCGCCGGGCTTCCTGACCATCGCGGCGGAGACCGGCTTGCCGATCCGTGCCTTCGAGGTGGCGGCCAGCGCTGGCTTGAACCTGAGCTGGGACAGGTACCGCTTCCAGTTCGGCGACAGCGCCTGGGGTGATCCCGGCGCGCGGGTGGTGATGGACACCGAGTGGACCGGCGGTCCGCCGCCTGTCGACGCCAAGGTCGAGGTGATCGAACGCGCCGCCTGCGACCGCCGCCCGGGCGACCTGACCGATCCGGTCCAGCGCCGCCGGCTGCTGGCCTATATCTGGCCCGACCAGTTCGAGCGCCTGGACCGCATACGCGCGGCCATCGACCTGGCGCTAACGCTGGGGGTCACCGTGGAGGCCGCCGACGCCGTGGCCTGGACCGCCCGCGTCGCAGCGCCGCAGGCGGGCGCAGTGACCGTCCTCTATCACTCGGTCTTCTGGCAATACATGCCGCCGGAAAGCCAGGTCGCCCTTGCGCAGGTCATCGCCGACCATGGCGCCGCGGCGACCCCGCAAGCCCCCTTCGCCTGGCTGCGCATGGAGCCGTCGCCCCAGAACATGGCGGTCATGGAGGTGCGGCTGACCCTGTGGCCGGGCGGCCAGGAACGGCGTCTCGCCGAGGTTCACCCGCACGGCGCGTGGGTTAAGTGGTTGAATTGATCGATTAACCGTCCGTTCACCACGTTTGGACACGCGTCCTTCACCACGAAGACTCAGGATTCCGTTTCCTTAGAAGCGAGGCGGATATGGGCGCGATTGCCACCAACACGGTCATCCTGGGTGACTGCATCGAGAGCTTGAAGAAGCTCCCGTCGAAATCCGTGGACCTCGTGTTCGCCGATCCGCCCTACAATCTGCAGCTCGGCGGCGACCTGCTGCGTCCCGACAACTCCAAGGTCGACGCCGTCGATGACGAGTGGGACCGTTTCGACTCGTTCGAGACCTATGACCGCTTCACCACCGCGTGGATGAGCGAGTGCCAGCGCGTCCTGAAGGACGACGGCGCCATGTGGGTGATCGGCAGCTACCACAACATCTTCCGGGTCGGCGCCATCCTGCAGACGCTGGGGTTCTGGATCCTCAACGACATCGTCTGGCGCAAGTCCAACCCGATGCCGAATTTCAAGGGCACCCGCTTCACCAACGCCCACGAGACCCTGATCTGGGCCGCCAAGGGACGGGGCTCGCGCCGCTACACCTTCAACTACGACGCCATGAAGATGGCCAATGACGACCTGCAGATGCGGTCGGACTGGACCTTCCCGCTGTGCACCGGCGACGAGCGCCTGAAGGACGAGAACGGGGTGAAGGCCCACCCGACCCAGAAGCCCGAGGCCCTGCTGCGCCGGGTGATCCTGGCGTCGACCAAGCCGGGCGACATCATCCTCGATCCCTTCTTCGGCACCGGCACCACCGGCGCGGCCGCCAAGCAGCTGGGCCGCAAGTTCATCGGCCTGGAGCGCGAGGAGCAGTACGCCACCCTGGCCCGCGAGCGGATCGCCAAGGTGGTCCCGCTGACCGAGGCCGACCTGGAGACCATGGGCTCAAAGCGTTCGGAGCCGCGCATCCCCTTCGGCCAGATCGTGGAGAGCGGCCTGCTGCGTCCGGGCGATATGCTCTATTGTTCAAAGGGCGAGCGGTCGGCCCGGGTGCGGGCCGACGGCAGCCTGGTGATCGGCGACATGGCGGGCTCCATCCACAAGGTGGGCGCCATGATCCAGTCGGCGCCGGCCTGCAACGGCTGGACCTACTGGCACTTCAAGACCGACAAGGGCCTGGCCCCCATCGACGTCCTGCGGATGAAGATGCGCTCGTCCCTGGCGCAACTGGCCGCCTAGATCACCTTGGTGATCTAGATTCTTGTTGGAGAGGGACGCGGGCGGAAAACCGATTCCCACGTCTCCTCGTCCCTCGCGCCTGAAAATCGTCCCGGCCGCCAATTTGTCTGGCGGTCGGTACGCTCGCGGTTAAGCTCGGGTCATGAACCCGCGTATCTATGTCCTGACCCTGGTGACCTTCGCCTTCGGGTCCGGGGCCTTCATCTTCGCCGGCCTGCTGGAGACCCTGGCGGCCGACCTTGGCGTCACCACAGCCGTCGCGGGGCAGTTGCAGACGGTCTTCGTCCTGACCTCGGCGGCCCTGGGTCCGGTGGCGGCCTGGCTGTTCGGCCGGGTCGACCGCAAGATCATGGTGGTGGCGGCCCTGACCCTGGGCGCGGCCCTGCACGTCGCCTGCGCGTTCACCCCCAACTTCAGCAGCCTGATGGTTCTGCGGGCCCTGGCGGGTCTGGCCGGCGCCATGTCGGGGCCCGCCGCCAGCGTGGCCGCCGCCTCCCTGGTTCCCCCCGAGCGCCGGGGCTCGGCCCTGGCCATGGTGTCGGGCGGCATGACGCTGGCCTTCGTGGTGGGCATCCCGCTGGGCAGTATCATCGGCTCGGTGTTCGACTGGCGCGCCACCTTCCTGTTCGCCGCGGGCATCTCCGCCGTCGCCCTGGTGGCGGTGCTGTTCTTCCTGCCCAGGATCCCTGCGCCGCCAAAGCGCGAGGGCGGAGGCGACACGGTGAAGGTGCTGTTGCCCACCATCTGGCCCTTCTACCTGACCACCTTCCTGACCTTCGCCGCCAACATGACGCTCAACCTCTACATCGCCCCCATCGTGCGGGTGGGCGCAGGCGTGACGGGGGCTGGCGTCGGCGCCTTCCAGGCGATGATCGGGGTGGGCTCCATCGCCGGCCTGTGGTTGGGCGCACGGGCCGCCAACCGCAATGCGGGCCGGAACTGGATCCTGCAGGGCTTCATCATCCAGGCGACGGCCATGAGCGTGCACTTCGCCGCCACCCACCACGTCCTGCCTTCGGGCTGGCCAAGCGCCGTTCTGGTGGCGCTTGGCATCTTCCTGGCGGCCACGGCGCTGTTCTCGATCACCCCGGTGATCCAATCCAGCCTGATCCAAGCCACCGGCGGCGCCCCGGTTGCCCTGGCGCTCAACGGCTCGGTGATCTCCGTCGGCCAGGCCCTTGGCTCGACGGTCGGCGGCGCGGCGCTCGCGGCCTACGGGGTGCCGGCGATTCCCGGCGCGGCCCTTGCCCTGTCGCTGACGGCGCTGACCACGCTGGCGCTACTATATCCACGACCGCTAGCCCCCCAAACAGGCGCGAACTAGCCGCCATGGCGTCGATCGAACCCATCCGCCGCGCCTGCAAAGCGATGTTCGCCCAGCATCGTGTCGAGGTGTTCGGCGGCGCCATCCACGTTCCGGCGGGCCTCGAGTACAGCTGCGCCTTCGCCTGGGACAGCGGCTACCACGCCCTGGCGCTACGCCACGTTGATCGGACCCAGGCGATCGAGGAGCTGCTGACCCTTTACGGCGCCAATCTCACCGAAGGCGGTTTGCTGGCCCACGAGCGGCCCCTGCCCGGCGCCGAAGCGCGCACAAAGCTGGTGACCGAATGGCTGGGCCCCATCTATCGCCCCGACGGCCGCAGCTGGCTTATCGACCCTCCCGTGGCGGCCTATGCGGCGGCGCGGATCTACGATCTCGCCCTGGACGCCGACGACACCTTGCTGCAGCTCGCCAGCGATCACCTGACAGCAACCGACACTCACCGGACCCTCACCCCAGGCGGCGCGCCCGTCATTCTGCATCCCCTTGAGTCGGGGGCCGACGTGTCACCGCTGTTCGACGCCCTGGTGGACACCAGCTCGCGGCGGGCGCTGCTGACGCACCACCGAGCGCTTAGCGTGGCCCTGGACGCCATTGGCTACGACCTCGGCCTGGCCCGCGCCGGCAATCATGGTTTCGTTGTCGCCGACCCCATCTTCTGCGGCTGGCATCTGATGGCGCTGGAAGCCGTGGCAGACGCCTGGCGGCGGGCCGGCGCGCCGGGCCGGGCCGAGAGTTTCGAGCAGCGCGCAGCCGCCCTGGCCGCCGAGATGATCCGGCTGATGTGGTCTGACGACCTCAAGCTTTTCGTAGGCTACGACCATGTTGGAGAGCGCCAGCTTTGCGTCGCCACGCTCGGGGGCGTCATCGCGGCCGGGAGCCGTCACATGATCGACGCCGGTATCGCGACCCAGGTGGCCGACGCCCATCTCATTCCGGAAACATCGCGCTTCTGGGGTCCGGCTGGCGTGGCCTTCAACCCCCTCGACGGGGCGGAGATCAATCCAAAGGCGCTGCTTTGGCGCGGCGACGTGGTCTGGGGTGCGACCCAGTACTGGGCCCATCTGGTGCTCTCCCGACTGGGGCGCATCGAGACCGCCCAGAGGGCGACGGCCGAACTTGGGGTCCTCATCGAAGGCTCTGGCTTCCGCGAGTTCTACAGCGCCGTGACCGGAAGGGGCCACGGGGCCGGCGAGGTGGGCGGCTTCACCTGGCCCGCCCTGATCCTGGAAATGGCGGCCGACGCGCCTGTCTAGAGCCTGATCCGTTGAGGTGGAATCGCTTCGCGATTCCGCCGATGCGGTGAATCAGGCTCCAGATTTAAGCGAGAGCATGATTCACGCTTCAGCCGGGACCGCGACGCGGTTCCGTCTAAAACGATCATGCTCGAGGGCGAAGTTCCCGGCCGCGCCGTCGCCGCGACCGCCGTGGCGTCCGATTTAGGAGGCGCAGGCGGGCTGCGGTCGGTTGCGCTCGTCTGCCAGAGAGCGTGCAACGGTTGTGCGCCGGGGTTGCACAGCTTGAGCATTACGGGGTCTGATGCCGCGAGCGTCATGAGAGGCCCCCTATGCCCGCCAACCCATTCGGCGAGAAACTCGAGCTGGTGTTGAAAGTGTTATCGCTGAGCCGAGGGCGTCTGGCGGCGGGCCTGAACGTTGACAAGTCGGTGGTCGGCCGATGGGCGAGCGGGGCGGTCACCCCTTCAAAGCACAACCTGGCCCTGCTCACCCACCATATCGCCGAAAGAATGCCCGGCTTCACCATGCTGGCCTGGGATCGGGACATGGCCGAGTTCGCGACCCTGGTGGGCGCCGACCTGCCGCGGGTCGATGCAACACCTGTCGAGGGTCTGCCGGTGGCGGGCCTTGCCGAGATCCGAGAGGCGACCCTGGCCCGGGGCGCAGATCTGGAAGGCTTCTTCGAGACGACACGGACCGCGTCGCGCGCGCCGGGCCTGTTCTTCCATGACCAGTGCCTGGTCCGCCGCCACGACGACAATGGCCTGCTGGAAATCCGGCTGGGCATGGGCGAGATCGTGTTCACCGGCTGGGCCTTGCCGGTCCGAAACCATATCTGCTGCATCACCACCGAGGCCCATACCGGCGCGATGACCTTCATCATGCTCAACTGCGGGGTCGTGCAGCGGCCGATGCGGTTGGACGGGATTGTGCTTGGCGCCGCCGCCGGCGCGCCGCCCGGCCTGGTGGCCACGCCCATCGTCTGCGACCGTGTGGGGGACCTGAGCGGTGACCGAGACGCCGACGACGCCGCATTCCGCGAGCGACTGGCGCGCAATCCCGTGGCGTCTCAGAACACCGTGCCGCCCGAGGTGGTCGCCCAGCTGACACGCACCTTCGGCCCCGAGCAACTGGCCCAGGGCGGCGAACTGCAGATGCACTTCCCGTTCCACGTCTCGCTGACGCGCTAGATCAGGTTCGACAACGCCGCCCGCGCCGCCTTCAGGAACACGCTGGGCAGGCCGTCCAGGTCACGCCGCGGCGACCAGATCACGCCGTCTGCTTCGCCCTCGGCCCGCAGCAGCGTGAGGGTCAGGGTGAAGTGGGTGAAGCCGTGCTCCACCTCGCCGACATGGCGCCAGTCGGCGGGCGCGGGGGCGGCGGCCTGGGCCTGGGCCTCCGTGAAGGGCGCGCTGCGCCAGTCGCTGGTGGGCAGGGCCAGCATGCCGCCCAGCAGCCCCTTGGGGGGGCGGCGGACCAGGGCCACAAGGTCGCCCTGGGTCAAGACATAGGCCACGCCGTGGCGATGCGGCCGGATCGCCTTGGCCGTCTTGTGCGGATAGGTCTCCGGGGCGCCGGTGGCCAGGGCCGCGCAGGCCGACGCCACCGGACAGCGGTCGCAGAGCGGCGACTTCGGCTTACAGATGGTGGCGCCCAGATCCATCAGGGCCTGGGCCCAGTCGCCGGGGCGATCGTCGCGAACCAGGGTTTCGGCCAGCCGCTTCAGCTCCGGCTTGGCGTCGGGCAGCGGGGTTTCGACGGCGAACAGGCGCGACACGACGCGCTCGACATTGCCGTCCACGACATTGGTCGCCCGGTCGAAGGCGATCGCGGCCACGGCGGCGGCGGTATAGGGGCCCAGGCCCGGGAGGCCGCGCAGTCCCTCCTCGGTGTCCGGGAAAATCCCGCCGTGATCCTTGGCCACGGCCCGGGCGCAGGCCAGCAGGTTGCGGGCGCGAGCGTAGTAGCCCAGCCCCGCCCAGGCCGCCATCACCTCGCCGTCGTCCTCGTTGGCCAGGGCCGTGACCGTGGGCCAGCGGGCGGTGAACTTCAGGAAATAGGGCGTCGCATGCGGCACGGTGGTCTGCTGCAGCATCACCTCCGACAGCCAGACCCGGTAGGGGTCCTGGCGCACGCCGGCGCGGCCGTCGGTCGGCCCCACCCGCCAGGCGAGATCGCGCGCCTCCCCGTCGTACCAGGCCAGCAACTTGGCTCGCAGAGCCTCCGGGTTCATTCGGCCTGGCGCCTGAGGAAGAGCAGAGCCACCAGGCTGATGACGGCCGCGCCGCTGAGGTAGTAGCCCACCGGGACCAGGCCGCCCTTGTCGGCCAGGGCCTGGGCGATCATCGGGGCCAGGCCGCCGCCCAGGATGCCGCCGATGTTGAAGGCCACTGAAGCGCCGGTGTAGCGGACGCGGGCCGGGAACAGGCCGGGCAGGAAGGCGCCCAGCGGGCCATAGACCAGGCCCATCATGGCGAGGCCCAGCGACAGGAATCCCCAGATCAGCCACAGCGAGCCCGAACCCATCATCGGGGCCAGCAGGAAGCCGCCCGCCACCGTGGCGATGCAGCCGGCCATCAGCACCCGCCTGGGGCTGGTGGCGTCAGCCCAGTAGCCGGCGGCGATGATGCCCGCGGCCATGAAGCCGATGGCGCCCAGCTGCACCCCCAGGAACGTCTCGCGGCTATAGCCCAGCTTGGTGGTCCCGTAGCCGAGGGCGAAGGCCGTCGTCAGGTAGAAGATGGCGAAGCAGCAGACCACGGCGAAGGTGCCGGCGAGCGTCTGCAGCGGGAAGTCGCGCAGCAGTTCGCCCAGCGGCGCCTTGGCGGGCGGCGCCTCCTTCATGGCCTCTGCGAAGGCCGGAGTCTCGGTGAGCTTCAGCCGCACCCAGAGACCGACCCCCACCAGGACGATGCTCAGCAGGAAGGGGATGCGCCAGCCCCAGGCCAGGAACTGTTCAGGGGTCAGCAGCACCCCCAGCAGCAGGAACAGGCCATTGGCGGCGATGAAGCCCACCGGGGCGCCGAGCTGGGGGAACATGCCGAAGCGGGCGCGCCAGCCGGGCGGCGCATTCTCCACCGCCAGCAGGGCCGCACCGCCCCACTCGCCGCCGAGGCCAAAGCCCTGGCCGAACCGCAGGACGCAAAGCAGGAAGGGCGCGACCCAGCCGGCCTGGGCGTAGGTGGGCAGGAAAGCTATGGCGAGGGTGGATCCTCCCATCAACATCAGCGAGGCCACGAGGGTCGACTTGCGCCCCAGCCGATCGCCGAAGTGGCCGAACACCGCCGCGCCCAGGGGTCTCGCGAAGAAGGCGAGCGCGAAGGTGGCGTAGGCGCTCATCAGCTGCGCCGATGGAGAGGCCACCGGGAAGAACAGCCTGCCAAACACCAGGGAGGCGGCGGTGGCGTAGATGTAGAAGTCGTAGAACTCGACCGCCGTCCCCACCAGGCTGGCGGCCAGGATACGGCGGTGCGAGGCCGCGGGCTTGCTGTCGGACATGGTGGCTCCCCGGCTGTCGCGGTGGTGATTGGAACCTGAGGGCGGGGGCGTCAAGGCGAAGACCTCGCCTTGCCCTCCGCCGCTACGCAGGGGCGGAAAAGGATTGTATGCTGCGCCCCATGTCCAAGCGTCCCCTGCCCACCTCTGCGGAGGCGGCCTTCATCCTGTCGCGCAAGCGGACGCGGCCGCAGCGACGGCCGCCGCCGGCCGCCGGACGGGGCCTGTCCAAGCTGCTGAAGGACCTGGACGCCCGCTTCGGCCAGGGGCCGGGCGCGCTGCAGGCCCGCTGGAAGGAGATCGTCGGCGAGCAGATCGCCAAGCGCACCGAGCCGGTGAAGCTTTCAAAGGTGAAGGCCGGAGAGCCCGCGGCCCTGGAGATCCGGGTGGCCGGCGCCGCCGCGGCCCTGATCCAGCATCAGGCGCCGGAGATCGTGGCTCGCGTGAACCTGTTCCTGGGGACCGGGGCGGTGAATAAGCTACGCATCGTCCAGGGCCCCCTGCGCAATGTGAACCCCGAGACGGTGCGGCCCGTGCGCCGTCCCCTGCCCCCGCTGGACGCCGCCAAGGAGGCCGAGTTGGCCGCCAGCCTGGCCGCCGAGCCGGACGGCCCTCTGAAGGCCGCATTGCTGAGCTTGGGTCGGGGCGTGTTGCGCGATCGCCGCACCCGTTGACTTTGCCCCCGGCCTGGGGGGAATCGCGCTTTAATCTTTCCTTCGGAATTCCGTAGAGGGTCCAATGCCGAACTTCAGCCGTCGCCTCCTCGTCGTCGCCGCCATGAGCCTGCTCGCCCTGGCCGGCTGTTCCAAGGGGGGAGCGAAGACCGACGCCGCCGACATGACCCTGGGCGACGCCAAGGCGCCGATCCAGATCACCGAGTACGCCTCGGCTTCCTGCGTCCACTGCGCCAAGTTCAACAACGAGGTCTTCCCGGCCTTCAAGGCGAAATACATCGACACCGGTAAGGTCCACTACACCTTCCGCGAGTTCCTGACCCCGCCGGTCGAGGTGGCCGCCGCCGCCTTCCTCACCGCCCGTTGCGCCGGCAAGGACAAGTACTTCAGCGTCCTCGACGCCGTCTTCCACGCCCAGGAAGAGATGTTCACCACCGGCGACATGCGCGGCGTCCTGCTCCGCGTGGCCCAGTCCTCGGGCATGACCGAGAAGCAGTTCAACGCCTGCATCACCGATGAAGAGGCGCTCAAGGCCCTGAACGCCCGCGTCGACAAGGCGAGCAAGGAAGAGAAGATCACCTCGACCCCCACCTTCCAGATCAACGGCAAGACCTTCAAGGAAGGCGAGGCCACCCTGGCCGAGTTCGACGCCGCCATCGCCGCCGCCCAAGCCAAGAAGTAGGAAGGGCCCCGCACTCAAGTGCACTTCCAGCGGCTTCGCCTTTCGGGCTTCAAGTCCTTCGTCGATGCGACCGAGTTCCGCATCGAGCCCGGAGTCACGGGCATCGTCGGACCCAACGGCTGCGGCAAGTCGAACCTGCTCGAGGCCCTGCGCTGGGTGATGGGGGCCAACTCCGCCAAGGCCATGCGGGCCGGCGGGATGGACGATGTGATCTTCGCCGGCTCGGGCGGGCGCGCCTCGCGCAACCACGCCGAGGTGACGCTGACCATCGACAACGCCGACCGTCGCGCGCCCGCCGCCTTCAACGACCATCCGGTCCTGGAGGTGGTGCGCCGCATCGACAAGGGCGAGGGCTCCACCTACCGGATCAACGGCCGTGAGGTGCGCGCCCGCGACGTGCAGCTGCTCTTTGCAGATGCGTCAACGGGCTCGAATTCTCCGGCCCTGGTGCGCCAGGGGCAGATTTCCGAGCTGATCGCCGCCAAGCCGCAGAACCGGCGGATGATCCTGGAGGAGGCCGCCGGCGTCTCGGGCCTGCACACGCGGCGCCATGAGGCCGAGCTGCGCCTGCGGGCGGCGGAGACGAACCTCACCCGGCTGGAGGACGTCGCCAAGGAGCTGGAGAGCACGCTGAACCGGCTGAAGCGCGAGGCCCGGCAGGCCGACCGCTACAAGAAGATGTCGGCGGAGATTCGCGCCCTGCAGGGCGCGGTGCTCTACGCCCGCTGGAACGAGGCGCGCGGCGCCGCCGAACGACTGCAGGCCGAGGCTTCCGAAGCCATCCGCGCCGTGGAAGAGACCGCCCGCGAGGCCGCCGGGGCCACCACGCGGGCCGCCGCCGCCGAGGAACAGATCAAGCCGCTCCGCGAGGCCGAGACCATCGCCGCCGCGGTCCTGCACCGCCTGGCCATCGACCGCGACCGCCTGGAGCGGGAGGGTGAGGCCTTGGCCGCCGAGGTGGAGCGCCTGACCGGCGACGTCTCGCGCATCGACGCCGACCGCGCACGAGAGACGCAGATGGTGGAGGACGCCCAGCTGGCGCTGGCCCGCATGGCCGGCGACCTCGAGGCCCTGGAGGCCGCCATCGCCGCGGCGCCGGAACGCGCCCCCGAACTTGAGGCCGCCGCCAGGGCCGCCGACGCCGCCCGCGTCGAGGCCGACGCGGCGGTCGAGGCCCTGGCCGCCCAGGCCGCCGCCGACGAAGCCCGCCGCCGGGCCGGCGCCGCCCGCGTGGAGGAAGCCCAGGGCCGGGTCAACCGCACCCGACGGGCGCTGGATCAGGCCAAACACGAACGCGAACAGATCGGCCCCGCGGTCAATCCCCAGGCGGCTGAGGCCAGGACCGAACTGGAGCGGGCCGAGGCGACGCTCACCGCCCTGCGCGTGGCCCTGGAGGCAGCCGAGGACGAACGCACCAAGGCCCAGGAGGCCGAGCTCGCCTCGCGCGAGGCCGCCCGCAAGACCGACGAACAGCTGGGCCGCCTGACCGCCGAGGCCCGCGCCCTGGCCGGCATCGTCGCCCAGCAGAAGCGCGGCGGCTTCACCCCGGCCCTCGACGAGGTTTCCCCCGACCGGGGCTATGAGCAGGCCCTGGCCGCCGCGCTTGGCGACGACCTGGACGCGGCCCTGGATCCCAAGGCGCCGGCCTTCTGGGGCGGCCGCGACGCCCAGGCGCCAACCTGGCCTGAGGGCGCGACTCCGCTCGGTCCGCTGGTGAAGGCGCCGGGGGCCCTGGGCGCGCGGCTGGCCTATGTGGCGCTTGTCGCCCGCGCTGACGGCGACCGCCTGCAATTGGCCCTGCAACCCGGGATGCGGCTGGTCTCCAGGGAAGGCGACCTCTGGCGCTGGGATGGGTTCACCGCCCGCGCCGATGCGCCCAAGCCCGCCGCGATCCGGATGGAGCAGAAGACCCGGCTGGGCGAGATCGAGGCCGAGATCGAGACCCTCGAACCCAGGGCCAAGGCCGCCCGCGAAATCCAGGCGGCCGCCAACGCCCGGGTCCGCGCCGCCGACGAGACCCTGCGCGAGGCGCGCCGCCAGCCCCAGGGCGCCGAGCAGAAGGTGGCGGCCGCTCGGGCCGTGCTGGAAAAGCTGGACCGCGAGGCGACCCGCCGCGAGGCCCACGCCCAGTCCCTGGACGACGTCATCCGCCGCTTCGAGGCCGAGTTGGCCGACACCGAATCGATCCTGCGGGTCGCGCAATCAGAATCGGCCGAGGACACCGCCGTCGGCGACCTGAGCGCCAAGCTGGCCGCCGCTCGCGCCGCCGCCGGTCCCGCCCGCGAGGCCGCCGCCGAGGCCCGCAGCGCCATGGAGATCGAGGCCCGCGAGCGCGAGGGGCGGGCGCGCCGACTGGAAAACCTGACCCGCGACCGAGACGACTGGACTCGCCGAGCTCAAGGGGCCGCCAAGCGCCTGGATCACCTGGAAGAGGCGCGGACCAAGGCCAAGGGTTTGCTGGACCGGGCCAACGACGCGCCTGCCACCCATCAGGACCGCTTCGAGAAGCTGCTGGACGAACTGGCCACGGCCGAGGCCCGCCGGGCCAAGAGCAGCGATGCGCTCGCCCAGGCCGAAGGCGCGCGGGCCGAGGCCGATCGCGCGGTCCGGGCCAGCGACGCCGCCGCGAGCCAGGCCCGCGAGCTTCGCGCCAGCCTGTCGGCGAAGCTGGAGGCCGCCGCCGAGCGCCTGGCCGAGATCACCACCCAGATCCGCGAGACGGCGCGTGTAGAGCCCGCCGACCTGGCCCAGAGCCTGGCCGACGCCGCCATCGCCATCCCCGGCGACGCGGGCGGAATGGAGGCTCACCTCTTCAACCTGGAGCGCCAACGCGACGCCATTGGCCCCGTGAACCTGCGGGCCGAGGAAGAGGCCGCCGAACACGCCAGCCGCCTGGAGACCATGCAGGCCGAGCGCCTGGATCTGACCGGCGCCATCGGCAAGCTGCGCCAGGGAATCGACGAACTGAACGGCGAGGGCCGCGAGCGCCTGGTGGCCGCCTTCGAGGTCATCAATGAGCACTTCAAGGCCCTGTTCGAGACCCTGTTCGAGGGCGGCGTCGCCGAACTGCGGCTCGTGGAAAGCGACGATCCGCTGGAGGCGGGGCTGGAAATCTTCGCCTGCCCGCCCGGCAAGCGCATGGCCACCATGAGCCTGATGAGCGGCGGCGAGCAGGCCCTGACCGCCGCGGCCCTGATCTTCGCGGTCTTCCTGGCCAACCCCGCCCCCATCTGCGTGCTGGACGAGGTGGACGCGCCCCTGGACGACGCCAATGTCGACCGCTTCTGCAACCTGCTGGACGAGATGCGGCGGCGCACCGAGACGCGCTTCATCGCCATCACCCACAACCCTGTGACCATGGCCCGCATGGACCGGCTGTTCGGCGTCACCATGGCCGAGCGCGGCGTCAGCCAGCTCGTCTCGGTCGACCTTCGCCAGGCCGAGGCCATGGCGGCGCAGTAGCGCTCGCGCCCGAACAGGGACAGGAAGAGCCTCGGGATACTCCACCGTCAGGAGTCGCGGACGAGGCCGTTTGCCGCGGGTCGAAAAGCTGATAGAAATCAGGCTCTTAAATAACAGTTTCCCGACCTTGACGCACTGCACCCGGCTCTATAGGTTCCGCCGCGACCTGGCCGGGCCGCGGACAGTTGTCGCGGTCCCTTTAAAGACCTGAAGCAATGCCGCAGCCGGACGACTCGAACGAAGAGGCCATCAAGCGCCTCGACGAACGGCTCGACGCCTTCGAGACCGCGACCAAGCGGGGCCCCCACAAGGCCTCAAGCGAGGCCGCGATGGGCGAAGGCTATCGCCTCCTCGGAGGGGTGATCGGCGGGGTCTTGGGGGGCTTGGGGTTCGGGTGGTTGTTCGACCACTTCCTGCACACCACGCCCTGGGGAATGGTCGCCGGCTTGATGCTGGGAACCGCCCTGTCGGCCTATAACGCCTACACGTCCGCGAACCGGACTGCGGCGAAACTGAATGCCCCGGCGCCGCCGGTCGTGCGTAACGAGGATGAGGACTTGAACCGCTAATGGCCGCCATCGAGCCCATGCACCAGTTCATGATCCAGAAGATCGTGAGCCTGCCGCCCGTGACGGTTCCCGGCGTTGGCGCGATCGATCTGTCGATCACCAACTCCGTGGCCACCATGATGGGCGCCGCCGCCCTCATCACCGCCTTCTTCCTGTTCTCGTCGCGTGGCGCTGTGGTGCCCGGCCGGATGCAGGCACTGGCCGAGACCGTCTACGACCTGGTCGACAAGGGCCTGACCGGCTCGATGATCGGTGATCGCGGCCGTCCGTTCCTGCCCTTCATCTTCACCCTCTTCTCCTTCGTCGCCGTGCTGGACCTGATCGGGATGTTCCCCGAGCAGTTCGCCGTGACCGCCCAGCTGGCGGTGACCGCGACCCTGGCCCTCCTGACCTTCTTCATCGTGCTGATCGTCGGCTTCGCCAAGAATGGCCTGGGCTTCTTCAAGCTCTTCGTGCCGTCGGGCGTGGCCTGGCCGATGCTGTTCATCCTGGTGCCGATCGAGTTCATCTCGTTCCTGGTGCGCCCAGTCACCCTGGCCATGCGGTTGTTCGGCAACATCATCGGCGGCCACGTGGTCATGTATATGTTCGGCAGCTTCGTCGTCGGCCTGGGCGGTTTCGCCATCGCCAACGGCGGCTTGGCCTATCTCGGCCTGGTCGGCTCCGCTCTCAGCCTTTCCATGGTCATCGCTCTGATGGCCCTGGAATTCATCGTCGCCTTCCTGCAGGCCTTCGTCTTCGCGGCCCTGACCTGCACCTATCTCAGCGATGTCGTGAACCTCGATCACGGCCACTAACCCCACCTCTACAAAGGGACTATCCAAAATGGACGTTACTGCCGCCAAGTACATCGGTGCGGGCCTTGCCATGACCGGCCTCATCGGCGCCGGCGCCGGCCTCGGCATCCTGTTCGGCAACTATCTGCAAGCCGCCATGCGCAACCCGTCGGCCGCGGCCGCCGAACGCGGCATGCTGTTCCTCGGCTTCGCCGTGACGGAAGCCATGGGCATCTTCGCCCTCGTGATGGCCTTCATCATCCTCTTCGTTCAGGTCTAAGCCGTCGTGGCCGAGCCCGTGACCGAAGCGGCTCACGCCGTAGCGGGCGCCGCCGTCGAGCATGGCTCGGGCGGTCTGCCGCAGTTCGACCTGGCCCAATGGCCAGGCCAGATGGTGTGGATGCTGATCATCTTCGGCATCCTCTTCTTCCTGTTCTCCAAGGTCTTCGTCCCCAAGCTGGGCGGGACCATCGAAGCGCGCGAGGACCGGATCTCCGGTGACATCGCCGCGGCGCGGAAAATGAAGGAAGAGTCCGAGGCGCAGGCCGCCGCGGTCGCCCAGGAAGTCGCTCAGGCGCGCGCCCAAGCTCAGAAGCTTGCCGGCGACGCCAAGGCGAAGGCCAAGGGTGAAAGCGCCGTCCGCCAAGCCGAGGAGGAAGCCAAGCTCGCCAAGAGCCTGGCCGCCGCCGAGGTTCGGATCTTCGAAGCTCGCGACAAGGCCCTCAGCCAAGTCGCCGGCATCGCCTCCGACACCGCCGAAGCCATCGTGGCCAAGCTGACCGGTAAGGCCGCCTCGGCGGCCGAGCTCAAAGCCGCCGCCAAGGCCTAGCTTAGAAAGACTCCGACGTGGAACTCCTGCAAGACGCGCACACCTGGGTCACTGTCGGCCTCCTGGTGTTCATCGGCGCCCTGATCTACGCCAAGGTGCCCGGCATGGCCGTGGGGGCGCTCGACGCCCGCGGCAAGGCCATCCAGGCGCAGTTGGACGAAGCCCAGGCGCTGCGCGACGAAGCCACTCGCCTGCTGGCCGAGGTCAAGCAACAACGCGCCGACGCCGTAAAGCTGTCGGCCGAGCTGCTGGCCAACGCCCAGGAAGACGCCAAGTGCATGGCGATCGAGGCCAAGGCTCAGCTGGAAGAGCAGATCAAGCGTCGCGGTGAACTGGCCGAACGCAAGATCGCGACGGCCGAAGCCCAAGCTTCCGCCGAGGTGAAGGCCGCCGCCGCCGATCTGGCGACCCAGATCGCCGAGAGCGTGCTGACCAGCCGGCTGACGGGTCTGAAGTCCGACCCGCTGATCGACGGGGCGATCACGCAGATGGGCGCCAAGCTCCAATAGGACCTGGCTTCATCGACGACGTTCAAAGGCCTCCCTCGCGGGAGGCCTTTTTCGTTGGCGTCTAGGAAACGCGGGCGCGCCGGAAGCGCTTGCGGGTGCGCACGGCGAAGCGAAGTTTGCGCGGCACGATCAGTCGCTCGATCCGCAGCGCCTGTTGCCAGGCCACCAGCAGGATCTCCGGCTCGCGCCGAAGGAGGCGGCGGATCGGGAAGATCATCTTCGGATGGGCGTGCTGGAAACGAACGAAGGTGCGCCGCGCCTTGAAGGAGTTGCGCAGCACCAGCATCAGGCCGACCACGATCACCGGCAGGCCGCCGGGGCCCGGCAGGGGCGCCACGGCGATCCCGGCCAGCACGATCAGCAACCCCAGCGAGGCCAGACCGACGCGCACCATCCGAGCCACCAGCTCGCGGGCGAAGTCATCGGAGGCGCGCAGGGCGCGCACGCTGGGCATGGCGTAGGACACTTTGGTTCAAACCAGGATTTGGGACGCGCGTCCGCTTGGGGAGGTCGGGCGGTTGTCCTGTAGACGCATATGCGAACGCAGGGATGCCTCGTAAAGGCGACAGGCCGGTTAAATTTTAAGGTTTATGTCCAATTCAGACCTCGCGCGGCGCGGGCGCCACACCTTGTCCGACCTGGCAGACCCTATTTGGCGAAGATCGAGCCTGAGCGGCTGGGGTGCAGCCAGCGGCGAACCTTGCGGGCGAAGCGATAGCGGCCCGGCAGGATCACCTTCTCCATCCGCAGCATCTGTTGCCAGAACACCGCGGCGATCTCCGGCTCCCGACGCATCAGGCGGCGCAGGGGGAAGACCATTTTCGGGTGCGCCCGCTGAATGCCGACAAAGCGGCGGCGCGCCTTGAAGGAATTGCGCAGCACGATCATCAGACCAACCACCAGGATCGGCAGACCCAGGTGACCGGGCAGCACCGACGTCACAAGACCCACGGCCATGATGGCGAGACCGAGCATCACGAGCAGGAATCGGCCAATCTTGGCCGCCAGTTCGCGGGCAGAGTCGTCGTTGGCGCGCAGAGCGCGCACGCTGGGGATGGCGTAGGACACGTTTTCAAACCTGGAGTGCGCGGCCCGTCAAACGGGGAGGTCGGTCGGTGACCGCACGAGTCAGGTATGGGAACGCTCGACGGAGTCGTAAAGGTTCGCGCGGGTTAAATTTCGTCCAGACTGTAGCTATTCAGCCGCCATGGGCGCCGGCGCCACAGTTGTGGGCTCCGGGCGCCACGTCAACCGAGGCTTGCGGGCGGCCAGGGTCTCATCCAGGCGTCGCAGAGGCGCCAGGTAGGGCGCGCCGGTGAACCGCTCCACATCGCCCGCCTTGGCGGCCTCCGCCAGCAGGGTCAGAGCATTACAGAACCGATCCAACTCCTGCTTGGACTCCGTCTCCGTCGGCTCGATCAGCATGGCCCCGTGCACCACCAGCGGGAAGTACATGGTCATGGGGTGGAAGCCCTCGTCGATCATCGCCTTGGCGAAGTCCAGCGTGGTGACCCCCGTCCCCTCCAGCCAGCTGTCGTCGAACAGGGCTTCGTGCATGCAGGGCCCGTCCGGGAAGGCCGGGCTCATCACCGGCGACAGCTTGGCCTTGATGTAGTTGGCGTTCAGCACCGCGTCCTCGGCCACCTGGCGCAGGCCGTCGGTCCCGTGGCTGAGCATGTAGGCGTAGGCGCGCACGAACATGCCCATCTGTCCGTGGAAGGCGACCATCCGGCCGAAGGTGTCGGCGGCCTCGTCTTCGGCCTCCTCCACCAGTTTGAAGCCCTCGCCGGCGCTCACCACCCAGGGGGTGGGGGCGTAGGGAGCCAGGGCCTCCGACAGCACCACCGGACCCGCGCCGGGCCCACCGCCGCCGTGGGGCGTGGAGAAGGTCTTGTGCAGGTTGATGTGCATGGCGTCGACGCCCAGGTCGCCAGGGCGCACCTTGCCGACGATGGCGTTGAAGTTGGCGCCGTCACAGTAGAAGTAGGCCCCGGCCGCATGGGTCAGGCGAGCGATCTCGATGATGTCGCGCTCGAACAGGCCGCAGGTGTTGGGGTTGGTGACCATGATCGCCGCCACGTCCGGCGACAGCTTGGCCTCCAGATCAGCGAGGTCGACGCGCCCGTCCGCGGTCTGGGCGATCTCGGCCACGTCATAGCCGACGAAGGCTGCGGTGGCGGGATTGGTGCCGTGAGCGGAGGTAGGCACCAGGACAGTGCGGCGATGGGCCTGGCCCTTGGCCTCATGGGCCGCCTTGATGGCCAGCAGGCCGCACAGCTCGCCGTGCGCGCCGGCCTTGGGCGACAGAGCCACGGCGGGCATGCCGGTCAGGGTCTTCAGCCAATGGGCCAGGCGGTCCATCAGCTCCAGGGCGCCCTGGGTCGTCGACTGCGGCGACATCGGGTGCAGGTCGCCGAAGCCGGCCAGGCGGGCCATCTTCTCGTTGAGCCGCGGGTTGTGCTTCATGGTGCACGAGCCCAGCGGATACAGCGCCAGGTCGATGGCGTGGTTCTTCTGGGACAGGCGCACGAAGTGGCGCATGGCCTCGGGTTCCGACAGGCCCGGCAGGCCGATCGGCGCAGTGCGGACCAGGTCGCCCAGGTCAGAGGCGTCCTGGCTGGGCAGGTCGAAATCGACGCCGCTCTTGTCCCAGCCGCCCATCTCGAAGATCAGGGCCTCGTCCTGCAGCAGGCCGCGGGCGCCGGTGAGCGAGGTGTGGGCGGAGGTGGCGCCGCCAGCCTGGGGCTGGGTCGGACGGCCGATATTGGACATGGCCATCAGGCGGTCCTCCCCTTCAGGGCCTGGGCGAAGGCGGCGATATCACCCCGCGTCGTGGTCTCGGTGGCGGCCACCAGCAGCACGTCGTCCATCCCGGCCTTGGGATCGAGACGGCTGAAGGGCACGCCGGCGACAACACCGTCGGCCAGCAGAGCCTCGACGACCTCGGCGGCCTTGCCCGGAACGCGGATCGCGAACTCGTTGAAGAAGCGCGGCGACAGGATCTCCACCCCGGGAACGGCGGCGAGCGCATCGCGCAGCTCGCGGGCCCGACTGTGATTCAGGGCCGCGAGTTCCCGCAGCCCGCGCTCCCCCAGCAGCGTCATGTGGATGGTGAAGGCGAGCGCGCAGAGACCGGAGTTGGTGCAGATGTTGGAGGTCGCCTTCTCGCGGCGGATATGCTGCTCGCGGGTCGACAGGGTCAGGACGAAGCCCCGCGCGCCGTCGGCGTCCACCGTTTCGCCGCAGAGCCGGCCCGGCATCTGGCGGACGAACTTTTCCCGGGCGGCGAAGAGGCCGACATAGGGACCGCCATAGTTCAGGCCGACCCCGATCGACTGCCCCTCGCCCACAGCGATGTCCGCGCCCATCTCGCCGGGAGACTTCAGCAGGCCGTAGGAGACGGCCTCGGTGGTCACCACGATCAGCAGAGCGCCGGCGGCGTGGGCCGCCTCGGCGATCTTGCTGACGTCGGTGACGACGCCGAACACGTTGGGGGTCTGGACCACGACGCAGGCGGTCTCGGCGTCGATGGCCGAAAGCACGGCGGCCTCAGCGTCGATAGCCACAGCTTGGCGGCTGATCTCCATGCCCTCGGCATGGGCGATGGTCTGGGTGACCGCCGCATAGTGCGGATGCAGGCCGCCCGACAGCACCGCCTTCTTCCGGCGCGTGACCCGCTGGGCCATCATCACCGCCTCGGCGCAGGCCGTGGAGCCGTCGTACATAGACGCATTCGCCACATCCAGTCCGGTCAGGGCCGCCACCTGGGTCTGGAACTCGAACAGCACCTGCAGGGTGCCCTGGGCGATCTCTGGCTGGTAGGGCGTGTAGCTGGTGAGGAATTCCGACCGCTGGATGATGTGGTCCACCGTGGCCGGCACGTGGTGCTTGTAGGCCCCCGCCCCACAGAAGAACGGCCCGGCGCCGGCCGAACGGTTCTTGGCCGCCAGGGCCGCCAATGCGCGCTCCACCTCCATCTCGCCGGCATGCAGCGGCAGGTCGAAGAGGTCGGCCTTGCGGGCGGCGGCGGGGACGTCGACGAACAGGTCGTCGATGGTGGCCACACCGATGACGCCGAGCATCTCGGCCCGGTCGGCCGGGGTCAGGGGCAGATAGCGCATGGGTGCTTACAGGG